>JASGDS010000160.1:0-5511 GCA_047607025.1 Microbacterium sp.
GCCCGCAAGGCGCTCCCCGCCGACGTGAACGCCCCCAAGGCGGCGTAAGCAGTTGCACCTTTCGAAGGCCCGACCCCGTTCAGGGGTCGGGCCTCTTAGGTCCCTGAGCCTGTCGAAGGGTTCGTAGACTGGGGGAGTGCTCGAGAACCCCCGCTCGCCCCGTGTCCGTGCCGTTGCGAAGCTGAGCCGCAAAGCACACCGCGCCGAGACGGGACTCTTCCTGCTCGAGGGTCCGCAGGCGGTGCGCGAGGCCGTCGACTATCGTCCGGATGTCATCGACGAGCTGTACGTCACGCCGACCGCGCTGGAGAAGCATCCCGACGTGCGCAACGCTCTCTCGGATGCCGAGATCGAGTTCGAGTTCGTCACCGAGCAGGTGCTCGAGGCGATGGCCGACACTGTCACTCCGCAGGGGTTCGTCGCCGTCGCCAGGCAGAATCCGACGGCGCTGAAGGATGTCTTCGCCAGCCCGCCCATGCTGATCGCGATCTGCGAGGAGGTGCGCGATCCGGGCAATCTCGGCACGATCATCCGCGCGGCCGACGCGGTCGGTGCCGACGCGGTCGTGCTCACCGGTCGCACCGTCGACCCGTACAACCCCAAGGTCGTGCGATCGACGACGGGGTCGCTCTTCCACATCCCGGTCGCCGTCGGCGCCGACCTCGCCGACGTCGTCGGCCGTGCCCGCGGGGCGGGGATGGCCGTGCTCGCGGCGGACATCGGTGGCAGCGACCTGCTGCAGGCGCGCCAGGCGGGAGCACTCGCCCAGTCGACGGCCTGGGTGTTCGGCAACGAGGCGCGCGGGCTGCCAGATGAGGCGAAGGCGCTCGCCGATGAGGTGCTGCGGCTGCCGATCTTCGGACGGGCCGAATCGCTCAACCTGGCGACGGCCGCCAGCGTGTGCCTGTACGAGAGCGCGTTCGCGCTTCGCGCCTGACTCACCCCTGCGCGTTACAACTCGGTAAACCTGGTGCAAGGGGATTCCGAACGTGTGATGAGTGTGCCAAGGTGAACCGTATGGCGGAACCTTTGGTCGTTATCAGCGACGTTGAGAAGCACTATGGCGAGTTCCACGCGCTGAAGAACATCAATCTGACAGTTGACGCGGGCGAAGTGGTCGTCATCCTCGGGCCATCCGGATCGGGGAAATCGACCCTGTGCCGCACGATCAACCGGCTCGAGACGATCACCAGCGGCTCGATCACGATCGACGGCAAGGAGCTGCCCAAAGAGGGCAAGGCGCTCGCCAAGCTGCGCGCGGAGGTCGGCATGGTGTTCCAGTCGTTCAACCTCTTCTCGCACCTGACGATCCTCGAGAACGTGACGCTCGGCCCCACCAAAGTGCTCAAGAAGAGCAAGGCGGAGGCGGACAAGGAGGGGCTCGCGCTGCTCGACCGCGTCGGCGTCGCGCATCAGGCCTCGAAGCTTCCCGCGCAGCTCTCCGGCGGCCAGCAGCAGCGCGTCGCGATCGCCCGCGCCCTTGCCATGCAGCCGAAGGTGATGCTGTTCGACGAGCCGACGAGCGCGCTCGACCCCGAGATGATCAACGAGGTGCTCGACGTGATGACGGGCCTCGCCAAAGAGGGCATGACGATGATCGTCGTGACCCACGAGATGGGCTTCGCTCGCAAGGCCGCCGATCGAGTCGTGTTCATGGCGGATGGCGAGGTCGTCGAGCAGGCCGTGCCCGAGCAGTTCTTCACCACCCCGCAGTCGGACCGCGCGAAGGACTTCCTCTCGAAGCTCATCACCCACTGACTCTTACTCGCAGCCACACCAGGAAAGAGGAACATCACATGCGTAAACTTCGCACCATTGCCGGCGTCGGTCTTGCCGCCGCCGCGCTCTTCGGCCTCACCGCCTGCAACAGCGGATCGCCCGACGGAACCGGAACGAGCGACAGCGCAGACGACCCGTGGGAGGTCGCCACCGACGTCACCCTTGATGGCAGCCCGACGTTCGACCGCATCACGGATGCGGGCAAGGTCACGATCGGTGTCAAGGAGGACCAGCCCGGTCTCGGCTACCTGGACCCTGCGACCAATGAGCGCAGCGGATTCGACATCGACATCGCCCGCTGGATGGCCGCCTCGCTCGGCTATGACGAGGACGACATCACCTTTGAGGCGATCGCCTCCGCCAACCGCGAGCAGGCGATCGTGAACGGTGACATCGACTTCTATGTCGGCACCTACTCGATCACCGACGAGCGCAAGGAACTCATCTCGTTCGCCGGCCCGTACTTCATCACCGGCCAGGGCCTGCTCGTCGCCGCGGACAACGACACCATCACGGGTGAGGACTCGCTGACAGACAGCGACGTGGTCTGCTCGGCAACGGGTTCCACGTCGATCCAGCGCATCAAGGACGACACGCCCGCCCAGACGAAGGAGTACGACACGTACTCGCAGTGCGTCGAGGACCTCAAGAGCGGTCAGGTCGACGCGGTCACGACGGACGAGGCCATCCTCATCGGCTACGCCGCGCAGGACCCCGACAACCTCAAGATCGTCGGCGACGTCTTCAGCGAGGAGCGCTACGGCATCGGCCTCACCAAGGGAGACACCGTGCTGCAGGCGTTCTTCAACGACACGCTCACCAACGGTGGCGACATCTGGCAGCAGATCTTCGACAACAACCTCGGCTCGGCCGGCGTCGACGCCACGCAGCCGACGGTCGACCCGGTCGAATGACCTGAAACAGTGCGGGTGGCCACGCGGCCACCCGCACTGTTTCTGACAGCGAACAGCGAACAGCGAACAGCGGACAGGAGAACGCAGTGGGCGTGATCACAAATCATCTCGACCTCTGGGGAGAGGCACTCGGCGGCACGCTGGTGCTGTTCTTCGCCGGCGGTGCACTCGCGGTCGTTCTCGGATTCATCGTGGGCGCTGCCCGCGTCTCGCCGGTTCCGATCGCAAGAGCGTTCGGCACGGTCTACGTGAACTGGATTCGGAACACGCCGCTGACGCTGGTCATGTTCTTCTTCGCGTTCTGCGTGCCCATCCTGCTCGACAAGAGGTCGAGCGCGCTTCTGCTGGCGACCATCGCGCTCGGCGTCTACACCGCCACATATGTGGCGGAGACCATCCGGTCCGGAATCAACACGGTTCCGGTCGGTCAGGCCGAAGCGGCACGAGCCCTTGGCCTCACCTTCGGTCAGGTGATGTCTCTCGTCGTGCTGCCGCAGGCGACGCGCTCAGTCGTTCCGCCCATGATGAACGTGCTGATCGCCCTGCTGAAGAACACGACAGTGGCGGCAGGCTTCTCGGTTCTGAATCTCGGTTCGATCCGTTCCTGGCTCAGTGAGCAGGGCGAGAACCAGCTCGTCGTGCTGATCTGGGTGATGGTCATCTTCGTCGTGCTCGTGCTGCTTCTCGGATGGCTGCAGCGAACTCTGGAGCGACGCTGGAGGGTGGCACGATGACTTCTGTTCTCTACGACGTTCCCGGACCGAAGGCCGTCGTCCGCAACCGCATCATCGGCGTCGTCGCCATCGTCGTGGTGGCCGCCGTGCTCGGATGGGTCGTCTGGCGACTGGCCGCGACGGGGCAGTTCACCGCGGACAAGTGGAACATCTTCAGTTACACCGCCGTGTGGCAGCGCTTCGGTGAGGCACTGCTCGCGACCCTCAGCGCGTTCATCGTCGCGGCGATCGGGGCCATCGTCGTCGGCTTCGTGCTCGGTGTCGGCCGACTGAGCGACCACGCCTGGCTGCGCGTCCCCGTCATGTGGATCGTCGAGGTGCTGCGGGCCATCCCCGTGCTGATCTTCATGATGCTGCTGTACTACGGTCTTCCCGTCATCGGACTCAAGATGAGCCCGTACATGGCGGTCGTCATCGCGCTCATCGCCTACAACGGTTCGGTGCTCGCAGAGGTGTTCCGTGCCGGAGTCGAGTCGCTGCCCCGAGGGCAGAGCGAGGCCGGCTACGCGATCGGCCTGCGCAAGTCGGGCGTCATGATCCGCATCCTCCTGCCGCAGGCACTGCGAGCGATGATGCCGGTGGTCGTCGCGCAGCTGGTCGTCACGCTGAAGGACACGGCACTCGGCTACATCATCACCTACCAGGAGCTGCTGTACACGGTGAAGCTGCTCGGCAGCAACGCGGTGTACCACTCGCCCCTCATTCCGTCGGCGATCGTCGGCGGCACGATCTACGTCATCCTGTGTCTGCTGCTCTCGTACGTCGCCTACCGACTGCAGAAGCGCACGGCCAAGTCTCCGAGGGTGCCGAAGGATCCGCGCAAGCGCGACGGGGCGACGCTCACCGAGGTCATCGGTCTGCAGACGGGTGCAGGCAAGCTCGACGGACACGGCTTCTAACCGCACGACGCAGATCTCGAGCATCACGGAGGATTTCGGCCCTGGCCATCCGTGGTGCGCGGGATCTGCGTCGTGAGCGTGGCGGGGTGCGGCCCCGGTAGACTCGATTCTTGTGTCTGAGCCGCAAGAGATCACGCCCGAGGGGGTGGATGCCGCCGTCGCCGATGCGCTCGCAGCCATCGCCGCCGCCGGTGATACCGCCGAACTGAAAGCCGCACGCGCCGCGCACGCGGGGGAGGGCTCGCCCCTCGCCGCGTTCAATGCGCTCATGCGCAGTGTGCCGAAGGATCGCAAGGCCGAGTTCGGGCAGCTCATCGGCAAGGCGCGCGGCCAGGTGAACCAGGCGCTCGCGGCACGCGAGGGCGAACTCGCCGAGGCCGAGCTGGCGGCCAAGCTCGAGGCCGAGCGCATCGACATCACGGCCGTGCCGACCCGCACGCGCACCGGCGCGCGCCATCCGCTCGCCCTCATGCGCGAGCAGATCGAAGACCTCTTCGTCGGCATGGGCTGGGAGGTCGCGGAGGGCCCAGAGCTCGAGCACGAGTGGTTCAACTTCGACGCGCTGAACTTCGATGTCGACCATCCTGCCCGCCAGATGCAGGACACCTTCTTCGTCGACCCCGCCTCGCGCCACCTCGTGATGCGCACGCACACGAGCCCCGTGCAGGTGCGCACGATGCTCGAGCGCGACGTGCCGATCTATGTGCTGTGCCCAGGCCGGGTCTACCGCACGGACGAGTTCGACGCGACGCACCTGCCGGTGTTCACCCAGTTCGAGGGCCTGGTCGTCGACAAGGGCATCACGATGGCGCACCTGAAGGGAACCCTCGACCACGTCGCGACGCAGCTGTTCGGCGAGGGCGCGAAGACCCGCTTCCGCACTAACTTCTTCCCCTTCACCGAGCCATCCGCAGAGCTCGACCTCTGGCACCCGACCTTCAAGGGCGGCGCGCGCTGGATCGAGTGGGGCGGCTGCGGCATGGTCAACCCCAATGTGCTGCGCGCGGCGGGCATCGACCCCGAGGTGTACAGCGGCTTCGCGTTCGGCATGGGCGTCGAGCGGGCGCTGATGTTCCGCAGCGATGTGAAGGACATGCGCGACATGGCCGAGGGTGATGTGCGCTTCAGCGAGCAGTTCGGGATGGTGGTGTGATGCGCGTTCCGCTCTCATGGCTGCGTGAATAC
>JASGDS010000161.1:0-5915 GCA_047607025.1 Microbacterium sp.
ACGGCAGGCCCGCCGCCCAGCGCCGCCGTCGTCGTCGCCGCCCCGCCGGTGGCGCCCCCGCCGCCGGCGCCTGAGCCTGTCGAAGCGCCGACACTTGTCGGGCGAGTCGACACCTGTCGGGTGGTTTCGGCCCTTTCAGCCCGACATCTGTCGATCGGCCCGACATGTGTCGGCTCGTTCAGGGGAAGACGGGCGCCGACCCGGTGCCCAGGGCGATGATCCGCTCGACTTCGGCGAGCGGTGTCGTGTTCTCCCCCGGCCGATTCGGCTTGCCCGTGCCGTGGTAGTCGCTCGACCCCGTGGCGATCAACCCGCGGTCGGCGACGACGCAGCGCAGCACCTCGCGCCCTGCGGGCGGGTTCTCCCTGTGGTCGACCTCGAAGCCGGCCACCCCGGCGTCGGCGAGGTCGTACAGGGTCGCCTCCGGCATCTGCCCGCTGCGGCCCTCGGTCATCGCGTGCGCGACGATCGGCACGCCACCGGCATCCAGAACCAGCCGGATGGCCTCGAACACGTCTGTCGCGTAGTGCCCGACGTAGTACCCGGCGCGAGGGTGCAGGATGCCGGCGAACGCGGCATCCCGGCTCGGCACGATGCCTCGGGAGACTAGCGCGTCGGCGATGTGCGGGCGGCCGATCGTGGCGCCGTCGGACGTCTGCTCGAGCACGTCCTCCCAGCCGAGGTCGTAGTCGCGTGACAGGTTGCCGACGATGCGCTCCGCCCGCCCCACCCTGTCGTCTCGCACCCTGTCCATCTCGACGTTGAGGCCCTCATGCGTCGGGTCGAGCAGATACGCCAGCAGGTGGATGCTGCGGCCGGGGATGCGCGTGGACAGCTCAACGCCGGGCAGGAACGTCATGCCCCGCTCGCGGGCGGCCTCGGCGGCAGCGGACCAGCCGTCCGTCGTGTCGTGATCGGTCAGCGCGAGGGTGCGCACCCCGGAGGCGAAGGCCGAGGCGACCATCTCGGCGGGCTGCTCGGTGCCATCCGACATCGCCGAGTGCAGATGCAGATCCGCCGCCTGCGCCATCCGCCCCGATCCCATGACTTCATCGTAGGGCTCATGGCTCGTATGGTGCCGTCATCCGACGCTTTCCCAGCGGCCGCGCATAGGGTCGATCTCGTGCTGCGCCTGTTCGGAATCCTGGTCACGGTGCTGTTCGCCATCGCCACCGCCATCCTCACCTGGCCGGGCTTCTTCCACCTCGAGCGCACCTACCCGGTCACGCAGATCATCGCGTTCCGAGGTCTGGTCGTCGGCGGCTTCGCCGTGGTCACGGGCGTCTTCCTGCTGCTGATGATCGCGAAGCCCATCCGCGGCTTCGCACTGTCGATGGCGCTCGTCTCGGCGATCGGCGCGATCAGCGGCGGCGTGATCCTCGGCGTGCGCGGCTACGGCACGAACACGCTGCCCGACGCGACCGACACGAGCGTGCGCGTGATGACGTGGAACACGGCGGGAAGCGCGATGGGCGCCGACGAGATCGCGACGACCGCGGCGGCGATGGATGCCGATGTGGTGTCGCTTCCCGAGACGTCGGGCGATGTCGGCGAGCAGGTCGCCCTGGCGATGCGCGATCTCGGCAAGCCGATGTGGGTGTTCCACGTCGACCTGCAGCCCGATGTCACCAACGGTCCGCAGGCGTGGCAGACGACTCTGCTCATCTCCCCCGACCTGGGCGACTACTCCGTGATCGAGGCATCGAAGAACCTCTCGAACAACAGCCAGGTGGTGCCATCCGTCATCGCCATGCCGACGGATGGCACGGGACCGATCATCGTCGCCGTGCATGCCGTGTCGCCGCAGCGCTCGTACATGGACAGCTGGTCGAGCGACCTCGTCTGGGCGGCCGACCAGTGCGTCGACGGCAACGTGATTCTGGCGGGCGACTTCAACGCGAGCCTCGATCACATGTCGGCGCTCGGCGCGGCAGGCAACGACCTCGGCTACTGCTCCGACTCGGCCAGTGAGAGCGGAAACGGCGCGGTCGGCACCTGGCCGACCGACCTCCCCACGCTCGCCGGCACCCCGATCGATCACGTCATGCACTCCGCGTCGTGGCGCACGACCGGGTCGGTCGTGCTGACGAACCTCGACGATCAGGGCAGCGATCACAGACCCCTCGTCGTGCAGCTGGAGCCGACGACCGGCTGACGCGCTGCGGGGCGGCTGACACTCTGCGGGTCAAACCTCGCCGTACAACCGCTATCCGTCAGGCGACCCCACCTGACAGTCTGCGGGCCGCCTGACACCTCGCGGGCCGATTCACCGCATGCACCCGCCAGCCGTCGGTCGCACCGCCATCCGTCAGGGCTCGGTGAGAGAATGGATGGCATGAGCGAGACCGAGACGACGTCAGACACCGAGACCGATGCCCGCAGGGCGCCGTTTCCGCGGGGCTTCCTCGACACGATCGGCACGCAGTGGGCCGATCGCCCGCACTCGCTGCCCGAGCTGACCGAGGCCGCTCGCTTCGCCGCCACGCGCCGCGACGCCGTCTCTGCCGCGTTCGCGGGCAAGCGGCTCGTCGTGCCTGCGGGCGACGTCAAGGTGCGCAGCAACGACACCGACTTCCCCTTCCGCCCGCACTCTGCGTTCGTGCATCTCACCGGCTGGGGCGCAGACGCGGTGGCGGACTCGGTGCTCGTGTTCGATCCGACGGCGGATGGCCACGACGTCACCCTCTACCTGCGCGACCGCGCGACGCGCGAGACCGAGGAGTTCTATCGCGACGCGACGATCGGCGAGTTCTGGGTCGGGCCGCGGCCATCTTTGCTGCAGGTGTCGGCAGAGCTGGGCGTGACGGCGAAGGACCTCGGCGAGTTCGAGGCGTCGGACGACGACCTGACCGTCGACGACGACGAGGACATCACGCGGTTCGTCTCGGAGCTGCGCCTCACCAAGGACGACTTCGAGCGCGCTCAGCTGCAGCTGGCGGTGAATGTCACCGCCGAGGGCTTCAACGACATCATCCGCGACCTGCCGCGTGCCATGGCCCATCCGCGCGGCGAGCGCGTGATCGAGGGCGTCTTCCACCAGCGCGCCCGCACAGACGGCAACTGTGAGGGCTACGACACGATCGCCGCCAGCGGCCCGCACGCCTGCTATCTGCACTGGACCCGCAACGACGGCACCGTCGTGCCAGGCGACCTGCTGCTGGTCGATGCCGGCGTCGAGATCGACAGCCTGTACACGGCGGATGTCACGCGCACGCTGCCCGTGAGCGGCACCTTCACCGAGGTGCAGCGCCGGGTGTACGAGACGGTGCGCGAGGCGGCGGATGCCGCGTTCGCGGCCGCGAAGCCCGGCGTTCCGTTCCGCACGGTGCATGAGACGGCCATGAAGGTCATCGCCCAGCGCACGGCCGAGTGGGGGCTCATCCCCGTCACCGCCGAGGAGGCGCTGGATGCCGACACCGGCGGCCAGCACCGCCGCTACATGGTGCACGGCACGAGCCACCACCTGGGCCTCGACGTGCACGACTGCGCAGCCGCACGCCGCGAGATGTACTACGACGCCGAGATCCAGCCCGGCATGTGCTTCACGATCGAGCCCGGCCTGTACTTCCAGATCGACGACCTCACGGTGCCCGAGGAGCTGCGCGGTGTCGGCGTGCGCATCGAAGACGACATCTTCATGACCGAGGATGGCCCCGTCAACCTGTCCGCGGCCATCCCCCGCACCGCCGACGACGTCGAAGCCTGGATGGCCTCACTGCGCAGCTGAATCGTCCGTCTCTGCGGGCGGCTCGGCCTCGCGCTCGGGCGCGACGACGGGGCGACCGGTCGTGGGGTCCACGCGCACGCCGTAGCGGGGCGGCTCGCTGAAGGTGCGAGGGTCGACCACCTCGGTGCGCTGGGGCGCCGCCGTGGTGCCGAGCACCTGGCGCGCGCGAGACGTGCTCGGTGACGACACCGCCACCTCGTAGTGGTCGGCGGTCACCTGGGTGACGCTCTGGAAGTCGCGCCTGCGGCGCACCAGCACATAGCTGAGCAGCCGCAGCACCATCCCCATGGCCACACCGACCAGGATCATGCCGACGAAGGCGCCCGTCGTGAGCGAGGGCGTCCAGATGACGGCCATGGCGCCCAGCAGCAGTCCGATGAGCACGCCGTTCAGGGCGCCCGACCACGCGGCCTGCGCCCAGCCCAACCTGCCCGTCACCCGCTCGACCGACCGCAGCGCGGTGCCGACGATCGCTATCTCGCGTGCGGGCACGCCCGCCTCGATCAGCTTGGCGACGGCCTTCACCGCACCGTCGTACTCGCGATAGCTCGCGACCGTCTCGCCCACCTCGGGCGAGCGTCCGACCCCCGGCAGCATGCTCATGCCTCAATTCTCACATGCGTCTGCTGGGGAGACCCCGGGATGGGCGGCGACTACGCTTAGAGCGTGAGCACGCAAAGGGTCTTCGTCGCGCGCCTTTCGGGGTGCCCAGTCTTCGACCCCACCGGCGACCGCCTCGGCAAGGTTCGAGACATCGTCGTCGTGTTCCGAAGTACCTCGGCTCCGCGCGTGATCGGGCTCGTGATCGAGATTCCCGGCCGACGCCAGGTGTTCGTCGCGATCGGGCGGGTGACATCCATCGCGACCGGCCAGGTCATCACGACCGGCCTCATCAACGTGCGCCGGTTCCAGCCGCGCTCCGATGAGGTGCGCGTGATGGCCGAGCTCATCGGGCGCCGCGTCGAGTTCAAGGATGGCTCGGGCACGGCCGTGATCGAGGACGTCTCGATCGAGCCGAACCGCATCGGCGAATGGGCAGTCGGGCAGCTGTTCCTGCGGCGCCCGAAGACCTCCGCATCGCCGTTCGGCAAGGGTCCGAGCGCGTTCGCGACCTGGAACCAGGTGCGCGAGCAGCACGCGCCGGGTGAGGCGCAGTCGGCCGAGCATCTCGCCGCCAGCTACGCCGAGCTGCGCCCTGCCGACCTCGCGAACACGCTGCGCGATCTGCCCGAGGAGCGCATGATCGAGGTCGCCACCGAGCTGAGCGACGACCGCCTCGCCGATGCCCTCGAGGAGATGCCCGAAGAGGATCAGGTGCACATCCTCGAGAAGCTCGGCGACGAGCGCGCCGCCGACGTGCTCGACGCGATGGACCCGGATGACGCCGCCGACCTGCTCGCCGAGCTCACGCCCGACCGCAGCGAGGAGCTGCTCGAGCTGATGGAGCCCGAGGAGGCGGAGGACGTGCGCATGCTGCTGCGCTACGGCCCCGACACCGCGGGTGGTCTCATGACGACCGAGCCGATCATCCTGCCGGCCGACGCCACGATCGCCGAGGCGCTCGCACTCATCCGCCGCCACGAGCTGCACCCGGCTCTCGCCGCGAGCGTCTATGTCACGCTGCCGCCGTATGAGACCCCGACCGGCCGTTTTCTCGGTGCGGTTCACTTTCAGCGGATGCTGCGCTATCCGCCGCACGAGCGCGTCAGTGCCATCATCGACGACACGCTCGAGCCGGTGCCCGTGACGGCATCCGCGTCGGAGGTGGCGCGCCGGCTGGCGAGCTACGACCTCGTGGCGCTGCCCGTCGTCGACCAGGCGAACCGGCTCGTGGGCGCGGTCACCGTCGACGACGTGCTCGACTACCTGCTGCCGGATGACTGGCGCTCGCAGGATGAGGACGACGAGATTCCGCACGCGCCATCCACCGGCGTGATCAGAACGGTGGGTGCGTGATGGCTGAGCGCGACTTGCGCGGACGTCGGCCGCGCCTCGACACCGACTTCTCCGGCCGCGACAGCGACCGCTTCGGGCGTGCCACCGAGGCGATCGCCCGCGGCATGGGGACGAGCTGGTTCCTCGTCGGGCTCACGCTGTTCTGCGCCGCCTGGATCACCTGGAACGCGCTCATGCCCCAGAACCTGCGCTTCGACTCGGCCGCGAACGGCTTCACGGCGCTCACGCTCAT
>JASGDS010000162.1:0-6134 GCA_047607025.1 Microbacterium sp.
CATCGGGGAAGCGCTCGGCGGTGACGAGCAGCTGCCAGGGGTCGACGATCGTCACGGCGAACCCGGCGGCCGCGCCCACGCGGCACAGCGCGGCGGCATGGTCGGTGGCGCCGGCGATGATGAGGCGCGGTCTCGGGGCACGTGAGAGCGCCAGAACGCGCGGCGAGGAGCCGATCACACGCGTCTCGGCGAGCAGCGCGCACGCCGCGAGCTCCCCGTCGTCAGCGGCGACGATGCGCCCGACATCTGGGCCCTCCAGTACGAGGCCGACCGTCGCCGACCGGCCATCCGCTGCCGCCTTCAGCGCCGATCGGGTCACGTCGTCGTCGTGCAGAGCAAAGGTGAGCACGTCGATCTGACCGCCGCAGGCCAGCCCCGCCGCGTGGGCGGTCTCATCGTCGAATCCGAAGCGCGCGGCGCGCGCGGGGCCGCCGGCGAGCACGCGGTGAGCGAGTTCGATGCTGTCCCCTTCGACGCAGCCGCCCGAGATCGACCCGATCACCTCGGCGTCGTCGCACACGGCCATCGACGCCCCGATGCCGCGCGGCGCGCTGTGGGCGACTCCCGTCACCGTGACCACGGCGACCCGGCGGCCTTCGGCCATCCGGTCGAGCAGATGACGTGCGAGTTCCAGCATGGTGCCACGCTACCCGCGTCATGTTTCACACAGAGGTCAGCCCCGCTGTGAGACGCCCCGTGGCGTGCGTCCTCTCGTCGCGCACGCGAACTCTCACCCGGTAGCGTGGCGGGATGGACGTCTGCGGGATCGTGCTCGCCGGTGGCGAGGGCACGCGCTTCGGGGGGCCGAAGGCGCTGGCGCGCACGGCGGACGGCACGCCGTGGCTGCACCGTGTGGTCGCGGCGCTGCGCGCTGGCGGATGCGGTCGCGTGCTCGTCGCGCTCGGGGCCGCGGCCGACGAGGCTCGCGAGCTGGTGCCGGATGGTGCAGAGGCCATCGTCGTCGATGACTGGACGCTGGGCCTGGCGGCGACCCTGCGTGCTGCTCTCGCCGCGGTGGAAGGGGCGGATGCCGCGGTGATCGCGCCCGTCGACGTGCCCGACCTCCCCGCCTCAGCGGTTGCGCGGCTCGTCGCTCTGGCCGCGCCCAGTGGGCTGGCCCAGGCCGTCTACGAGGGACGGCCGGGCCATCCCGCACTCATCGGCGCCGATCACATCGCCGCCGTGCGCGCGAGTGCGACAGGTGACAGGGGCGCCCGCCTCTACCTTCGTACCCACGCCGCCGCTGAGATCGAGTGCTCCGACCTCTGGCACGGCCAAGACCAGGACACCCCTCCTCCCTCACTCTCTCCCTCTCCTTCTTCTCATCAGGATTGAGCGCCAGAACCCAGCGTTGGCGGAGATCAGGAACGAAGCACCACGTTCAACGGCTCCTCGCCTCGTGCCAATCGATCGGCCTGCTCGGCCACGAGCTTCGCGATGCGGGGGCGCATCGATCCTGACCTCCCTCCGACGTGCGGCGTGATGAGCACGCCGTCGAGCGACCAGAGGGGATGGCCTGCGGGCAGCGGCTCCGGATCCCACACGTCGCTCGCGACCCGGATCCGACCGCGTCGCACATGGTCGACGAGGGCATCCGTGTCGACGGTCGTTCCTCGCCCGACGTTCACGAGCAGCGCGCCATCCGGCAGCGAAGCGAGCCTGGCGTCATCGATGAGGCCCGCCGTCTGGGCGCCGCCCGGCAGGGCGTTGACGAGGATATCGGCCTGCGGCAGCAGCTCGGCCAGGTCGTCGATCGCGTGGATGGTGACCCCGTCCTCGGTGCGCGCGCGTGAGGCGACGGGCACGAGGTCGGACTCGAAACCGTCCAGTCGCCGGGCGATCGCCTTCCCGACTCCGCCGTATCCCAGCAGCACGATGCGCTTGTCGGCGAGGCCAGGCGCATCCAGCCCGTGCCACTCGCCCTCGCGCTGCGCATCGACGAGTTCGACGAGGCGCCGCTGGGCGGCGATGAGCAGTCCGACCGCGAGCTCGGCCGTCGCCGTCTCGTGCACGCTCGCCGCGTTCGCGTACACGATGTCCGCCGGCAGCATCTCGGCCACTCCGTCGAAGCCGATCGACTGGCTCTGCACCAGGTGGCAGCCGACCTCGCCCAGCCGTCGCAGCAGACGGTCCTGCCCCATGTATCCAGGCACGACCATGTCGATGCGCTCGCGCGGCGGCTCACCCCTGCCATCCCACAGCACGACCTCCACCTGCTCGGTCACGCGCGGGGTGACATCGGACTGAAGCTGGGGCGACGGAACGGAGACGACGGGAGCCATACCTGAAGGCTACTCAAGAGGAAGGGGCTCGGAGACCCTCCCCCGAGTTTCTCCGAGCCCCTGCATAAGCGACTTTTCATCCCCCAGTCGCTGGGAGGGAATCCACGTTCTCCCCGAACCCGTGCATCCCTTCTCACCCATAAGACGGGGGGAGGGGTGTTTCGTTACGCGAGTGCCGAAAACGTGCATCCCGGGCGTGTCGCGATACGGGCCTGGTCAATGTCTGACGCCCTTTCTAGGGTGGGGGGCATGGACATCATCCTGGTACCAGGACTGTGGTTGGACGCGTCATCGTGGGATGGCACGGTGCGGGCTCTCGAGGCGGCAGGACACCGCGCGAGACCCCTGACGATGCCGGGCGTCGGTGAGCCCGCGGCTCAGTCGAGCGACATCGGCATCACCGATTGGGTGGCGGCGACGGTCGCCGAGATCGATCGCGCGGCGTCGCCCGTGGTGCTCGTCGGGCACTCGGGCGGGGGCAACGTGGTGTGGGGTGCGGCGGATGCCCGACCCGACCGCGTCGCGCGGGTGATCTTCGTCGACACGGTGCCGCCCGCCCCTGGCTGCGGCATCAGCGAGTTCGAGGTGACAGACGGTGTCATCCCCTTCCCCGGCTGGGAGTTCTTCGGCGACGAAGCCGCCGACATCCCGGCCGATGCGGCGTCGGAGTGGGCGGCTCGGGCGAAGTCGGTCCCGGCCAAGGTGCCGACCGACGAGATCTCACTGACCGACGAGCGTCGCTTCGACGTGCCGGTCACACTGCTCATGGGTGGTGCGGACGAGGCGGAGCTGCGCGCGCAGCTGGCCGAGTGGGGGCCTTGGGCAGACGAATTCGGCGCCATCCGCTCGGTCGAGGTCGTGAAGCTCGGCACGGGCCACTGGCCGCAGTTCTCGCAGCCGGCCGCGTTCGAGCGAGCCCTCGTCGCTGTGGTTCCTGAGCCTGTCGAAGGGCGCTGAGACAGCTCGCCTGCTCCCGCCCTGCGCGGCTACTCCGCGACTGCGCGCCCGCTCGCGGACTGCGTGGGGGCTCCGGGACTGCGCGTGTCACGCGCTGTTTGCGAGCGGTGGTGCTGTGTGCGAGCGGGGCTGCTGTTTGGCTTGGGTAGGAACTGCGTGGCCGCTCCGGAACTGCGTGGCGGCTCCGTGACTGCGTGGGGGCTCCGTGACTGCGTGGGGGCTCCGGGACTGCGCGTGTCACGCGCTGTTCGGGAGCGGAGGCGCAGCTCAGGCGGCGCGCGCGGCGAGTGAGGCGATGACCGAGTCGAAGAAGGTCAGCCCGTCGGTTCCCGAGCGCATTGCGACCGCGGTGTCGGGGCCGAAACCGGGCTCGACCGCGTGCTCCGGATGGGGCATCAGCCCGACGACGTTTCCGGCGGCGTTCGTCACGCCCGCGATGTCGTCGACCGAGCCGTTCGGATTCACGCCGAGGTAGCGGAACGCCACCTGACCCTCACCCTCGATGCGACGCACCTCTTCTTCAGACGCGATGTAGCCGCCATCCGCGTTCTTCAGTGGGATGGTGATCTCGGCGCCCTCGTCGAAGCCGTTGGTCCACGCGGTCGACGCGTTCTCGACGCGCAGGCGCTGATCGCGTCGGATGAACTGCTGGTGCGCATTGCGGATGAGCCCGCCGGGCAGCAGGTGCGCCTCGACGAGCATCTGGAAGCCGTTGCAGATGCCGAGCACGGGCAGCCCGCGGCCGGCGGCATCCTTCACCTCGGTCATGATCGGCGCGCGCGCCGCGAGCGCCCCCGCGCGCAGATAGTCGCCGTACGAGAAGCCGCCAGGCAGCACGACCGCGTCGACGCACTGCAGATCGTGCGACGCGTGCCACAGGGCGACGGGCTCTGCGCCGGCGAAGCGGATGGCGCGCTGCGCATCGCGGTCATCGAGCGACCCCGGAAAAGTGACGACGCCGATGCGGATCGTCACGCCACGACCTCGACGTTCACGACATCCTCGATGACACCGTTGGACAGAACCTCGTCCGCAATGGTGCGCGCCTCGGCGAGCACCTCATCGGTGACCTCGCCCTCGACCGTCAGCTCGATGCGCTTTCCGATGCGCACATTCTGGAACGACCGGTGCCCGAGCCTCGCGAGCGAAGACGTGACGGCCTTGCCTTGGGGGTCCAGCAGTTCGGCCTTCGGCATGACGTCGACAACGATCGTTGGCATGTTCAGCTCCGGGGTGGGTTGGGGTGTGCTTCTAGTCTATTCGCGGCCGCCGGTGGGGGCTCGGGGAAGGTGCGAGTGGGGGCGGAATTGACAGGGGTGGGAGCGCTCCCATACGGTGAGATGACAGCCGAAGGAGTCCATGTGAGTGCCCGATCGATCCCGCCCGAGTTCGTGCTCGGAGCGGCGACCGCCGCCTTCCAGATCGAAGGCGCAGCAGCAGAGGATGGCCGCACCGACTCGATCTGGGACGCGTTCTGCCGCACGCCGGGCGCGGTGCTGAACGGCGACACAGGCGACGTCGCCTGCGACCACTACCACCGCTGGCGCGACGACGTCGCCCTCATGCGCGATCTCGACCTCGACGCCTACCGGTTCTCGACATCCTGGTCGCGCGTGCGCCCAGACGGTGGCGACCCCAACCCGGCCGGCGTCGCCTTCTACGACCGACTCGTCGACGAACTGCTGGCCTCCGGCATCGACCCCTGGCTCACGCTCTACCACTGGGACATGCCGCAGACGCTGCAGGAGAAGGGCGGATGGGCGGTGCGTGAGACCGTCGACCGCTTCGTCGAGTACGCCCTCACGCTGCACGATGCGCTCGGTGACAGAATCACCCGCTGGACCACATTCAACGAGCCGTGGTGCTCCTCCTTCCTGTCGTACACGGCCGGTGTGCACGCGCCAGGTCGCCAGAGCATCTCCGAGGGCCTGCGCGCCTCGCACCACCTGCTGCTGGCGCACGGTCGCACCGTGCCGGAGCTGCGCTCCCGCGGCGCCACCGACATCGGCATCACCCTCAACCTGACAAACGCAGACCCTGTCGATGCCACTGACGAAGCGGATGAGCGCGCCGCGAGACTCATCGACGGTCAGTTCAACCGCTGGTTCCTCGATCCGCTGTTCCGCTCCGCCTACCCCGCAGACATCGTCGAAGACATCCGACAGGTCGACGAGCGTGCGGTCGCAGAGTTCGAGGTGGCCATCCACACCGGCGATCGCGCCGCGATCTCGACGCCCCTCGACTTCCTCGGCGTGAACTACTACCACGGCGAGTACGTCGGCGGCCAGAAGGCGGCCGTGCCCCCGCCCGTGACCGAGGCGCCGACCGACCGTGCGACCTCCTCGCCATTCCCCGTCAACGATGGCATCTACCCCCACGAGCGCGGCATGGCCCGCACGAACATGGGATGGGAGATCGACCCGGATGGCCTGCGCCGACTGCTGAACCGTGTGTGGAACGACTACGCGCAGGGTCCATCGGTGCCGCTGTACGTCACCGAGAGCGGGCGTGCATCCGATACCGGCGTGCAGGACGACGATCGCGTCGAATATGTGCGCGACCACGTGCGTGCGACGCTCGAGGCGGCTGAGGACGGGGTCGACGTTCGGGGCTTCTTCTACTGGTCGCTGCTGGACAACTTCGAGTGGGCCTGGGGGTACGGCAGACGATTCGGCATCGTGGATGTGGACTACGAGACCCAGGTGCGCACGGTCAAGGCATCAGGGCGTGAGTTCTCGCGTCTGATTCGGGAGCGGTCGCTTTGACGATCGTCGGAGACGCGTATTTGCGCCGGGGCGCGAAAGATGGGGTCCGCGTGGCGACGGCATTCGCCCCGGTGCGCGAAAGCGGGGACCCCGGTCCTCCTCGCTGCGCTCGGTGGTCCACCCCGAAGCG
>JASGDS010000163.1:0-3738 GCA_047607025.1 Microbacterium sp.
CTACCAGGTGAGCATGCGGCACGGCCGCGCCTCCGAGGAGATCGTGCGCGCCGCCAAGGAGGCCGGCGCCAGCCTCATCGTCATGGGCACGCACGGGCACGGCTCGATCGGCCGGGCACTGATGGGCTCGGTGGCGACCAAGGTGATCGCCGAGGCCGAGATCGCGGTTCTGCTGGTGCAGTGAGAAGGTGTGAATGAGCCCGGGAGCCGGCACGGCTCCTATATCTGCTTCAGCCTCCATTCGCGCGGCGTGCAGCCGAAGCGCTCGCGGAAGGCCCGGCTGAAATGGGCGGCATCGCTGAAGCCGCGCGAATAGGCGATCTCCGCCACCGCCCGGCCCGCCAGCGCCGGCTCCAGCAGATCACGGCTGCAGGCTTCGAGACGACGGTCCCAGATGTACTGCGAGGGCGTGAGCGGCTCGCTCTTGAACACGCGATGGATGTGGCTGACCGATACGCCGAGCCGTTCGGCCAGCGTGCCCACCGACAGCGCCGGGTCACCGAGCTGCGCGTCGATGCAGCGCTTGACGCGCGCGAGGTGATAGGCGGCGAGCCGGCTCAGCGCCGGCGTGCGCACCGCCGGCAGCGTCTTCAGTCCGGCCACGAGGATGCTCTGCACGCCGTGCGACACCGCCAGCGCCGAGGCCGGCTGCAGCGTGTCGATGTCTTCGCGCAGCGTGCGGATCATGTTGAGTAGCAGATGGCCAGCCCCCCGGCGCCCCGACACGGTGGTGGCCGTGAGCCGCTCGGTGTCGCGCAGCTCGCTGCGCAGCCGCTCGCCGGGCAGCTTGAGCACGATCTGCTCGAACGCCTGTTCGAACACCAGCTGGTAGGGCCGCGTGCTGTCGTAGAGCGCGAAGTCGCCCACGTCCAGCACGGCGTCGCGGCCGTCCTGGCGCACCACGCCGCGGCCACAGGCCTGGATGCTCACGAGGAAGTAGTCGTCGCTGGATTTCGCGATGTGTCCCGGCGTGCGCGTCACCTTCTGCGACGCGGACGTGACCGTGGAGATGTCGAGGCCGGGCAAGGTGTGCTGGCGGATATTGCCCGCGAACGGCCGCGCGCCGCCGGCCCGCACGGGGTCGCACTCCAGCTGCACGTAGACGTTGCAGATCAGGTCGGTCCAGTAGGCGAGCCGCTGCCCACGCGACACGGCATCGGTGCTGAACAGCTGGGACATGGAAGGACTCCTTCGGAACCCGGCCAGGGCACGCACGGGGCACGGCCGGGCGGGCGTGCAACGCTGAGACAAGAACCCCGCCAAGCCGAGGCAAGGCGTTCCGGCGGGCGCGAATTTACGCTTCAAGCAACCCGCATGCCACCGCGCAAACCCGGTGCGCAGCGCGGGCCTTCCCCCCTCTCAACGCCTCTGGAGAAGCACCATGCCGACCCCCGTCCATCCCAAGCTGCGTGTCGCCGCGGTCCAGGCCGCCCCTGTGTTCCTGGATCTCGACGGCACCATCGACAAGACCATCGACCTGATGGCCCAGGCCGCCCGGCAGGGCGTGCAGCTCATCGCGTTCCCCGAGACCTGGGTGCCCGGCTACCCCTGGTGGATCTGGCTGGATTCGCCGGCCTGGGGCATGCAGTTCGTGCAGCGCTACCACGACAACGCCCTCGTGATCGGCTCGCCCGAGTTCGATCGCCTGAAGGCCGCGGCCCGCCAGCATCGCATCTGGCTGTCCCTGGGCTTCAGCGAGAAGGCGTCAAGCAGCCTCTACATCGCGCAGGCGCTGATCGACGACCAGGGCAACACGGTGCAGACACGGCGCAAGCTCAAGCCCACGCATGTGGAGCGCACGGTGTTCGGCGAAGGCGACGGCGCCGACCTGCAGGTGGTCGAGACACCCATCGGCAACATCGGCTCGCTGTGCTGCTGGGAGCATCTGCAGCCGCTGAGCAAGTACGCGATGTACGCGCAGAACGAGCAGATCCATTGCGGGGCGTGGCCGAGCTTTTCGCTTTACCGCGGTGCGGCCTACGCGCTGGGCCACGAGGTGAACAACGCGGCGAGCCAGGTCTATGCCACCGAAGGCGGCTGCTTCGTTCTCGCGCCCTGCGCCACGGTGTCCCAGGCCATGAGCGCGCTGATGTGCACCGACGCGGGCAAACAGCAGATGCTGGGCGTGGGCGGCGGCTACGCACGCATCTACGCGCCGGACGGCTCGCCCCTGGGCACGCCGCTGGCCGAGGACGAGGAAGGCCTGGTCGTCGCCGACATCGACCTGGGCATGATCGCGCTCGCCAAAGCCGCAGCGGACCCGAGCGGCCACTATTCGCGCCCCGACGTCACCCGGCTGCTGCTGGACAAGACGCGCCGCACGCCCGTGGTGGTGCAACGCACGGCCGGGCCCGAGCCCGCCGTCGCCGGGCCCACCGCCGAGGCGGAGCAGCCCGAGCCCGAGGCCCGCGTGCCCGTGGCCGCCTGAGGCACGGCGGGGAGCACCACGATGGAATCCGCGATCGCCGAACACCTCAAGTGTCCTCGCACGCGGCACCGCCGCATCGAGGACGACTACGCACCGCCCTATCCGGCCTGGTCGGCCCGCGCGTCGACCTCAGTGAAGCAGGTCGTGATGGGCTACTTCGGCGTGCAGTCGCGCGGCGCCGCCCTGCAGCAGCGCGCATGTGCCGCGCTGGCGAGGATCGTCCGCGACTTCGCGCTGCCCGACGGACCGCGCCACCACGACCTGACCCACCACGTCGATGCGCAGGGCTTCGACAACATGATCGCCATCGCCTACTGGGATGACCCCGCGGCGCACGCACGCTGGTGCTCCACGCCGGCGGTGGACGCATGGTGGCGATCGGACGAGCGGCTCGACGAAGGCCTGGGCTATTTTCGCGAGATCGTCTCGCCGCGTACGGAGCACTTCGAGACGCTGTTCAACACGCCCGATCGCCTCGAAGGCGTGGGCGCGGTGATGGGCGGCGTGAGCGGCGAGTTGCAGGAGCACGCGTACTGGGGGTCGATGCGCGACCGCATCCCGCTCTCGCAGACCGACGCGATGGTGCCCTCGGGCAGCCGCACGCTCGTCGCCGGCACGCCCGCGCCGGGCCAGCGCGTGCGGGTGGCGGGCCACGAACACCTCGCGATGATCCGGTCCGGCCAGGAGTGGACCGACACCACGGGGCAGGAGCGTTCGCTCTACCTCGGCGAGATGGAGCCGGTGCTGCACGAGGGCATGGACTTCCTGCGCGACGAGGGACTGCGCATCGGCTGCTACAGCAACCGCTACATGCACCACCTGAGCGCCGACGGCCGGCCGCTGGAAAAGTCCTTCGGCCTGAGCTACTGGCGCTCGCTGGGCGACATGGAGCGCTGGGCGGAATCGCACCCCACACACGTGGCGATCTTCGGCGGCTTCATGCGCTACGTGCAGGCGCTGAACTTCCAGCTGCAGCTGCGCGTGTACCACGAGGTGTCGGTCCTGCGCGCCGACGAACAGGCCTACGAGTACGTCAATTGCCACGCGGGCAGCGGGCTGATGAACGGGCTCGCGTCCTCGGCCGCCTGACGCCTGGCGCTTGATACCGATTTGCCTTCGAAGCGATCACGGCGTTGCTTCGCCTTGCCGTATATCTCTACTGTCTGCGGCTTCGCGCCATGTTCTCACTTTGAATGCAAACCGGCATGCATCCGTCGCCGGCGTTCAGTGGTCGGCGAACAGCGCCTTGTACTGCCCCCGCAGCAGCGCCTTCTGCACCTTGCCCATGGTGTTGCGCGGCAACTCCTCGA
>JASGDS010000164.1:0-5075 GCA_047607025.1 Microbacterium sp.
ATCGCGGCGAGCGTGTCGGCATCAAGGGTCACACCCGACGCCTTGACGCTGTCGGCGAGCTGCTCGGGGCGGGATGCCCCGACGAGCGCGGCCGCGACGTTGTCGTTCTGCAGCACCCACGCGATCGCGAGCTGCGGCAGCGTGAGCCCCGCCTCGGCGGCGATCGGCTTGAGCTTCTGCACCGCGGTGAGCACATCGTCGTTCATGAACCGCGAGATCACCACCTTGCCGCTCTTCTCGTCCGTCGCGCGCGAGCCCTCCGGCACGGGCTGGCCAGGCAGATACTTGCCCGAGAGCACGCCCTGCGCCATCGGCGACCAGACGATCTGCGAGATGCCGAGCTCACGGCTGGTGGGAACGACCTTGCCCTCGATGACGCGGTGCAGCGCGGAGTACTGCGGCTGGTTCGAGACGAGCTGGATGCCCAGATCCTTCGCGAGCGCGTGGCCAGCCCGCAGCTGCTCTGCCGTCCACTCGCTGACACCGATGTACAGCGCCTTGCCCTGCCGCACGATGTCCGCGAACGCCTGGAACGTCTCCTCCAGCGGGGTCTCGTAGTCGAAGCGATGGGCCTGGTAGAGGTCGACGTAGTCGACGTTCAGACGCTTCAGCGAACCGTTGATGCCATCCAGGATGTGCTTGCGGCTGAGGCCGGTGTCGTTCGGCCCCTTCGGTCCGATCGGGAAGTACACCTTGGTGAAGATCTCGAGGCTTTCGCGGCGCTGCCCCTTGAGGGCTTCCGCCAGCACCTCTTCCGCGGCGGTGTTCGCGTAGGTGTCTGCGGTGTCGAAGGTGGTGATGCCGAGGTCGAGCGCGGCGTGCACCGTGGCGATCGCCGCCTCGTCGCCCACCTGCGAGGCGTGCGTCACCCAGTTGCCGTAGGTGATCTCCGAGACCTTGAATCCGCTGTTGCCGAGATAGCGATAGTTGACCATCCCTCAACGCTACCGGCCTCCGGCGCCCCCGGCTCCGCCATCCGTCACACGGTGTCGCACCACCACACTGCGCCCCTGCTCGCACACTGCACGCCCGCTCGCACACAGCACGTGGCACGCGCAGTGTGAGAGGAACCCCGCAGGGTGCGAGCCAGCGCACAGTACCGCCCGGCACCATCCAGCACCCGCGCTCGCACACTGCGCCCGCACTCGCAGCCAGCGCGCCCGCTCGCGCACTGCACGCCCGCTCGCACACAGCACGTGGCACGCGCAGTATGAGAGGAACCCCGCAGGGTGCGAGCCAGCGGGCAGTGTCAGACGGCGGCGGCGGCGCGGTCGTCTTCGGTCGCGACGAGCTGACCGCAGGCGCCGTCGATCTCTTTGCCGCGGGTGTCGCGGATGGTCGTGGGGATGCCCGCATCGTTCAGGCGCCGAACGAACTCACGCTGCGCCGACTTGGTCGACGCGTCCCAGACGCTGCCTGGCGTCGGGTTGAGCGGAATGGGGTTAACGTGCACCCAGCCGCGGCCGCGGGTGTTGAGCTTCTCGGCGAGCAGGTCGGCGCGCCACGGATGGTCGTTCATGTCGCGGATGAGCGCGTACTCGATCGAGACGCGGCGGCCCGTCGCGTCGAAGTAGCCGCGCGCGGCATCCAGTGCCTCGTCGACCTTCCAGCGGGAGTTGACGGGGATGAGTTCATCGCGCAGCTCATCGTCCGGCGCGTGCAGCGAGAGGGCGAAGGTGACGGGGATGTCCTCCTTCGCGAGCTTGTGGATGGCGGGCACGAGGCCCACCGTCGACACAGTGATGCCGCGCGCGCTCATACCGAGCCCCTGCTTCTTGTCGACCATCACGCGGATGGCCTGCATGATGCGGACGTAGTTGGCCAGCGGCTCGCCCATGCCCATGAACACGATGTTGTTGACGCGCTCGTCGCTGCGACCGGTTACTGAGCCTGTCGAAGTACCGAGTTCACCTGCGGCGATCGCCGCGTTCGCACGCACGATCTGCTCGACGATCTCGGCCGCCGACATGTTGCGGGTGAGACCCGCCTGCCCCGTGGCGCAGAACGGACAGTTCATGCCGCATCCCGCCTGCGACGACACGCACAGTGTGATGCGTCCTGGGTAGCGCATGAGCACCGACTCGACCAGCGCCCCGTCGTGCAGCTTCCACAGGAACTTGATCGTGTCGCCCGAGTCGGTCGTGAGGCGCCGCACCTCGGTGAGCAGATTCGGCAGGAGCCCTGCGACCAGCTCATCACGGCCCTCCTGCGGCAGGTCGGTCATGCGCGCGGGGTCGCTCGTGTGGTGCTCGAAGTAGTGCTTCGCGAGCTGCTTGGCACGGAAGGCGGGCAGCCCCAGCTCGGTGACCTTCTCTGCCCGCTGCTCGGGCGTGAGGTCGGCGAGATGCACGGGCGGCTTGCCGCGTTTGGGACTCGCGAACTGCAGCAGCGGGCGCCCCTGCGCGTCCTTCGCCTGCTGCCATCCCTCGGTGCGTGGGCGCACCTGACGCACAGGAGTCGCCCCGGTTACTGCGGCCTGTCCTGTGGCCTGTCCTGTGGCCTGTCCTGAGCCTGTCGAAGGGCCTGTCGAAGGGCCTGTCGAAGGGCCTGTCGAAGGGCCTGTCGAAGTACGCGCAGGTTCCATTCCCCCAGGGTATCGGCAGGCCCCTGCAAAACCGTCGGTCAGACGACCGTGACCTCGAGACCTGCGCGCTCGAGAGAGGCGACCGACGCATCGGCGATCTCGCCATCCGTGATGACGGCATGGATGTCGCCGAGCCCGCAGATGCGCGCGAAGGCGGTGGCCTGCAGCTTCGAGGAGTCGGCGAGCACGACCGTGCGGCGCGCCCACGACACCATCGCGGCATTGATGGCGGCCTCGCCCTCGTGGAACGCGAAGAGACCGCGCTCGGGGTCGATCGCACTCACTCCGAGGAAGAGCGTGTCGATCGAGATCTCGGGCAGCAGCTGCGGCGCGAGCGGCCCGATCAGCTCATACGACTGCTGTCTGGCGACGCCGCCCGTCACCACGACCCGCAGCTGCGGGCGCACCATGAGGTCATTCGCGATGTTCACCGCGTTCGTGACGACGGTTGTTCCCGCATCGCGGAACAGCTGGTCACCCGCCGCACGCACCCCGACCTCGTAGGCGGCCGATGTCGTCGTCGTTCCGCCGTTGAACGCGATCACCTGGCCGGGCACGACGAGCCCGGCCGCGGCGAGCGCGATGCGCTGCTTCTCACGTGAAGCGCGAACGGTGCGGTACCGCAGCGGCAGGTCGCCCGAGCCCGGGTTGACCATGGCCCCGCCCCGCGTGCGCATGACCAGCTGCTGTTCGGCGAGCAGGTCGAGGTCGCGTCTCGCGGTCGCCGCCGACACGTCGAAGTGCTCGCAGACCTGATCGACATGCACGCTGCCGTTCTCGACGATGAACTCCGCCAGTCGTGCCAGCCGATCCGATCGGTCCACGCTCGTCCTCCCCGCTTCGAACTCTACTTGACCGACCCTGCCGTCAGCCCGCCGACGAGTCGCTTCTCGATCAGCATGAACAGAATGACGACGGGCAGGATGGCCACGATCGACACGCCGAACACGTACTGCCAGCTGGTCTCGTACTGGCCGACGAACTTCGTCAGCGCCACCGACAGCGGCTGGTTGCCCGCCGTGGAGAGGATGACGAGCGATGCCGCGAACTCGTTCCAGCAGGCGACGAAGGTGTAGACGATCGCGGTGACGATGCCCGGCCACACGAGCGGCAGATTGATGCGGAAGAGCACGGTCAGGCGCCCGGCACCATCCAGCTGCGCCGCCTCATCCACCTCGATCGGAACGCTCGCGAAGAACGCCTGCATGATCCAGATCGCGAACGACAGGTTGAAGCCCGCGTTGATGAGGATCATCGCGAACCAGGTGTCGTTCAGCCCGAGCGCGAGGAACTGGCGGAACAGGCCGCTGGTCAGCACCGCCGGCTGCAGCATCTGCGTGACGATCACGAGAAAGAGGAAGACCATCCTGCCCGGGAAGCGGAATCGCGCGGTGTAGTAGGCGGCCGGCAGCGACACGGCGAGCACGAGCAGCGTTCCGCACACCGCGATGACGATCGTCGAGATGAGGTTCTGCACGAGAGGCGTCTCGGGCGTCGACCACATGTCGACGAAGTTCTCCCAGTGCCATTCCACCGGGAAGTATGTCGGGTCGACCGAGCGGATCTGCGCCTTCGTCTTGACCCCGCCGAAGAACATCACGAGATACGGCAGCAGGAAGACAATCAGGATGATGAGGCCGCCGAGCATGCGCAGCCACGGAAGGCTGCGCGCGCTCGGGCGGCGACCCGATGTCACGACGGCCGTGGTGGTCATGCATCCACCTCCTGCATCGGCTTCACGGTCTTCACATACACGGCGACGATCAGGATGACGATGAGGAAGCCGATGACGCTCAGCGCGCTGGCTGCCCCGATGTTCTGCTGGTTCTGGATGTACTTGAAGATCATCGTCATGATCGTGTCGGCGTCGTAGCCCGGGATGGATCCGGTCATGACGCGCAGAATCGGCAGCGAATTGAAGACGTTGATGATGTTGATCAGGATGGCCACGCTCACCGCGCCGCGCAGCTGCGGCAGCACGATCTGCAGGTAGGTGCGCACGCGGCCCGCGCCATCCATGCGCGCCGCCTCGATCGTGTCCTGCGAGATCGTGGCGAGTCCGGCGAGGATCGTGTAGGTCGTGAACGGCAGCGACACGAACACCGCGACCACGATCGACCAGGCGAAGGCGCTGCCGGCATGCCTGGTGAAGCCGTAGCCCTCCGGCGTCGAGATCAGCCCGATGTCGACGAAGAACCGGTTGAAGATGCCGAAGTAGGGCTCGAGGCCGTAGTAGACCACCATCGTGGTCATCACCACGGAGGCGGCCCAGGGAATGATGACGGCGAGGCGCACGATCTTGCGCCCGGGGAACGGCTTGTCGAGCAGCTGCGCCATCGCGAGCGAGATGACCACGGTGAACGCGACGACGACCACCACCCACAGCAGCGTGCGGCCGAGGATGGGCCAGAAGTCGGCGAACGAGATGACGCGCTCGAAGTTCGCGAAGCCGGCCGACCCCTTGTCGACGCCCGAGCGGGAGATGTCGCGC
>JASGDS010000165.1:0-5753 GCA_047607025.1 Microbacterium sp.
CTCTGTCGCCCGCTCGACGAGCTCCTTCTGGCTGAAGGCGGTCAGCAGCACGACGGGTGCGATGTGGTCCCTGCCCAGGCGCTCAGCGGCGCTGATCCCGTCGAGCTGCGGCATCTTCACGTCCATGATCACGAGGTCAGGACGAAGCTCGGTGGCCAGCTGCACGGCCGTCTCACCGTCACCCGCCTCTCCGACGACGTCGAAGCCGTTGTCGCGAAGGATCTCGACGATGTCGAGTCGGATGAGCGACTCGTCCTCGGCGACGACGACGCGGCGCGGTGCGGAAGCGGTGTTCTGATCGGTGTGCTCTACTGTCACCGTTCCATCCTAAATGTTCTCGTGTTCATTCTCAGTGCCGGTGGTGGGACTCGAACCCACACGCCCTTTCGGACAGAGCATTTTGAGTGCTCCGCGTCTGCCATTCCGCCACACCGGCATGCGCTTACGAGACTACGGCACCGCGGGCCCGGAGCAGTGCCCCCGGCCCGCGGCGCGGCAGCCTGGCTGTTACGCCATCAACGAGCGGTACGCGGGCGAGACGCCGTTGACGGCGTCGCCCACGCGGTGCACGCGCAGGTCGTTCGTCGAACCGGAGACCCCGGGAGGGGAACCGGAGATGACGATGACCTTGTCTCCCACCTTCGCCTCGTCGTTGGCCAGCAGGTAGTCGTCGACCTGCAGCATCATCTGGTCGGTGTGCTCGACCCGCTTGGCGAGCACCGACTTGATGCCCCAGGTGAGCGCCATGCGGCGCTGGATGGCCTCTTCCGGGGTGAAGGCAATCATCCGCCGGGGCGAACGGAGGCGCGCCATCCGACGCGCGGTGTCACCCGACTGGGTGAACAGGCACAAGAACTTCGCGTCGACGAAGTCAGCCACCTCGATCGCGGCGAGCGTGATCGCGCCGCCCTGGGTGCGCGGCTTGGCGAGCAGCGGAGCCACGCGCTCGAGCCCGTGCTCCTCGGTCGAATCGACGATGCGCGCCATGGTCTGCACCGTGATGACGGGGTACTCGCCGACGCTGGTCTCGCCGGAGAGCATGACCGCATCCGCGCCATCCAGTACCGCGTTGGCCACGTCGCTCGTCTCGGCGCGCGTCGGAACAGGGTTCGAGATCATCGACTCCAGCATCTGCGTCGCGACGATGACGGGCTTCGCCATGCGGCGGGCGAGCTCGACGGCGTGCTTCTGCACGATCGGCACGGCTTCCAGCGGAAGCTCCACACCGAGGTCGCCGCGGGCGACCATGATGCCGTCGAACGCGTCGACGATCTCCTCGAGGTTGTCGACCGCCTGCGGCTTCTCGACCTTCGCGATGATCGGGATGCGGCGCCCCTCCTCCGCCATGATGACGTGGGCTCGCTGCACATCCTTCGCGCTGCGCACGAACGACAGGGCGATGAGGTCGGCGCCCTTGCGCAGGGCGTACCGCAGGTCGGCCTCGTCCTTCTCGCTCAGGGCGGGAACGTTGACCGCGACGCCCGGCAGGTTGATGCCCTTGTTGTTGGAGACCGGGCCGCCGACGATGACCTTCGTCGTCACGACCGTGCCGTCCGTGTCGACGACCTCGACGCGCACCTTGCCATCGTCGATGAGCAGCGTGTCGCCCGCCTTCACGTCCTGCGGCAGACCCTTGAAGGTCGTGGAGCTGAGCTCCTTCGTGCCGAGGATGTCGTCGGTCGTGATCTTGAAGATGTCGCCTTCTGCGAGATCGTAAGGGCCGCCCTCGAACTTGCCGAGGCGAATCTTCGGCCCCTGCAGGTCGACGAGAATCGCGACGGGGCGACCCGCCTCAGCACTCGCCGCCCGCACGTTCTCGAAATTGGCATCGTGCACGGAGTAGTCTCCGTGACTCAGGTTGAGGCGCGCCACGTCAAGCCCGGCATCGATCAGAGCCCTGACGGTCTCTTTGGTCGATGTCGCCGGGCCAAGGGTGGCGACGATTTTCGCTCGTCTCAAAAGTTCGCCTTCCGCACTGCGTACTTGTGTCTTCTATTTTTCGGGAATGCCCGAGGGTGCATGCGCGACGCTCCGCACGAGCGTTCGCAGCTTCGGGTTCACCCCCAGCCTACGCGCATGACGCGATTTCGTTCAGACGCCGATGGCGAGGTCGGTGGGCGCGATGGGCTTCGGCAGCAAGGTTCCGCCCGTCAGGAACGCGTCGACCTCGGCAGCAGCGGCACGCCCCTCCGCGATCGCCCAGACGATGAGCGACTGTCCGCGGCCGGCGTCGCCCGCCACGAAGACGCCTGGAACGGTCGTCTGGTACGAGCTTCCCCGTTCCAGGTTTCCGCGCGAGGTGAAGCCCGCGCCGATCTGCTCCTCGAGCAGTTCGCGCTCGGGACCGGTGAAGCCCATGGCGATCAGCACGAGGTCGGCCGGAATCTCCCGCTCCGTGCCCGCCTTCGGCACGCGCCTTCCGTCGACGAACTCCGTCTCGGCCACGACGAGCGCTCGCACCTCGCCCGCCGCGTTGCCGATGAACTCGACGGTGGAGGCGAGATAGTGCCTCTCGCCTCCCTCCTCGTGCGCGCTCGACACCTCGAACACGTGCGGCATCATCGGCCACGGCTGGTTCTCCGGGCGGTCGTCGGATGGCCGCTTGCCGATCGCCAGGTTGGTCACGCTGAGCGCGCCCTGCCTGTGCGCGGTGCCGATGCAGTCCGCACCGGTGTCGCCGCCGCCGATGACGATGACGTGCTTGCCCTCCGCATGGATCTGATTGTCGACGCTGTCACCCGCCACCGCGTGGTTCGACTCGACGAGGTACTCCATGGCGTAGTGCACGCCGTCGAGCTCACGGCCGGGCAGCGGAAGCTCCCTCGGCACCGTCGAACCGGTCGCGACGACGACCGCGTCATACCGAGTGCGCAGCTCATCCCAGGTGATGTCGACGCCGATGGTGACGCCCGCGCGGAAGCGCGTTCCCTCATCCTGCATCTGACGAAGCCGCCCCTCGAGGTGCTTCTTCTCCATCTTGAAATCGGGGATGCCGTAGCGCAGCAGGCCGCCGATGCGGTCGTCGCGCTCGTAGACGGCGACGGTGTGCCCCGCGCGCGTCAGCTGCTGCGCGGCGGCGAGCCCGGCAGGACCGGACCCGACGACGGCGACGGTCTTGCCCGTCAGCCGCGAGGGAGGCTCCGGCTCGACCCATCCCTTGGCGAAGGCCTCATCGATGATGGAGACCTCGACCTGCTTGATCGTGACCGCCGGCTGGTTGATGCCGAGCACGCACGCGCTCTCGCAGGGAGCCGGGCACAGCCGACCCGTGAACTCGGGGAAGTTGTTCGTCGCGTGCAGCCGCTCGCTCGCCGCACGGCCCTCGCCGCGCCAGGTCAGGTCGTTCCATTCCGGGATGAGGTTGCCCAGCGGGCATCCCTGATGACAGAACGGCACACCGCAGTCCATACAGCGCGACGCCTGCCGCCGCAGCACGGCCGAGTCGCCCGGCTCGTAGACCTCTTTCCAATCCAGGATGCGCACCGGGATCGGCCGACGAGCGGGCAGCTCCCGCTTCGTCACCTTCAGAAAGCCCTTCGGGTCAGCCACCTGTCACCTCCATGATGCGGTTCCAGACGATGTCGCCGTCCGGATCGAGTCCTTCTTCCAGTGCGGTCTGGCGCGTCTGCAGCACCGCCGCGTAGTCGCGCGGCAGCACGCGCACGAACCGGTCGACCTCGTGCTCGAAATCGCTCAGAAGCCGCTCGGCGAGCTCGGAGCCCGTCTCGGCGGCGTGCCGCTCCAGCAGATCGCGAACGATCTCGACATCCGCCGACTCCAGCGGACCGAGCGACAGCTCACCCGTGGCGAGCGCCTCACGGTTCACGAGCTTCTCGTCGAGGTTGTACACGTACGCCGTTCCACCGGACATTCCTGCGCCGAGATTGCGCCCGGTGCGGCCGAGGATGAGCGCGAGCCCACCCGTCATGTACTCCAGCGCGTGGTCGCCGACGCCCTCGACGACCGCGGTGGCACCGGAGTTGCGGACGAGGAACCTCTCCCCCACGATGCCGCGCAGGAACAGCGTGCCCTGGGTGGCGCCGTAGCCGATGACGTTGCCCGCGATCACGTTGTCCGCGGCGTCGAAGGTCGCCTCACTGTCTGGGCGCACGACGATCTGACCGCCGGAGAGTCCCTTGCCGACGTAGTCGTTCGAGTCGCCCTCCAGCCGCAGCGTGATGCCGTTGGGAAGGAACGCCCCGAACGACTGGCCGGCCGAACCGCGCAGATTCACCGTGATGGAGCCCGCCGGCAGTCCGTGCTCGCCGTGCGCACGTGTGACATGGTGGCCGAGCATCGTTCCAACGGCGCGTGCGGTGTTACGCACCGGCAGGTCGATCTCGACGCTTCCGCCGTTCTCGATGACAGCCGTCGCCTGCGGCAGCAGCTGCATGTCGAAGTGCGCGTCGAGCTCGTGATCCTGATCGCGCTCGTGACGGCGAGGCGCGTCCGCCGCGAAGGATGGCCCATCCAGAATCGGCGAGAGGTCGAGTCCCTCCGTCTTCCAGTGGTGCACGGCGCGATCCACGTCCAGCAGTTCGGAGTGGCCGACGGCCTCTTCGAGGGAACGGAACCCGAGTGCCGCGAGGTACTCGCGCACCTCCTGCGCGATGAACTGCATGAAGTTGATGACATACTCGGCCTTGCCGCTGAAGCGGCTGCGCAGCGTCGGGTTCTGCGTGGCGACGCCGACGGGGCAGGTGTCGAGGTGGCACACGCGCATCATGATGCAGCCGGAGACGACAAGCGGCGCGGTGGCGAAACCGAACTCCTCTGCTCCCAGCAGGGCGCCGATGATGACGTCGCGACCGGTCTTCATCTGGCCATCGACCTGCACGACGACGCGGCTGCGCATGTCGTTGAGCATGAGCGTCTGCTGGGTCTCGGCCAGCCCCAGCTCCCACGGCGTTCCCGCGTGCTTGAGCGAGTTGAGCGGGCTGGCGCCCGTTCCGCCGTCATGGCCGGAGACGAGGATGACGTCGCTGAGCGCCTTGGCGACGCCCGCCGCGACCGCGCCGATGCCCGACTGGCTCACGAGCTTCGTGTGCACGCGGGCGGACGGGTTCGAGCGCTTCAGGTCGAAGATGAGCTGCTTGAGGTCTTCGATCGAGTAGATGTCGTGGTGCGGCGGCGGCGAGATGAGCCCGACGCCCGCCGTGGCGTGACGCGTGCGCGCCACCCAGGGGTACACCTTGCCGGGAGGCAGCTGACCGCCCTCACCCGGCTTCGCCCCCTGTGCGAGCTTGATCTGCAGGTCGTCGGCATGCGTGAGATACATGCTCGTCACGCCGAACCGACCGGATGCCACCTGCTTGATGGCGCTGCGACGCTCCGGGTCGAGCAGCCGGTCGGTGTCCTCGCCGCCCTCACCCGTGTTGGACTTTCCGCCGAGCCTGTTCATCGCGATCGCGAGCGTCTCGTGCGCCTCGCGCGAGATCGAGCCGTAGCTCATCGCTCCGGTCGAGAAGCGCTTGACGATCTCGCTGACCGGCTCGACCTCTTCGATCGGCACGGGAGGGCGCGCCCCCTCGCGGAAGGAGAACAGGCCGCGCAGCGTCTTCAGCTCCTCCGCCTGGTCGTCGACGAGCTTCGTGTACTCGCGGAAGATGTCCATCTGGCCGGTGCGCGTCGAGTGCTGCAGCTTGAAGATCGTCTCCGGCGAGAACAGGTGAGGCGAGCCATCCCGCCGCCACTGGTACTCGCCGCCCGTCCACAGCCGCTCGTGGACGCGGCCGTGCGCGCCCACGAGCGGC
>JASGDS010000166.1:0-6258 GCA_047607025.1 Microbacterium sp.
CCGCTGCAGGTGGGAACTCTCGACCCGAAGGAGATCATGCGCGTGCAGGGCGCCCGCGAGGTGCAGAAATACCTCGTCGGCGGCGTGCAGGGGGTGTATCGCTCGCAAGGTGTGCCGATCCACGACAAGCACATCGAGGTCATCGTGCGTCAGATGTTGCGCAAGGTCACCGTGGTCGACCACGGCGAGACCGAGCTGCTGCCGGGCGAGATGGTCGACGCGCGTCGCTACCAGGAGCTCAACCGCACTGCGATCGCCGAGGGCAAGCGCCCCGCGTCGGGTCGTCCCGAGCTCATGGGCATCACCAAGGCGTCGCTTGCGACCGAGTCGTGGCTGTCTGCCGCCTCGTTCCAGGAGACGACCCGCGTGCTCACCGAAGCCGCCCTGCAGGGCAAGCGCGACCCGCTGATCGGTCTCAAGGAGAACGTCATCATCGGCAAGCTCATCCCCGCAGGCACCGGCCTCGCGAAGTACCGCGATGTCGTTGTCGAGGCGACCGAAGAGGCGAAGAGCGAGCGGTACCCGAACCGCATCTTCGCTTCGGATGGCGCGTTCGCGGAGGACGACTTCTCGTTCGTCGACTTCGACGCGTTCACGAGCGACGACTTCGGTTCCGGCTCCTACAACTGAGTCACCGATCGACACGAATGGGCCCGGGATCTCCCGGGCCCATTCGTGTTTCAGGACGTGGTGGGGGACGGGCTGGGCGACGCCGTCGACTTCGGGAAGATGTGGTCGACGATCGACGAGGTGTAGCCGTCGGGCGCGAGGTTCGAGTACTGCGTGTCGATCATCACGCCGTCTCGCCAGTAGAGCGTGCGGCCATCGGTGACGGGGTAGTTCTCATCCGTCCACGTCTTCTCGCAGCGCACGCCGGCATCGGGGGAGTAGCAGGTGAAGTCCTCGTCGTCGGCGAGCTCATTGAGCATGTCGATCGCCTCGACCTGTGAGATGCCGTAGATGTCGGTCGAGAGGCTGGTGGTGTCGGCGGCCGGGTCGCCCCAGATGCAGCGCAGCGACCCATCGTCGAGCACGCCGGATGTCCCGAACGCCGGGTCGTTGAGCGGCACGTCGTCGAGATCGGCCAACACGCTGTCGCTGAGGATGACGCGGCAGTCGGTCGGCAGGTCGATCGTCGTCGGCTCCGACGAGGGGCGAGCGTTCTCGGTCGGCGTGGGCGACGCGCTCTCCGTCGCGGCCGGCGAGTCGTTCGTCGAGGGCTCGGGGGTGTTCGAGGCGTCGTTCTTGTCGTCGGCGCAGCCAGCGAGCGCGAGGGCGACGAGGGCGAGCATCAGAACTGCTCCTGACCGTTGTACGTGCATGCCGACACGGTAACGCGCCGAGGCGCCACCCGGTGCGAGGCGCGCGGCGACGTACCGTGGAGACATGGCACAGCCGGGACGCAACCGCATCGTCAGCTGGGTCGCGCTCGTGCTCTCGCTCGCACTGATCTTCGCCATCGTCTGGTTCTCGCAGCCGGTGTGGCCGGCGGTGGCTGCCTGGGTGGAGAGCTTCGTGAACGGGATCGGCGACTGGCTGCGCGAAGTCGATCCCGGCTGAGCGTGACACTCCGCGGCGCGGCTGACTGCTGTGCGCTGTCTATCCCGGTATTCTCGGCCCAGTGGGGAGCACCCCGCCGATTCAGAATCCGCCTGATTCAGAACGCTGTGAGGAGAACTGCTGATGAGCGACGCCCAGGACAAGGACGACTCGCAGACCCCTGACGAGACGCCCACCGGGGAGACGTCGTCTGACCCCGAAACGGGTGGCGAGCCTCCGCTGTCGGCCGACGCACCGGAAGCGGACGGCGCGGAATCCGAGCCTGAGGTGGACGCGGCACCCGAGTCCGAGGTCGCCGAAGAGCCGGAGGAGGCCGCGCCCGAGGCCCAGGCCGACGCGCCGGCCGAGGAGCCCGACTACGCGGCGCTGGCCGCTGAGCTCGAGGATTACGAGCGTCGTTCGCGCGATCCGGAGGATCACCTCACCGCGCCAGAGGCAGGTTCCGTCACGACCGATGAGCAGACGGACGCCGCCGAGCCGCAGCCAGAGACGAAGGCGGACCCGTGGTTCGCACCGGCATCGACGGCGACCTTCAAGGCGGATGAGCCGGCGGTCACCGCCAGCGAGCCGACCACTCCGCTGACCCCGCAACGTCCCCAGCCGGTGTTCGTGCAAGCGCCCGAGCCACCGAAGAAGCGCGGCAATCGTGGCGCAGCCGCGCTGATCGGACTGCTGGCCGCAATCGTGTATGCGGTGCTCACCTTCCTCGCGCTCTCCATCGAACAGATCATCGATCATGGCACGGCGACGATCACCGACGATGCGATCGCCATCGCCACGTCCTTCGAGCTGTGGGTGCCGACGATCGTGTTCTGGCTGGGGTTCTGGCTGCTCGGTGTTCTCGTGAATCGCGCGAGCTGGAGCTCCTGGGTCAACCTCGGGATCTTCGTCGGCGTGATCTCCTACGGCGGATACCTGCTCGGACAGCTGTTCGACGCCCCGTTCTGGATGCTGACCTCACAGGAGGGGTCGGATCTGCTGGCGGCGAGTGTGCTGTCGCCCATCGCGATCGCCTCGTTCGTCTTCGGTCGTGAGATCACCATCTGGTTCGGTGCCTGGGTGGCGCGCAGGGGTGCGCGCCTGCGCAAGGCGAATGCCGAAGCGCAGGAGGAGTACGAGCGCACCCTCGAGGCGGGACCCTCCCTCTCGGCATGATGCTTTCCGTATGACGACAGACGAAGGCGGGCAGACTCCCAGTGGGATCCTGCTCGCCTTCGTCGTCGTCGGGTACGGCGCGCTGCTGATCGGCGCTCTCGGCTTTCTCAGCCTGCTGACCGACTCGGACGTCATCCGCACACCTGGCGTGCCGAATCCGGCAGGAGTTCTGGCGGTGCTGGTGGCCGTCGTCGCGTTCGCGCTCGCCCTCTGGCCGCCGCTGCGCAGAACTCATCCGAACTATCCTGCGGCGCTCGGAGTCGCGCTCATCACCGGCGTCGCATACGGCGTCGCCCTCTGGCTGCTCGCGCTCGTCTTCGGCGCTGACCTCGTCACGGCGACCGCGGCGCTCGGCGGTGTCGTGACGTCCTGGCCGATCGCGGTCATCGTGCTGGCGGCGGCGCTCGGCGGGTGGATCGGCATCGCACTGCGCCGCACGCGCGCGCACCGGCCCCATTGGCCCTGGGAATGACGGGCGTGGAATACCCTGGAGGGATGGAGCGGTCGCTCGAGACGCAGGTGGCGCGGGCAGTCGATGCCTGGCTCGACTGGCTGCCGCGGTGGCAGCCGGCGACCCACCATGGCCGGTCCACCGTATGCAGGCGGTGCCTCGGCTCGCCCGTGCTGTCAGCCGCGGGAATCGGCTCCGACGTTCCGCACGGGGTGCAGCATGCGCTCTCGACCAGGATGAAGACGATCGTCGACCACTCGGTCAGCTTCTACACCTCGCGCAACCTGCCTCTGCTGCAGGCGGAGCTCGATCATCACGCCGAGCGCAATCGCTCACGGCCGTACCGGCCGAGTGAGAACCTCGACCCCGAGTACGAGGGTCTTCCGCTCGATCCCGATCCGATTCCTGGCGCTCCGTTCCTCTTCACGATCGAAGGGCTGCAGGCCGAGGCGGATGCCGACATTCCGAGCTTGCCTCCGCTGTCGCAGGAAGCTAAGGAGGCGCTGCGCCGCGAGGTGCAGCTCGCGGATGAGTATGCCAACCTCGTCGGTCGCGAGATCTGTTCGCTGCTTCTGGCCCACCGGCTGCGCATCCAGGCCGCAATCGCGCAGTATGTCGAGCCCCAGATCGAAGCACTGCTCGCGGAACTCGCCGAATCGCTCGACGTCCCGTTCGGACCAGAAGACTTTCTCGCGGGCTGACGCGTCAGGAGTCGTTCGCGAGGGTGCCGATCAGGTCGCCATCCTTGTTGTAGACCTGCAACTCGGCACCGTCGATCGACACCGACGACACCTTCGACAGCCACTGGTCGACGCCCTGGCAGGCCATCTGCGTTCCGACCAGGTAGGTGATCTTCACGGTGCCGCCGTCGACCTTGTAGTTGCCGCTCAGCCCGTTGCAGCCGTCGCTGCCAGTGAAGGTGCCGTCATCGGCGAACTTCAGCGCGGGTTCACCCGCCTCGCTCGACTGCCAGGTTCCCGAGGCGAGCGCCGCAATATCCGGCGTGGAATCGGGGGTCGATCCGGAAGAGGAGCCGGGTCCTGACGCGCATCCGGCGAACGCGAGAGCGGTGAGCAGCAGTGCTCCCGCGGGGGCGAGTGTCGTCATCTTCATTGGGTCCTTCTTCCCGAGGGATGAGCCTCTGACGTTTTCATGGGGATGAATGAGGACTTGACGACCATCGTAGGCATGTATTTCGCCTGTTTTGGCTGTGTCTCCCCCGGGAGACCCATGCATGCGGGCCGGGAGCCGTGCGCAAAGGCGTGGATACTGCGCCCCCACACAGAACCAGAAACAGATATGGGGAACGTTTTGACTACTTACTCACCACAGACGAGTTTTCAAGCTCGGTGCGCTCGGCGTCACCACTGCACTCGCGCTCGGCGGAGAGGTTGCGCGGACGGCGCTCGCCGATGACTCGAAGACGCTGCCCGTCGGGGGCGACGAGTTCGACCAACTCGCGGCGAAGCTGCTCCAGGAGGATTCGGCAGTCCAGAGCGTGCTGTGCGACGAAGACGGCAGCGTCATCGTGCAGCGACTTGAGGACGCGGGGCCCGTCGCGCACACCCTGTCCGACGGAGATTCCACCTATTCGTGGGCCTGGCAGTTGTGGGCGTCACCCGCGTACGACAGGTGAGGTCGCAGCGCTGACCATCCCTCAGCAGCTGAACGAAGGGGCATCCCACCCGGGGCCCCTTCGTCATGCTGGGGCAGGCAAGATGAACAGATTGCATCTGGATGAATGAGAACTTGACCGCCCCGTAGTCGAGTGTTTAGTCTGTCTTTGCTGTGTTTCCGCCAGGAGACCGGTGCATGTGAGCCGAGAGCCGCGCCGAATAACGCGGACCGAGGGGGCGTGCACGCATCACAAGAACATGGGGAATGCTTTGACTACTCATCACAGACGAGCTTTCAAGCTCGGCGCGCTCGGTGTCGCCAGTGCGCTTGCGCTCGGCGGCGCCGCGCAGACCGCACTCGCCGACGACACGCAGACGCTCGTCGGCGGCAGCGCCGAGTTCACCGCCTACGCGACCGCTCTTCTGAAGTCGGATCCGTCCGTGCAGGGTGTGCTCTACGATGCGAACGGCAAGATCACGGTGCAGCGTCTGGCGGGCTCCACGCCCGTCGCGACCACGCTGAGCGCGAAGTACTCGAACATCACCGATGTGACGGTTTCCGAGCCGGCAGAGGCGCTGAGCTCGGATGACGTCGTCGGCGGTGCGGGCATCGCGCTGCTCGACGGGCCGCAGGGCGGAAGCGGCGGGCTGTGCTCGGTCGGCTTCGCGGCGTGGACGCCCGATGGCGATCCGGCCATCCTGACCGCAGGACACTGCACGTTCGACGGCGCAGCTCCCTACGCATTCTTGACGCTTCCCAGTGGTGACACCGCCGGTGGCGGCGCTGAGGACACGAGCGATGTCGAGCTGACGGCTGTGCTGGGCGAGGTCGCCTTCAGCCAGCTCGGCGGCACGCCGGACGACGATGGCAACCCCACGGTGGGCTCGGAGGGCGACGCGACGGACATCGCCGCCATCGACGTCACGAACGAAGACCTCAAGCTGCACCCCGAGGTGACCGACTGGACGAACATCGACGACCTGTCGGCGTCCATCCTCACCAACGTGACCGCTGTCGGCGACCCGGACTTCGGCAGCGCGCAGGTCGCGACCCGTTCCGGCCGCACGACCGGTGTCACCGAGGGCGAGCTGCTCGAGCAGGGCATCCTGCGCGTCTCGCAGGACGAGAACGACACCGAGGGACGCCTGGTGACGGGCTTCGCCGTCGCCGCGCACGCCGACCACGGCGACTCGGGCGGCTCGATCGTGCAGGGCTCCACCGCGATTGGTGTGCTCTCTGCCGGTGGCTACGACGAGAACGGCGATGAGTTCATCTGGGGGACGTCGCTGACCGATGCGCTGACGTACACGGATGGCTACACCGTGCAGCTGGATCTGGAAGAGCCGGAGTTGAGCGATTCGGGTACCGTGACTGCCGGTGCGAAGCTGGACGGTACGGCCGGTGCGGACGACACGGTCGAGTACACCTATGCCGCGAAGGGTGAGGATGCCGATTGGGAAACGAAGGCCGAGGTC
>JASGDS010000167.1:0-2971 GCA_047607025.1 Microbacterium sp.
GCGGTCTGCACATCCTTCGCGATCAGGTAGCGGACCTGCGACATCTGGTACCCGTTCGCATACGTCGTGAACAGGTCGGTGTCGCCCTGCACGTTGCCCACCCAGACGGTGGTGGTGGCCGTCGTCGACGACTCGATCATCATGGTCTGGATCGACTCGTGCGTGCCCGTCTTGCCGATGAGGTCGGTGCCATCGCCCGGGTTGGCGGCCGCTCCCGTCCCTCCCGTGCCCATCGGCGCCTTGAGCGCCGTCGCCACCGTGGCGGCGATGTTCGACTCGACCACCCGCTCGCACGCCACGTCGGGCAGGGTCACCTCGTTGCCATCCGCGTCGACGATGCTGTCGATCGCGTGCGGTTCGCACCGGATGCCATCGTTCGCGATCGTCGCATACGCCGACGCCATCGCGAGCGGGGCGATGCTCTTCGACCCGAGCACGTCGTACAGATTGCACTCATCAGTCACGTCGCCGCCGTTGCCGAGCGTCACTCCGAAGCGTTTCGCGACCGAATTGATGTCGCCGATGTCGAGCTGGGTCGCCATCGCCAGGAAGCCGGAGTTCAGCGAGTCGCGTGTGAAGTCCAAGACGCTGCCGACATAGCCGCTCTCGTTGTCGAAGTTGCCGATCTTCGTGCTGTTCGACTCGGTCTGGCCGTTACACGTGTACGAGGTGAAGGTGCGGCTCACGCCGTTGAGCTGCTCGTTGATCGAATGCCCGTTCTCGAGCCAGTCGACGAGGGTGAAGAGCTTGTAGGTCGACCCCACCTGCGTGCCCGCCGCTGAGCCGTGCGCGGAATCGGCGGCATACACGAGCCCCGTCTCACCCACGCCCGCGTCGTCGCTCTCGTCGAACGTCGTGTTCTGCGCGAGCGCCAGGATGCGCCCCGTCGACGGTTCGACGGACACCTCCGTCGCCCCGAAGTCCATGCCATCGATCGCGCTCGGGGCATACGTCGTCATGGCGGCCTCCGCCGGCTGCTGCAGCCGGAAGTCGAGGGTTGTGTGAATGCTGTAGCCGCCGCGTCGGATGGCCTCCCAGCGGGCATCCTCGTCGTCGCCGAAGATCGACGCGTAGCGGTCGTCGTGCAGCAGCGACTGCTCGACGTACTTGCAGAAGTAGGCCGATCCGCCCGCCGCCGAGCATCCGGTCTTCGGCGAGGTGATGCTCGGCTCGATCGGCTCGGCCGTGACCTCGTCGTGCTCGTCCTGCGTGATCTTGCCGAGCGCGAGCATGCGGTCGAGCACGGAATTGCGCCGCTCGAGGGTCAGGCTGTAGCCGTCGTCCTCGCTGTTGACGACCGTGCCATCGGCCTGCGTGTACGACCCGGATGGCATGTCGATGCGGTATGCGTTCGGGTTCTGCACCATGCCGGCGAGGGTCGCCGCCTGATTCAGCGTGAGGTCGCCGACCGTGGTGTCGAAGTAGCGCTCGGCCGCGGCCTCGATGCCGTAGGTCGTGCCGCCGAAGTTCACCAGGTTGAGGTACCCGATGAGAATCTGCTCCTTCGAGTACTGCTGCTCGATCGCCACGGCGTAGCGCATCTCCTGCAGCTTGCGTTCGATGCCTGCCGCGCCATCCGTTTCGGTTGCGTCGCTGTAGCACTGCTGCTGGGCGTCCTCGTCGGCGGCCGTCTGCTCGCAGCGCTCGATGAGCACGTTCTTGACGTACTGCTGGCTGATGGATGACCCGCCCTGCGTGCTCGAACCCTGAAGATTGTTCAGGATGGCGCGGATCGTGCCGACGAGGTCGATGCCGCCGTGCTCGAAGTAGCGGCTGTCTTCACTCGACAGCAGTGCGTCGTACATGACGTCTGGCACGTCGTCGTACTCGACCGGGATGCGGTTCTGGTCGTAGTAGCTGGTCAGCTCGAAGTCGTTGCCGTTCTCGTCGGTCGCGTAGATCGTGGTCGGCAGCATCGGGGTGTCGACCGCGAGGTACGAGGGCAGCGAGTCGAACATCGACACGGCGCTCGTCGTCGCGAAGGAGCCGGCGGCGATGGCGGGCGTCACGGACAGCGTCACGAGAACACCGGCGACGGCGCTCAGACCGACGAGGCCCAGCAGTGCGCTGAGGGCGCCGCCGAGGGTGCGTCTGTTTTCGGGCATATGCCCGACGCTAAGCCGACCCGTCCTGAGATTTCCCCCGATTCCAGCCTCCCCTTACGCCTTTATCAGCCGATGCAGAAGCCCCGCTCCCGAAAGCGGGAGCGGGTCAGCGCACCTGGGCGGTGATGACGCTCATCACGGTGGTGTCGGCGAGTGTCGTGGTGTCGCCCACCTCGCGGCCTTCGGCGACGTCGCGCAGCAGGCGGCGCATGATCTTGCCCGAACGGGTCTTCGGCAGCTCGTCGACGATGTAGATGTCGCGCGGACGGGCGATCGGCCCGATCTGATCGCTCACCCACGAACGCAGCTGCTGCACCAGGCCATCCGGTGTGTTCTCCTTCAGGAAGCTCTCCTTCAGGATGACGAAGGCGACGACCGCCTGGCCGGTCGTCTCGTCGTTCGCGCCGACCACGGCCGCCTCGGCCGTCGCCTCGTGCGCGACGAGCGACGACTCGATCTCGGTCGTCGACAGGCGGTGGCCGGACACGTTCATCACGTCGTCGACCCGGCCGAGCAGCCAGACGTCGCCGTCCTCGTCGAGCCGCGCGCCATCCCCTGCGAAGTAGAAGCCCTGCTCCGCGAACTTCGACCAGTACGTGTCGACGAAGCGCTCGGGGTCGCCCCAGATGCCGCGCAGCATGCTCGGCCACGGCTCGGTGATGACGAGCAGGCCGCCGTTGCCGTTGCCGACCTCGGTTCCGGTCTCGTCGACGACGTCGATCGAGATGCCGGGCAACGGCACCTGCGCAGAACCCGGCTTCAGCTCGGTGATGCCTGGCAGTGCAGACACCATGATCGCACCGGTCTCGGTCTGCCACCAGGTGTCGACGATGGGCGCCTTCCCCGCGCCGATGACCTCGCGGTAC
>JASGDS010000168.1:0-13734 GCA_047607025.1 Microbacterium sp.
CTCCCGCACGACCGGGGTTGCGCCGGACGTGCGCGCGGTGGCGCGTCCAGCGAGCCGGTCGCGCAGCGCCGTCTCGACGGCGACGACGTGCAACGTCGTCAGGTGTGCCACATGCTCGGGTCGCGGCGCATCCGGCGGGAGGATTGAGAGGCAGTCGTCCGCTGCCAGACGAGTCGTCAGCGTCACGAACTCGCGCAGCTCGTCCGGGGTGGCGCGCACGCCGGCCTCGGTGACGATGCGCGCAACCTGCTCCTGCACGTCGTGGACCGTCCATGCCGATGCAGCGGCGGCCGTTCGGTCGAGTGCGCGGGAGGCCACCTGCTGTACGGCCAGCTCGTCCAGCGTGCGCGCCGGTTGCACGGTGACGCGCGTCAGGTCCGGCGTGTAGCCGGCGTCTTGCAACTCGCGCAGCCAGCCGGCTTCGGAGCCGAGCGTGCTGGGCTTCTTGTTCGGCCGCTCGTGATCCCATGCCTTCGCCTGCAACCTGGCGCGCACGACCGGACCCGGCTCGACGCCAGGATGCGCCGCCTCCCATTCGACGGTGAACTTCTCCAGGTTGCGCGCCACTTGCGCCCCGCGCTTGGACATGAGAGCGTTCCACGGCTCCAGCTCCGCAATCTCCCCGGTCACTGGATCGAGGGTGAGCCCGTGCGCGTCGAGCACCTGGGCGAGCTGCGGGTGCGCCGCGAGGACCGCGGTACCGAGCGCGCGGATCGCGCCCTGCTGCCGGAACAGTGCCGCCGTATCCAGACCCCGCCACGCGCCGGCCGCCCAAACACGGGTGCCGATCTGGAAGTGAATATGCCGGTGCGGATCACCGGCCCGGCTCGTCTTGTGCGAGACAGCGACCGTCTCCAACTGCTCGACCGGCACCACCTCCTGCCTGCCTCGCGGCCCCACTCGCGTGACCGCGTGCTGCCCGAGCCAGGAGCGAATCTCCGCCACGGCGTCGCGCTGCGCCGCGTCCAGCGCCTCGGAGACTTCCGGGTGCAGGGCCGCCGCGACGGAGAGGGACTTGGGGACGTTCACGACCATCTCCGCGAACCGAGGCGACCCCCGTCGGCCCTCACCGGGCAGTCGCGGCTTGCCCATCGACTCACCCGTGAGCGGGTTCACCCAATCGACCCACTGGCGATACTCGTCCGCCGTCAGCGCGACCTCGCCAACGATCTGCCCACCGGCATCGACCGCGGTGAACTCGGCCAGAGCGGTGCCCGCCTCCAGGTAATACTCATCAGCCCTGGCGCGGTCGGATTCCAGATAGCGCAGCGCATCCGCCCCGGTGCCCCGGAACAGAATCACGCCGCCCTTCATCACGCACCTCTGTTTCGTGTAACGCGTGCTGTGTATCTACCACGGTAGCATACGTCCATTCAGAAGAACAGGGAGCGAGACGGGAGAAAAAGCGAAGGCGAGAAGGCGAGAAGGCGAGAAGGCGAGAATTCCGAGCGGCGAGGGATCAGATGGAGTTACGGCCGTGAGCCGCGGTCGATGTTGTGGGCGAGGAGGACAGCGTGGACGCGGTCGCGGACGTCGAGCTTGGCGAACAGGGTGTTGATGTAGGACTTGACGGTGCTGGGGGCGAGGTGGAGTTCGTCGCCGATCTCGGTGTTCGTGAGGCCGCGGGCGATCAGGGTGAAGATGTCGAGTTCGCGGGGAGTGAGCTGGTCGAGCGCGTCGGCTCGGAGGTCCGGCTCGTCGTGGACGGCGGGCGCGTCGAGGAAGTGGTCGATGAGCTGCTTGGTCAGCCTGGGATCGACCACCGCCGTCCCGTTGTGCACAGTGCGCACGGCGTCGATGAGCGTGTCTGGCTTGGTGCTTTTCAGGAGGAAGGCGCTGGCTCCGGCGCGTAAGGCCCCGAAGGCGTACTCGTCCAGGTCGAAGGTGGTGAGCACGACGACCTTGGCGGTGGGCACGTCCTGGGTGATGATCCGGGTCGCGTGGAGGCCGCCGATGCCGGGCATGCGAACGTCCATGAGCACGACGTCCGGGCGGTGCGTCCGGGCGAGGGCGATTGCCTCCTCGCCGGTTGCGGCTTGCGCGATGACCTCGATGTCGTCGGCGGAGTCGAGGATGAGGGCGTTGCCGGTGCGTTCCAGCGGTTGGTCGTCGGCGATCAGAACGGTGATCGCGGTGTTGTCGGCGCTCATGCCCCGCTCCCTTCGCTTAGGGGGATCGTGACGCGGGTGCGCCAACCGCCGCCGTCGCGTGGGCCAGCGGCGGCGGTGCCGCCGAACGCCGCGGCTCGCTCTCGGATGCCGGTCAGGCCGAGACCTGCGCCGACCGAGGGGCGTCCGGGGTGTGGGTGGCCGTCGTCGGTGATGGTCACCTCGATGTTCGTCGGGGTGGAGTTGACCTCGACACGGACCTCGGTCGGGTGCTCGGCGTAGCGGAGCGCATTGGTGAGGGCTTCCTGCACGATGCGGTGGAGCGTGGTCTGGAGGGCGGGGTCGGGGATGCCGGTCTGTCCACGGCGGGACAGGATCACCGGGAGCCCGGCGGCGCGGAATACCTCGGCCAGCTCTTCGAGGGATTGCACGTTGTGACCGGACTCGTGCAGCGCCCGGTCGAGGTCCGCGTCGTCGGTACGCAGCACACGGAGGATGCGCTGCATCTCCCCGAGCGCGGACGCGCCCACATCGTTGAGGTGATCCAGGGCGTCGCGGGCACGTTCGGGGTGCTTGTCCCAGCCGGATCGCGCGCCGCCGGCGAGGGCGATCATGACGGTGATCGAGTGGGCGACGACATCGTGCATCTCGGCGGTGATGCGGGCGCGCTCGGCGAGTGCGGCGTGCTGGGTGCGCTGGTGGATGAGCGCGGCGAGGGCGTCGCGGCGCTCTCTTCTGGCACGCACGGCGATTCCCAGCACGAGCGCGAGGAGGGCGAGCGGATCGAGGATGCTGGGCGAGAACGGTGTGCTGTGCCAGAGGTTCAGGGCGAGGACTGCCAGGGTCGGCAGGCCGACCGCGACGACGTACCCGAGGGCCGCAGTACCCGTCGTCCGGCTCGCGGCCACCGCGTAGAGTGCGAAGGTGGACGGGAGTGCTTGGTAGGCCAGTTCTGGCGAGGCGAGGAGGCCGACCGACGCGATGGCGGTGACGACAAGCAGGACCGCGAATGGGTATCGCCGCCGCCAGAACAGCGCGACCGCGGCCGCAGCAAGGGCGAGGTAGGCGATCCAGTTGATGGGCTCGCCGGTGAAGATCAGCGCTACACGTTGCAGCCCTGAACTGGCGAGGACGACGATCCAATCGATGATCCGCGGGTGCGCCCGCATCCACCGGACGATCCACCGGTCTCGGCCCGGGAGGGCAAGAGGGGCGTCGGTATCGGTGGACATCGCGGCATCGCCTCCTCACATACTGCCTATTCTGGCGTATGCCGCCGATCCCGCCCCGAGGGGGCGAGATGACGACTCCTCACCGTCAAGCGTCACGACGGCGCAGAACGACCGCTGCGATCACCGATAGCGTGAGCGCCCACCCGACCAGGATCAGGTATCCGATCCACGGATCAAAGGCTCCCGACCCCTCTTGGGCGAGGAGGAGCGAGCCGGCTTGGATGGGGAAGAACTGTGTGACTTCCGCACCGTGCTCGCTGAACATCTGGGGCACGACCGGCAGGATCAAGAGCAGGACGAACACGCTCAGGACGCTGGCGACAACGTTTCGGATGAGTACACCGAGCGCGATGCCGATGATGCTCAGGGCGGCCAGGTACAGCCCGGACCCGAGGATCAGCCGGACGGCGTTGCTCGCGTCGAGGGGGGAGCTGTAGCCGCCGCCTGCGAGGATTGAGGGAGCGACGGCGAAGCCGATGCTCGAACTGACCACGCCGATCACGAAGGCGACCGTGGCGATGATGAGCGCCTTCGCGATCAGGACAGGAGTGCGCCTCGGCACTGATAGGAAGGTTGTCTTGACCTGGCCGGAACGGTACTCGTTGGTGACCATCAGTGCGGCGAGGACGACCAAGACGATTTCGACGTAACCGGTCTTATCGACGATCATCTCCGCATAAGCGTCGTAGTCGGCCTGGGGTGAGCCGCGGTCACGGAAGACGTACGCCCAGGGCATGGCGACGCCGTTCGCGATGAGCAGCAGCAGGGTGAAGCCGGCGAGCACGAAGTTCGAGGTGAGGCCACGGAACTTGATCCATTCGGATCGCACGGTCCCGGCGAAGCTGACGGGGCGGGCCTGGGCGGTCTGGGGCGGGGTGAGGGTGGTCACAGCGGTGCTCCTTGACGGGTTGGGGTGGGAGAGCAGGGTCAGGCGGAGGCGTACTCGACGGCCTCACGGGTGAGGGCGTTGTAGGCGTCTTCGAGGGTCTGACGCAGCGGGGTCAGCTCGGTCAGGAGGATGTCGGCGTCGCGCGCGATCCGAGCGATCTGCTCGGCGGGCACCCCCTCGATGTCCAGAAGATCGGATGCCGTCGAGGTGGTGGTCACCCCATCGGCGGCGACACGGCGGGCGAGGTCCGCAACCCGGTCGGTGCGCACTCGCACCCGCTCGATCCCGCCCGTGGTGAGCGAGGCGAGCGGGGTGTCGGCGATGATCGTGCCGCGCCCGATGATGACCACATGGTCGGCGATCAGGGCGAGCTCGCTGAGAAGATGCGAGGACAGGAACACAGTCCTCCCCTCGTCGGCGAGCCGTCGCAGCAGCGTGCGGACCCAGGTGACGCCCTCCGGATCGAGCCCGTTGACCGGCTCATCGAGGATCAGCGTGCCCGGATCGCCGAGCAGCGCGGCGGCGATCCCGAGCCGTTGTCCCATGCCGAGGGAGAAACCGCCGACCTTGCGCTCGGCCACGCTCGTCAATCCGGTCGCGTCCAGTGCCGCATCGACCCGCTGGCGAGGAATTCGGTGTGTGGCGGCGATCGAGTTCAGGTAGTTCCTGGCCGTTCGGGAGCGGTGCGCGGCCTTCGCGTCCAGCAACGCGCCTGCACTCGCCAGCGGTGCCCGATGCTCCACATATGGTCGGCCGTCGATGAGCGCCCTGCCGCTCGTAGGACGGTCCAGCCCCACGATGGAACGCATCGTGGTCGACTTGCCCGCCCCGTTCGGGCCGAGGAAGCCGGTCACCTTCCCCGCGGTCACCTGAAAGCTAGCGTCCTTGACGGCATAGCGGTCGCCGTAGCGCTTGGTCAGTCCTTCGACCTGGATGGTCATGTTCGCTCCTGTCGTTCGTCGCGCCACCTCCGCGGCGCGGCGTGACGGTTCCTGTCATCGACGGTAGGAATCCGGCAGCGCACCCGGACACCAACCGCGGGTGGGAATCCGGCGACCGCAAAGCCACCCGTGGTTGGTGTTCCCGCGCCTGTCGTGCTTCATAGCGTGGACAGCACGACCCCCGCCCGAACCGGACCGACGCCGAAACGAGGACATCCGTGCCACACGATCAGGATCAATGGGTGCTGCGGGCCGATGACGTGCGCAAGCACTACGGCAGCACCGTCGCGCTCGACGGCGTGAGTCTCGCGCTGGAGGCTGGCGAGTCGGTGGCGATCATGGGGCCCAGCGGCTCCGGCAAGAGCACCCTGCTGCACGTGCTCGCCGGCATCCTCGCGCCGGACTCCGGACGAGTGCTGCTCCGCTCGACCGGGGACGGCCGACCATCGGACGGCACGGCGGATGGAGCGTCGGTCGACGTGGCGGCGCTCTCGGACGATGCACGGTCGGCGCTACGGCTGCGGCGGTTCGGATTCGTGTTCCAACAAGGTCTCCTCCTGCCGGAGTTGACGGCTATCGAGAACGTCGCGCTTCCGCTGCTGCTCACCGGCGTTCCGCGCGTCGAGGCGGAACAGCGCGGAGGCGACGGGCTGACCAGGCTCGGGATCGGCGGACTCGGGGACAGGCGGATTGGTCAGCTCTCCGGCGGACAGGCCCAGCGGGTCGCGATCGCCCGAGCCCTCGTCCACCACCCGCAGGTCGTCTTCGCCGACGAACCGACCGGGGCGCTCGACTCCCGTACCGCGGACGAGGTGCTCGACCAGTTGCTGCGTCTCACTGGTGTCCAAGGGCGAGCCCTCGTCGTCGTGACACACGACGAGCACGTCGCATCCCGCTGCACCCGCACGATCCGGCTGAGAGATGGCCGCCTCGTGGACGGATCAACGGCGTGAACACCGCGGTCTGGGCGCTGATCCGGCCACGCCCCGGAAACGGCGGCCTCACGTTGCTCCAGCTCATCGCCTCGGCGGTCACGACCGTACTCGCCTTCGCGACCACGATCCTCGCAGTCCGGTTCTGGGGCACCCCCGACAGCGGCGCCGATGACACTGGGGGCGGATACCGCATCCTCGCCCTTGCGCTCGTCGGCCTTCTCCTCGTGCCTCTGCTCACTCTCGGCACCTCCGCGGCCCGCCTCGCCGCCCGCAGCCGAGACGACCGCCTCGCGACCCTGCGATTGCTGGGACTGTCCGCCGGGCGGGTCCGGTTCCTCGCGGTTGCCGAGTCCACGCTCACCCAGGCGCTCGGCGTCGGTGCGGGAGTCGTGCTGTCGCTTCCGCTCCCCGTCGCGCTCAGCTTCGTGCCCGTTCAGGGCTCTCGGGCGAGTATGGGCGACCTGTGGCTACCGGTCTGGGCGAGCGCGTCGCTCGTCGTGCTTCTCGTCGCGATCGCCGCGATCAGCGCCGTGCTCGGCCTGCGGCGCGTCGTGCTCTCCCCGCTGGGCGTGAGAGCGCGCACCGATGCACCGCGATTGAGCCCACTCCGCCTGGTCATGGGCGTGATCGCGGTCGGTGCAGGCGTTGCGCTCACACAGTTCGCGTCCCCGAGCTGGGGCGTCACCGGCATCGTCGCCGCCCTCGCCGCCGCCGTGCTCCTGGTGATGGGTGTGCTCGGCGTGGTCGGCCCGTTCGCCGTCACCCTCCTCTTCCGCGCGCGAGTGCGCCGAACCTCCGACCCGGCGGTGCTGGTGGCCGCTCGCCGCAACCTGGAGGACCCTCGCGCGGCGTGGCGGCAAGTCTCCACGATCGCGCTGACGAGCTTCCTCCTCGTCCCGGCCGGTGCCATGCTCGGCTTCCTCGACGCAGTGCAGCGCAGCTCGACCGTGCTCACCGCCGGCCAGCTCGCCCTGTTCACCGACGCTCGCACCATGCTCCTCGCCCTCGTCGGCGTCTCCTTCGTCGTCGTCGCTTGCCAGGTTGCCATCACCCAAACCTCGGCGCTCTGGGAACACCGTGACCTCTACGTCGCGCTCGACCGTATCGGTATGTCCCGCGCGGTGATGCACCGCGCCCGCCGCATCCAGACCACCGCCCCCGTCCTCCTCGCCACGATCGGCGGAGCAGGAACCGCGACCGCGCTCACCTTTGCACTCGTTGCCGTCGCCACCGTGAACTCGCCCCTCTTCGTCGTCGGGATCGTGCTGCTGCTTGTGCTTGGCCTGCTTCTCATCCGCCTCGGTGTCGAGGCGACCCGACGGGTGCTGCGTCGCGTGCTGACCGCTCCGCAACGAGGTGAGTGAGTTGACGGCCCCCAACGTTGCCGCTCCGAGCGCGTTCGTCGGCACTCAAACGATCGCCGCTGTGTTCATCGCCGAACGGCTCCCGGCTGTGTAGAGCGCTGCCGCACATGGTGATCCTGCCCGATCTGGCACCAATGACGGGACCGGTGGCCGCCGTCGAAACAATGGCGCACGCCGCGACGGGGCCAATCGCCCACGCCGACACGAAGATCATTCATGTCATGAACGGGCGCGCCCGGATCGAAACCGCAGTGGGCACGCGGATCGTAACTCGCGGCGACGTGCTCGTGCTCGCCGCAGGAGCGGCATTGTCCACAACACCGGACCCGTGGCTGCGCTCGTGGATCGTGTACGTCGATGAGGGGTTCTTCCGTGAGCACATGCGCTGGGCGATCCCGGAGTACGCACCGCTTATCCAGGGCGTACCGCCCTCGTCATGGGACGGCAGCCCGATCCACCTACGACTCGATCCGGTCAGGCTCGCCCGGTTGGAACCGATCCTGCGACGCATGAGCGTCACTTCCGCCGCCGATAACTACGCGGTCGCGTCGGTAAACCTGGCGCTGTTCGCACAGGCCGTCGAGGTTGTCACGCCCGCGTTGCTGGCCGAACGGAAGCCGCCGCATGACCCACGCCGACACGACCGAGTGCGACGGGCAAGTGCGCCGCCTGTCCGTGCGGAAGTGCGCGCGGCAATGGCGATGATTGAGGAGCGACTGTCGTACTCGTGGCGGATGAGTGAGCTGGCATCTGCGGTCGCCCTATCGAGATCGCAGCTCACGCGCCTCTCCCACAGGCATCTCGGGGTGACGCCGCTCCAGATGCAAGCCGAACTGCGCGTTTCCGAGTTCACGCGACTCATCGAGGAAACAGACCTGACCATCACCGAGGCCGCACGCCGGGTCGGCTGGAACGACCCCAGAGTGGCGACCATCCGATTCCAGCGACGCTACGGCGTCACCCCATCGCGATACCGGCGAGGGGCATGATCAACCCTGCGGCAGGCCGCCCGAAGTTGCCGCTCATGGGGCAAACGATGGGGCACCGAGTGTGTATCTGCGCGTATCTGGATGGACGAGCATGTTGCAGACACCCTGGAAACCATTGATTTCATGCGGTTTTCCGGCCCCTGGCGTGGGTGCCTGTCCGGGCGGGGGCAAGAGTTCAAGTCCCCCCTCGCGCACAGAGGGTCGTTTGTACGGATGACGTGAGATATTTTGTACGGATGGCCGAGAAGGGGCCGTGATCGGAACGGAAATCGTTCGGATCACGGCCCCTTCAGCGTTCCCCTTACGGGTTGGCGGCAATCCCTTGTTCGGAGTCGTGAACCAAACCCTGCTCATCACCGCTCCGGTGCTATGGGGGTGGTTTCGTCCCGCCCTTGAGCAGGGTCGCCCACACCGAAGGACGTCCAAAGAAGCGGGCTGAGGCTCTACGGCTCGGTCCAGCTCTGGATGCCCTGCGCAGCTCGCCCCATCAACGCGGGCGGGATCGCCCGCAGGAGTCCGTCGCGCAGTCCCGTGACCATCGGGCGGGAAGCCTGCGCGATCTTGCCCATCTGACGGGACTGTCGCCAGATCGCCTTGGTCCGCTTCCTCCGCAGCTCGTCGTAACGGGAGAGGGCCGCGTCGGGGTCACCGGTCCTGAGCAGGAGGACCAGCGTCGCGGCGTCCTCGATGGCCTGGCCCGCGCCCTGGCCGAGATTGGGCGTCATCCCGTGGGCGGCATCGCCGAGCAGCACCGTCCGGCCCTTGGCGAACGCAGCTGGGAGACGGTCGAGGTCGTAGATGTCGTGACGCAGCACCGCCGCGGCGGGTGTCGCGTCGATGCAGGCCGGGATCGGCGCGTGCCAGTCGCCGAACCGCTCCCGCACCGCCGCGCGCTCGTCCTCGGCACTCTGCCCGGCGGCGGTGGATTCCGTGGCGAACCAGTAGACCCGATCATCCGACAGGGGGACGATGCCGAAGATGCGGCCGCGCCCCCAGGTCTCACCGGCCTCGTCCTGCACGTCGACGCCGACGGTGGTGACGCCGCGCCAGGCGGTGTACCCGGCATAGCGTACGCCGCGATCCAGACCCAACCGTGCGCGGGTGTCGCTGCGCAGCCCGTCGGCGGCCACCACCAGGTCGAACCGCTCCTCGCCCCCGTCCACGGTCACGATCGGTTGACCGTCCGATGCGACGGTGGCGCTGTGCCCGAGTCGGAGACTCCCGGCGGGCAGCGCATCCGTCAGCGCACTGTGCAACTCCGCCCGGTGCAGGCTGCGCAGCGTCGGGACCATCGCGAACGGCATCGACACGAGCCAGTCGCCGGAGGGCGCACGCTGGCCGGCGCGCATCCGGGCGATCGCGTCGCTGCCGATCCGACGCACCGTGTCACCGAGGCCGATCGCATCGAGTGCGCCGAAGGCGTTGCCGAACAGCGTCAGCCCGGCCCCCGCCGCACCCGGCTCCGCCCGACGCTCGCACACGACGACCTCGTGACCGTCCGCGCCGAGGCCGCAGGCCGCGGTCAGACCGCCGATCCCGGCACCGATCACCGCGACGCGCACCCGACTCCTTCGTTCGCCTTCTCCACTCCAGTCTTCCAGGCCAGCACGGTGCCGGTCCGCGGATCCGGGCGGCTCACAGGCTCAGCCCGAGGTCGGGGCGAGCGCTCGAGCTCGGCCTGCGCGGAACGCCTTCGCGATCTCCTTCGGAGGCCGGATCAACCAATGACCGCCGGCCCAGGAACACCATTCGTCGGACGCACCTCGCGCACGGCGCCGGGATCCGGGTAGGCGGCGGGCTCGGCGTCCTTCCAGATCTTCGAAGGATAATCGCGGCGCAACTCGGGCGCGATCTCGGCGAAGAACAGATCCAGGCTCTCGCGGCGCTGCGTGCCCGTGAGCCCGCCGTCTTCGAGGCTGAGCGAGAGGACCTCGTGCCCTAACGCCTCGTGGTAGCGGCCGATCTTGTCGCGCACCTCGGCAACGCTGCCGATAAGGGCGGGCCCGTTGCGGATGACGTCTTCCAGGTCCGTGAACGGCGTGCGGTTGTGCTGCGCGGCCGGCGACCGGAGGAACCTCTCGTAGATCGGCCCGTAGATGCTGCGTGCCTCCTGTGAGTTGCGTGTGACGAACAGCCCGCCGGAGCCCGCCCCGACGACAGCGTCCTTCGGGTCGTGTCCGTACGCGACCCACTGCTCCCGGTAGTGATCGACGAGGTCCGCGTACTTGCGCAACGGGTGGAACCCGTTCGCGGAGAAGAGCGGGTCGCCGAAGCGTGCGGCCAGCTCGGTCGAGTCCCGCGAACTCGCCGAACCGTGCCACACGGGCAAGGGCTGCTGGAATGGGCGGGGCCGGGTGGTCGCGCCGTGCAGGGGCGGACGGAAGGCGCCGCTCCAGGTCACCTCCTCCTCGCGCAGCAGACGTCGCAGCAACTCGTACTTCTCGCGGTTGCGCTCCCACTGCCCCTCGAGTTCGTAGCCGAACAGCGCGTTCTGTTCGGGATCGTTGCCCTTGCCGATGATGATGTCGACCCGGCCATGCGACAGGTGATCGAGCGTCGCGTAATCCTCGGCCACTCGCACCGGGTCGAGCAGTGACAGCACCGTGACCGTCGTGACGAGACGGATCCGCCCGGTCGCCTGCGCGATCGCCGCGAGGATCACGGGCGGCGACGACGAGAGGAATCGCTGGGCGTGGCGCTCCCCCACCCCGTATGCGTCAAAGCCGTATTCCTCGGCGAAGACCGCGTTGGCCACGACCTGGTCCAGTCTCTCGGTGGCGGATTTCTGCACGCCGGTGATCGGATCGGGACTGTTGTCGATGAGGGTGCTCGCCAGGAACTTCACGCGGCAAACCTACGGTTGGACGCTCCCCTGCCGATCCTCTACGTCACATGCGGATACATACGTACGCAATACGTAACGCACGCATGCGTTACCGGGTCTCCCTGTCACTGTGGTCGTGGCGAGGATGCGCGGAGCTTCCGCGAGCCTCCCGTGGAGGAGACATGACGCAGCAAGTCGAACCGTGGCAGTGGCCGGAGCCGACGTGGCGCTCCGCCGTCGAGCACGTGCGCGCCGGGCGACGGTTGGAGCAGCCCTGGCCGGGCGGCGCGCGCGTGGCGGTGGCGCTCTCGGTCGATGCCGACCACGAGACCCCGGCGCTCCGCGACGGCGCGACCACGCCCGGCATCCTCGCGAGCGGTCAGCACGGCGCGCGGGTCGGCGTGCCTCGCCTGCTCAGCCTCTTCCGTGAGTTCGACGTCACGGCATCCTTCTTCGTCCCCGCCGTCTCAGCGCTCCTGCACCCGGGGCAGATCGACGCCTATGCGGCCGGAGGGCACGAGATCGGCGTCCACGGATGGATCCACGAGCGCAACACGCTGCTCCAGCGCGATGACGAGTTCGAGCTCACCGCGCGCAGCCTCGACGTGCTCGAACGTCTCTCGGGACGCCGTCCCGTCGGCATCCGCACCCCTTCGTGGGACTTCTCCGCCGACACGCTCTCGATCATTCGCGAGCTCGGTTTCCTCTATGACTCCTCTCTCATGGCCGACGACCACCCATATGAGCTCGTCGAGAACGGCGAGCACACCGGCGTCGTCGAGATCCCCGTGGAGTGGATCCGCGACGACGCTCCCTATTTCGGGATGGCACGATACGCGGCGGCCCGTCCCTACACCACCCCGGCGGGCGTCCTGTCGATCTGGAAGTCGGAGTTCGACGGCGCCCGCGCCGATGACGGGGTGTTCCAGCTCACGGTCCACCCCGCGCTCATCGGGCACCGCTCCCGCATCGCGGTCCTACGCGAGCTGCTCGAGCACATCGTCGCCTCAGGCGAGGTGTGGTTCGCCTCGCATGAGCAGATCGCGCGTCATCTCGCGCCGGATCCGTTGGACCCGTTCAGCACGACGGAACTGGCCAACGCATGAGCGCCGTACCGCATGCGCTGGTGACCGGCGCCGCCTCGGGTCTCGGTCGCGCCATCGCACAGGAACTCGCCGAGAACGCGTGGCAGCTGACGCTCGTAGACCTGCAGGATGGCGCACTCACGACGACGGCAGAGCATATCCGCGAGACGACCGGCGCCGAGGTGGACACCGTTGTCGCCGACCTCGGCGTCGACGGCTCGGCCTCGGAGGTCGTCGAGCGGACATGGGATCGGGCACCGATCGACGGGCTCGTCAACGCCGCCGGCATCTACCCCGCGATCCCGTTCTTCGAGCTCGACGCGGCCGCCTGGGACCGAGTGCAGCACGTCAACGTCTCCGCGCCGCTGTTCGCGACGCAGACGCTCGCACGTCGAGCCATCGCAGACGGTCGCACGCCCGCCGTCGTGAACATCGCGTCCGGCGCTGCCCGTCGCGCGCGCCCCGGGGCCGCGCACTACTCGACGTCGAAGGCGGCCCTCGTCATGGTCACGCAGGCGAGCGCGGTCGAACTGGGGGCTCACGGCATCCGGGTCAACGCCATCTCCCCGGGCTTCTTCGCCGTCGACAGCGTCGTGAACCCGGTGACGCCCGAATACACCCGGCTGCTCTCGGAAACCGTGCTGCCCGGCCCTGCGGACCCCCGTGCCATCGGCGCCACCGCGCGCTTCCTCCTCGGCGACGGCGCGCGCTGGATCAGCGGAGCGGTGGTGCCGGTCGACGGTGGCGCCGTCGCGGGGACATCCGCGCTGCCCGCGCACTGGACCGGGACGACCGTGTGGCAGCTGCCCGATACGCACCCCCTCCTCGCTCGGAAGGAGACGGCATCATGACCGCCCAGCCCTATGTCATCGTCGGAGCGGGAGCGATCGGCGGCACGATCGCCCACGCCCTCATCCGTGCCGGCCATCACGTCACGCTCGTCGACACGGATGCTGCGCACGTCGCCGCACTCCGCGCCGACGGTCTCACGATCCTGCGGGACGATGGTCCCACGCCCGTCGAGGACACCGTCGCCGTGCCCGCCGCCCACACACCGGACGAGGCACCGCGCGACGAGGCCTTTTCCGCCGCGATCGTCGCGGTCAAATCGCAGCACACCGCGGATGCCGCGGCCTGGCTTGCCGATGGACGCCTCGCGGCCGACGGCTATGCGGTGTCGCTCCAGAACGGCGCCAACGAGCCCGTGCTGGCGAGTGCACTCGGCGAGGCGCGGGTCATCGGCGCGTTCGTCGACATCTTCGCGGACTGGGAGCGACCCGGCGTCATCCGGTACGGCGGTCCGGGCGCCCTCGCGGTCGGGATCCCAGGAACCGGCGTACCGGATGCGCGCGTGTTGCGGACCGCGC
>JASGDS010000169.1:0-7636 GCA_047607025.1 Microbacterium sp.
CTGAAGACGGTCTCCTACACCTGGACGCAGCACGAGGTCTCCACCGAGGCGCGCGCACTGTTCGACCTCGGCAATCAGCTCTACGACCGCATCGGCACGCTCGCCGGGCACGCGGATGGTCTGCGGCGCGCCATCGAGCGCACCGTCGACGCCTACAACCAGTTCACAGGGTCGCTCGAAACCCGAGTGCTCGTCACCGCCCGCCAGTTCCCCGGCATCGATGCGTCGAAGCTCGAAAGCACCACGGCGCCCGCAACGATCGACAAGCAGACGCGCCGCATGGTCGCGCCCGAGCTTCTCGAGGCATCGGCCGACTGACGCCCCAGACGGAGATCCCGCGCGGAACGGATAGTCCTGGCACCGCGCCCCGTCCTCAGCGGCGCGAGTGCTTCAACGCGCGACGAGTGTGCGCATCACTGGGCATAGGCTCGAAGGATGACTGTGCAGCCCCTGGAAGCGGAGCCACTGGAGCGGCTGCGGGCTCGATCGAACACGAAGTGGGCGACGCATCCGGACGACGTGCTGCCGCTGTTCGTCGCCGAGACCGACTTCGCGCTCGCGCCGGCGATCAAGCAGGCGCTGCGGGCTGCCGTCGAGCGCGATGACACCGGGTACACGCCGCCGCGCACCGCGTACCCCGAGGCGTTCGCCGGGTTCGCCGAACGCCGGTGGGGGTGGACGCTCGACCCCGATAAGGTGCGCACGACGTGCGACGTGATGATGGGGGTCGTCGAGGCCATTCGCGCTGTTACTCAGCCCGGCGACGGCATCATCGTCACTCCGCCGGTGTATGAGCCTTTTTTCGCGGTGCACCGCGAGTCGAAGACGGTGCCCGTCGAGGTGCCGCTGCTTCGTGAGAATCCGGGATGGCGACTCGACCTCGATGGGATCGAGCGCGCGTTCGCGGGCGGGGCGCGCGCCATCCTGCTGTGCAGCCCACATAACCCGACGGGCACGGTGCATTCGCGCGAGGAGCTGGCGCGGCTCGCCTCGATCGCCGAGCGTCACGGCGGATACGTCATCAGCGACGAAGTGCACGCGCCGATGACGCTGCCGGGCGCCGTGCACGTGCCGTTGCTCGACGTGAGCGACGAGGCGCGCGAGGTCGGCGTGATCGTGACCAGCTCGTCGAAGACGTTCGACCTCGCCGGGCTCAAGGCCGCGCACTTCGTGACGGCATCCGAGCGGATGGCCGCAATCGTGCGCGACATCCCCTGGGAGGTCGAGTGGCGCACGAGCCTCTTCGGCATCATCGCGGGCATCGCCGCTTTCACGGATGCCGATGGATGGCTCGATGCGCTGATCGCCCGTTTCGACCTCAACCGGCGGCTGTTCGGCGATCTGCTGACCCAACATGTGCCGGGTGCCGAGTACGAGCCGCCCGCGGCGAGCTTCCTTGCCTGGGTCGATTTCCGGTCCCTCGGCTGGGGCGATGACCCCTCCGTGAAGCTGCTCGAGGAGGCTCGCGTGGCGGTGACACCCGGGCCCGTCTTCGGCCAGGAGGGCCACGGCTGGGCTCGCGTCAACTTCGGCACGGGGCCCGAGCTGCTCACCGAGGCCATCGAGCGCATCGGTGGCCTGCTGCGCTGACGCGCACGGCGGAGGGTTGACACCCGAACCACCCGTTCTGGGCGAGATCTCCGTGCTGTGCGTTGCGGCGAGCGAAGCACAGGAGTGCTGATGGCGAACAGCGCGCCGCGCCCGAGGTGCAGTGCGAAAGGCACCGTTGCCCACGCCAACCGGTGCGCAAGGCACTGCGCGTCGTGCCGCGTGGCGGCGACGCAGTGCATTAAGCACCACAGCCCCGCCGCAGGGATGCGCGAAGCACAGGGGCGCTGCTGACGAAGGAAGCGCCTTCACCGAAGCGCAGTGCGAAAAGCACCGTCTCAGACGCCAGCAGGTGCTGAAGTCACTGCATCCCATGCCGCGTGGCGGAGGTGCAGTGCCTAAAGCACCAAAACGACACCACAAAGGTGCAATAGGCACTGCGCCTCGCACAAGCGCCCTGACGTGCAGTGAGTTGCGCACCTTTGAGCGCCAGGAACGGTGCCTTTCGCACTGCACCTCGACCGAGGCAGCTCTTTCGTCATCAGCCCCACCGGTGCCCCGCGCCGCGTGGCGGAAGTGCAGTGCCTAAAGCACCAAAACGACCGCGCGAAGGTGCTTAAGGCACTGCGCCTCGAGGAGCGAAGCTCAGATCGAGAACCCAAGGGCGCGCATCATGTCGCGGCCGTCCTCGGTGATGCGCTCGGGGCCCCACGGCGGCATCCACACCCAGTTGATGCGGAACTGGTCGACGACGCCGTCGAGCGACTGCGCGGTCTGCTCCTCCAGCACGTCGGTCAGCGGGCATCCCGCGCTCGTCAGCGTCATGTGGATGACCAGCGCGTCGCTCTCGTCATCCCACGACAGGTCGTAGATGAGCCCGAGGTCAACGACGTTCACGCCGAGCTCGGGGTCGACGACCTCCTTGAGCGCCTCGGCGATCTCGTCGTACTTCTCGTCAGTGATGGTGGCCATACGCCGAGCCTAAGCCTCGATGACCCCACCCGGCGCGAAATACCGGTCGTAGCCCTCGTTCTCCAGACGCTCGGCGAGCTCGGGTCCGCCCTCTTCGACGACCTTGCCCTTGACCATCACGTGCACGTAGTCGGGCTTTATGTAGCGCAGGATGCGCGTGTAGTGGGTGATGAGCAGCACGCCGAGGCCCGTGGCCTCCTTCGCGCGGTTCACCCCCTTCGACACGATCTTCAGCGCGTCGACGTCGAGACCCGAGTCGGTCTCATCCAGGATGGCCAGCTTCGGCTTCAGCAGTTCGAGCTGGAGGATCTCGTGGCGCTTCTTCTCGCCGCCGGAGAAGCCCTCGTTCACGTTGCGGGAGGCGAACGTTCCGTCCATCCGCAGGTTCTTCATGCCCTCCTTGACCTCCTTGGTCCAGGAGCGGATGGACGGTGCCTCGCCCGTGATGGCGGTCTTGGCCGTGCGCAGGAAATTCGTCACGGTGACGCCGGGGATCTCCACCGGGTACTGCATAGCGAGGAAGAGCCCGGCGCGGGCGCGCTCGTCCACGGTCATCTCCAGCACGTCCTCACCGTCGAAGGTGATCGTGCCGCCTGTGACCTCGTACTTCGGGTGTCCGGCGATCGTCGAGGCGAGCGTCGACTTGCCCGAGCCGTTGGGTCCCATGATGGCGTGCGTCTCACCGGACGAGACGGTCAGGTCGACCCCGTTCAGGATGGGGATGACGCCCTCGTCGGTCTCAACCTGCACGTGCAGGTCACGAATCTCAAGAGTGGACATGTCTTACGCAACTTCCTTTGTGACTTCTGGGTCGATGAGCACGTCGTCACCATCGATCTCGACGACGTAGACGGGAACGGGCTCGAACGCCGGCAGCGAGAGCGGCTTGCCCGTGATGAGGGAGAACGCCGAGCCGTGCGCCCAGCATTCCAGGGTGTCGTCTTCGACGAAACCATCGGAGAGCGAGATATCGCCGTGCGTGCACGTGTCGCCGATCGCATGGATGGCGCCGGCCGAGTCGAGCACGACGGCGATCGGTACGCCGTCGACGACGACCCGCCGCGCCTCGTCCATCACGAGTTCACTCACGCTGCACACTCGGGTCGCGGTCATGCGGCTTCCGCCGCGATGCCTTCCGCGATCTCCTGTTCGATCGCGTCGATGAGCTCCTCCTGCAGCGAGGCGATCTCGATCTTCTGCGCGATCTCGGAGAGGAATCCGAGGGCGACGAGGCGCCGCGCCTCATCCTCGGGGATGCCGCGAGCCTGCAGGTAGAACAGCTGCTCATCGTCGAAACGACCGGTGGCCGACGCGTGGCCGGCGCCCTTGATGTTGCCCGTCTCGATCTCGAGATTCGGGATCGAGTCGGCGCGCGCACCGCTGGTGAGAACCAGGTTGCGGTTCGCCTCGTACGAGTCGGTGCCTGTGGCATCCGGCCCGATGAGCACGTCGCCGATCCACACCGAGTGCGCGGTGAGGCCCTGCAGGGCACCCTTGTAGAGCACGTCACCCGTGGTGTCGGCGCCCTTGTGGTGCAGGTACACCTGGCTCTCGAGGTGCTGGCCGTCGTCGGCGAAGGCGAGGCCGAACAGCTCGCCGGATGCGCCGCGGCCCGCGAGCTCGACGCTCGGGTTCACGCGCACCACGCCGCCGCCGAAGCTCACCACGATGTGGCGCAGCGACGCGTCGCGGCCGACGCGCGCCTGATGCGAGGCGGCGTGGTTCGCCTCGTCATCCCACTGCTGCACCGAGATGAACGTCGCGTTGGCACCGTCGCCGACGAGCAGCTCGATGTTCTGCGCGTAGTCGGCCGCACCCGTGTGCCGCAGCACGATCGTCGCGCTCGCCTGCTCGGCGACCTCGATCACGAGGTGTCCGTCTGCGCGCTGGCCCTCACCCTGACCGGTGATCTGCAGCACGATGGGCTCTGCCACCGCGGTCTGCGGCGGAACACGCAGGTGCAGCGCATCGGTCGACCCCTGCCAGGCGATGGCGGATGGCAGATCCTCCGGCGTGAAGAACGACCCGCGAGGAGCGGAACCTGCGGCAAGCGTGCCCGCAACGAATTCCTCGCCCGAGGCGAACTCGTAGGTGACGCCTGTGTTCTGCTCCGCGATGGCGAACAGCGAGCGGATGCGATCCAGCGGGGTGTGCTTCCAGTTGACCTCGCGGCCCGTCGGCGCGCCGAAGTCGGCCGGATCGAAGGATCGCGGCCGCTCGGAGCGGGTCTGCACCGGGCGCACCGCGCCATCCTGCAGCTGCGCCGCCGGATCGATGTGGGCGTGCTCGATCTGCGCCGTGGTCGGCGCCTCAGATGTGGTCGTCATGCCTCAGCCGACCGATCCTTCCATACCCATCTCGATGAGTTTGTTGAGTTCGAGCGCGTATTCCATCGGCAGCTCGCGTGCGATCGGCTCGATGAAGCCGCGCACGATCATGGCCATCGCCTCATCCTCGGGCATGCCGCGGGACTGCAGGTAGAACAGCTGCTCCTCGCTGACCTTCGAGACGGTCGCCTCGTGGCCGAGCTGCACGTCATCGACGCGGATGTCGATGGCCGGGTAGGTGTCGCTGCGGGAGATCGTGTCAACCAGCAGCGCGTCGCATCGCACCGTGTTGGCGGAGTGGTGCGCGTTCGGGTCGACCCGCACCTCGCCGCGGTAGCCCGCGCGTCCGCCGCCGCGTGCGATCGACTTCGAGACGATCGACGACTGCGTGTAGGGCGCCTGGTGGATCATCTTCGCGCCCGCGTCCTGGTGCTGACCGGGGCCCGCGAAGGCGACCGAGAGCGTCTCGCCCTTGGCGCGCTCGCCGACGAGGTAGATCGACGGGTACTTCATCGTCACCTTCGAGCCAATGTTGCCATCCACCCACTCCATCGTCGCGCCGGCCTCGGCGACCGCACGCTTGGTGACGAGGTTGTAGACGTTGTTCGACCAGTTCTGGATGGTCGTGTACCGCACGCGCGCGTTCTTCTTCACGATGATCTCGACGACGGCCGAGTGCAGCGAGTCCGACTTGTAGATCGGCGCGGTGCAGCCCTCGATGTAGTGCACGTAACTGTCTTCATCGGCGATGATGAGCGTGCGCTCGAACTGGCCCATGTTCTCGGTGTTGATACGGAAGTATGCCTGCAGCGGAATCTCGACGTGCACGCCCTTCGGCACATACACGAACGAGCCGCCCGACCAGACGGCCGTGTTGAGCGCGGCGAACTTGTTGTCGCCCGCGGGGATCACGGTGCCGAAGTACTCCTCGAAGAACTCGGGATGCTCCTTGAGCGCGGTGTCGGTGTCCATGAAGATGACACCCTGCGACTCCAAGTCCTCGCGGATCTGGTGGTAGACGACCTCCGACTCGTACTGCGCGGCGACACCGGCGACGAGGCGCTGGCGCTCTGCCTCGGGAATGCCGAGCTTCTCGTACGTCTCGCGGATGTCGGCCGGCAGGTCCTCCCACGACTGCGCCTGCTTCTCCGTGGAGCGCACGAAGTACTTGATGTTGTCGAAGTCGATCTCGGAGAGGTCGGCGCCCCACGTGGGCATCGGCTTCCGCTCGAACATCTTGAGGCCCTTGAGCCGGTTCTTGAGCATCCACTCGGGTTCGCTCTTGAGCGCCGAGATGTCGCGCACGACGGCTTCGCTCAGACCGCGCTTGGCGCTGGCGCCGGCGCTGTCGGAATCGTGCCATCCGAATTCATAGACGCCGAGCGGATCGAGCTCGGGGCGGTCGATCAGGACGTCAGACATCGCTTACCACTCTCCCTCTGGACTCCGTGACGCTGTCAGCCGCCCCGATCGGTTCGGAGCGGAACCGTCGTCTTCGAAGCCCGAATTCTGACGCGCATGCACGCGCCTAAACTGGTGTTGGATGCGGCGGCAGCTGCCGCACGCATTCACAGTCATCTCGATTCTACAGGGTTCACTGGCCCCGGCGCCGATTCTTCGCGCCGCCAGGAAGACCCGCAGGAGGAGCACCCAGCCATGTCAGCCGTCGCCGCCGATCCGCGTCCTTCGATCGATCGGCAGGCGCTCACTCCGATCCGCGCGCTGATCGTGCTGGCCTGGCTGGCGTTCATCTCCGAGGTCATCATCGTCGGCACAGGTGGTGCCGTGCGCCTGACCGACTCCGGGCTGGGATGCTCGCAGTGGCCGCTGTGCACGCCGGAGTCGCTCGTGCCCACGCGCGCGCTCGGCATCCACGGTTTCATCGAGTTCGGCAACCGCACGATGACCGGCGTGCTGAGCGTTCTCGCGCTCGCCGTGCTGTTCGTGACACTGGGCTCGTTCAACGGCCGCCGCGCGGTGCGGACGGCGCTGATCTTCGCCACCGGATCGGTCGTGGCCGCTGCATTGGTGTTCGCGATCGTGAAGCTGGCCGGCGGCGAAGCGTTCCCGTTCGCGGTGCTGGCGCTGCTCGTCGTGGTGATCGCCGCCGCGATCGTGTCGTCGCGTCAGGCGGCGGTGCGACGCGACCTCGTGATCCTCGCGTGGATCGCGTTTATCGGCATCGTCGCGCAGGCCTTCGTCGGCGGCATCATCGTGATCACGGGGCTCAACCCGTTCATCGTCGGCTTCCACTACGTCTCGTCGCTGCTGCTCGTGTGCCTGACCGCCGTATTCCTCGTCCGCAGCTATGAGCCGGTCGGGCCGCGTGAGCGAGCCGTGCCGACCTGGTTCCTCATCCTCACGCACGTGACGTCGCTCGTGCTGACCGTCACGATCTTCTTCGGCGTGCTGACGACGGGAAATGGCCCGCACTCGGGCGACGCGAACGTGAAGCGCAACGGCTTCGATGCGTCGGTGCTCGCGCACATCCACTCGCTGCCCGGCTACGCCCTGTTCACACTCGTGCTCCTGCTGCTGGTCGCCGCCTGGGCGAAAAGGCTGCGACCGCGGAAGTGGCTCACCGCCCAGCTCGCACTGCTGCTGGTTCAGATCGCGGTGGGCGTGTGGCAGGCGCGCAACGGACTGCCGCCGCTGCTCGTCGGCGTCCACATGGTGCTTGCGGTGCTGTCGGCGGCCTGCTTCACCGTGGTGGTGCTGCGACTCAAGCGGCCCGCACGCCGCTGAAGCTCGTCTTGATCAGGCCGACGCGGATGGCGCCAGAGACGGCA
>JASGDS010000170.1:0-3327 GCA_047607025.1 Microbacterium sp.
CCGCGCCGCCGCCCCACTTTCTTCAGCCGCAGTGCCTTAAGCACCCCCACGGCGCCCTCCAGGTGCCCAATGCACTCCACTCCGCCACGCCGCCCTGACGCGCAGTGTCTTAAGCATCTCGAAGCGCCACAACAGGTGCCTTTCGCACTGCACCTCAGCCCAAGCGCCGCCTTCGTCACCAGCCCCCGCCGCCACCTCAGCGTCACCGCACGCACAGTGCCTACAGCGCCACCACAGCGCCCTACAGGTGCCCAACACACTGCGGCACGCCACCCGCCTCCGAGACGCAGTGAGTTGCGCACCCCAAAGCGCCACAACAGGTGCCTTTCGCACTGCACCTCGCGCGAAGCACCCCCCTTGTCACCAGCACCACCGCTGCTCCACGGCCCTCGGTCCCGCCCAACGCGCAGTGCCTTAAAGCACCCCCACGGCGCCCTCCAGGTGCCCAACACACTGCGGCGCGCGGGGCTACCGCCCGGCGGCGCGGGCGGCGCGGGCGAATGGCCACTCGGTGCCGCTCAGACGCTCACACTCCGCCCACACCTGCTCGCGCACCTCGGCATTCGACGACACGACGGGTCGCGGCTGACGCGCGGGGTCACCCTTCAGCAGGCGCCTCGGCCCCCAGTAGTCGCCGCCGGAGACATCCGGCCCGATGAGCGCGCGCACGAGGGGTGCCGCGCCACGTGCCTTCGACTGAGCGAGCGGCGACTGCAGCCGATCACGCATTCGCTTCGCGGCGCTCGGCTCGTTGACCCCCGTCACCTGCTCGGTGAGCCCGCCGCGCGAGAAACCGGGGTGCGCCACGACGCTCTCCACCGGCACACCGGCATCCCGCAGCCTCGTGTTCGCTTCGAAACCGATCGCCTCGACGACCACCTTCGACTGCATGTACGCGCGCCAAGCGCTGTAGCCGCGCTCGAGCTGAAAGTCGATCGGATCGCGGTTCCCCCAGCGCGTCGACATGCTGCCGAGCCACACCATTCGGGGCGTCCACGCCGTCGATGCCGACTTCGCGAGCGTCGTCAGCAGCTCCGCGGCGAGCACGAAATGGCCAAGGGCGTTCGTCGCGAACACCAGCTCACGACCATCCCGTGTCGTCTCTCGATGGGATGGCGGGTGCACGATGCCTGCGTTGAAGAGCACGCCGTCGAGTCTGGCGCGCTGGAACAGCCCACCGCGCACACTCGCGGCTGCGGCGCGCACCGAGCCGGGGTTCGCCACGTCGAGCAGCAGCGTCTCGATCGAGGCGCCGGGCACGCGCGCCTCCAGTGCATCGTGCGCGGCCGCGAGCCTGTTGGGGTGGCGACCGCTGAGGATGACGTGGGCGCCGGTGCGCGCGAGCAGCTCGCAGGCGAAGAATCCGAGCCCCTTGTTGCCACCCGTCACGAGGTAGGTGCGACCGGACTGGTCGGGAAGACGTGGATCTGCCCCGACGCGGGGCGATCGACCAGTCACAGAACCGAACATACGCCACGCGGCAGGCATTTCTATGCGGCGCGTGGGCATCCGTGCAGACCGTGGCTTTCCGCTCACTCGAGTTCTAGGCTGGGCGCATGGCGCGACGCGATGAGATCGAGTGCTGGCTGACCGACATGGATGGCGTGCTCGTGCACGAGCAGAACCCCATCCCCGGCGCGTCCGAACTGCTCGCGCAGTGGCGCGATGCGGGCACGCCCTTCCTCGTTCTGACAAACAACTCGATCTTCACGCCCCGCGATCTCGCGGCTCGGCTGCACCACTCCGGGCTGGATGTTCCGGAGGAGAGCATCTGGACGAGCGCGCTGGCGACGGCCGACTTCCTGAAGCAGCAGAGCCCTGGCGGCAGTGCCTTCGTGATCGGTGAGGCGGGCATCCTGACCGCCCTGCACGAGGCGGGGTTCATCATGACCGAGACCGACCCCGACTACGTCGTGGTGGGCGAGACCCGCAACTACTCGTTCGAGGCGCTGACCAAGGCCGTGCGGCTCATCAACGATGGGGCCCGGTTCATCTCGACGAACCCGGATGCCACGGGCCCGAGCGCGCAGGGCGTGCTGCCCGCGACCGGCGCGATCAACGCGCTCATCACGAAGGCGACGGGCAAGGAGCCCTACATCGTCGGCAAGCCGAACCCCATGATGTTCCGCTCCGCGCTCAACCGCATCGGCGCTCACAGCGAGAACACCGGCATGATCGGCGACCGGATGGACACCGACATCGTCGCCGGCATCGAAGCGGGCCTGTGGACGGTGCTCGTGATGAGCGGCATCTCGTCGCAGGAGTCGATCGCGACCTTCCCATTCCGCCCGAACGAGATCATCTCATCCGTCGCCGAGCTCGTCGACCCGACGGCGGAGGGCGACGGAGGCGGCGAACTCGAAGCAGGGGTCTGAGCCCGGCGGGTACGATTCTTCCGTGCCCTTCGAGCGTGTCGTCCTCCTCATCGATCGGATGGTCGGCGGCAGGCAGCGGCACCTGACGGTCGGTCCGCAGGCGGCGCGCGCCCCGCGCGTGCGCACGACGTGGATGGCCATCCTGACCCTGCTCGCCCTGTCACTGCTGCTGGGCACTTCGACGCTCGTGATCGCGTTCGTCCTGTGGCGCGGCAGCACGACGGAGCCGTTCATGGTCTGGGTGCGCGGAACCGTCGTGCTCGGGCTGACAGCCGGGCTCGTCTACTTCGTCTGGCGCGCGATGGCCGGCTTCTGGTGGGCGTACTCGCGAATGCGACTGTTCGTCTTCATCTTCCCCGTGGTCTCGCTGATTCTGGTGTCGATCCCCGGCCTCTACCCCACGTGGATGCGCGTGGAGCAAGTCGCGTTCGCAGTGCTCATCCTCGCGGTCGGCATCCTGCTGTGGTCACCGTGGATGCGCTCCGCCTATCGCAAGCCCGCCGCCTGAGCTGTTGCCGTCGCACCTTCTGCGCGTCAGATCGGTTGCCGTCGCACCTTCTGCGATGAACACGGCCGAATGGCCGCCGAAAGTGCGACGGGAACGTCAGCGCAGCACGAGGGCCGCGGCGCCGATGATCGGGCCGTCGCCGCCGAGCGAAGAGCGAACGACGCGCGTGCGCTGCGCATACGGCAGAATGGCCCAGTCGGCGAGTGCGGCCTGCACCAGATCGACGTAGTCATCCGACACCTGCGAGAAGCCGCCCGAGATGACGACGACGTCCAGATCGAGCAGGGTGGCGGCATCGGCCAGTGCGCGGCCGACGGTCTTCGCCGATCGCACGATGGCATCGCGGGCGATGCGGTCACCACGCTCGGCCGAACGGGCGAGGTCCTCCCCCGCCTGGCCCTGCCATCCGGCCAGCTGCGCCCAGCGCACGCTGGATGGCCCGGA
>JASGDS010000171.1:0-9467 GCA_047607025.1 Microbacterium sp.
CGTCAAAGGCGCGTTAACGTGAGTCACGAAGACCTCCGTGGTCAAGATGATGAGTGTGGTAACCCACATCCTGCCGCGGAGGTCTTCATCCACCCAAGACGTTCACAACCTCCCGAGGAAGTACATCTAGAAGAGGGTCGGTGCCCCCGACTCGACCCCCTTCATGGCGTCGTAGTCGAGCACAAGGCACTCGATGCCGCGGTCGGTCGCGAGCACGCGCGCCTGCGGCTTGATCTCCTGCGCGGCGAACACCCCGCGCACCGGCTTGAGATGAGGATCGCGACCCAGCAGCTCCAGGTAGCGGGTGAGCTGCTCGACGCCGTCGATGTCGCCCCTGCGCTTCACCTCGACGGCGATGGCGAGGCCATCCGCATCGCGCACCATGAGGTCGACGGGACCGATCGCGGTGGGGAACTCGCGTCGAACGAGCGTCGCGCCGTCGGCGATGAGGTCGACCTGCTCGGCGAGCAGGCGCTGCAGATCGGCCTCGACGCCGTCCTTGATGAGACCGGGATCGATGCCGAGGTCGTGGCTGGTGTCGCTCAGGATCTCGTGGACGCGCACCGTGAGCGCGTCGCCCGACTTCTGATGGATGACCCGCCAGACCTCGATGACGCCCGCCTCGGCGAGCTCGTCGTCCGGCTGCTCGACGTCGAGCCGGCAGGGAGGGCTCATCCAGTTGAGCGGCTTGTACGAGCCGCCGTCGGAGTGGATGAGCAGGCTGCCGTCTCCCTTGTGCATGAGCACTCGGGTGGCGAGCGGCAGGTGCGCGTTGAGGCGCCCGGCATAGTCGACGGAGCAGCGGGCAATGACAAGACGCACCCGTCGATTTTATGCGCGGCAGACGGCCGTCGCCCCTCCCGCCGCCGGTAAACTGGAATCACCGTCCGCCACACCCTGACCCGCGCAGCCGAGCCAGAGGAGACGAACATGATCGCGATCCTCGCACTGTTCGCCGCGGGAGCCCTTCTTCTCCCGCTGCTGGTCAGAGTGCTCGGGGTACGGGTGTTCTGGGTCGCCGCCCTCTTTCCGCTCGCCGGGTTCATTCACGCGCTGCTGCTCGCGCCCCGCGTGTTCGACGGTGATATTCCCTTCGAGGAATATCACTGGATCCCCGCGCTCGACATCGACATCTCGATGCGGATGGATGCGCTCAGCTGGGTCATGACGCTCATCGTGACCGGCGTCGGCGCGCTCGTCATGATCTACTGCCGGGTGTACTTCCGAGGCAGCACGTCGGGGCTCGGACGCTTCTCGGCCGTGCTGCTCGCGTTCGCGGGAGCGATGTACGGCCTCGTGCTCACCGACGACGCGATGATGCTCGTGCTGTTCTGGGAGATGACGAGCATCCTGTCGTACCTGCTCATCGGCCACTCCTACACCAGGGCGGCCAGCCGGCGCGCCGCACTTCAGGCGCTGCTGGTGACGACGGCGGGTGGGCTCGCCATGTTCGTCGGGATGGTCGTGCTGAGGCACGAGGCGGGCGCCTCGAGCCTGTCGGGCATCCTTGCGGCCGCACCCTCGGGCACCGCGACAGACGTGGCCCTCGTGCTCGTGCTGATGGGGGCGGTGAGCAAATCCGCCCTGTTTCCCTTCCACTTCTGGCTGCCGGGCGCGATGGCCGCTCCCACCCCCGTCAGCGCGTACCTGCACGCCGCGGCCATGGTGAAGGCGGGCATCTACCTGCTCGCGCGCTTCGCGCCGACGTTCGACGATCACGGCCCGTGGCGGCCCGTCATCGTCTCGCTCGGCATCGTGACGATGCTGCTGGGAGGCTTCCAGGCGCTGCGCGAGCGCGACCTGAAGCGCATCCTCGCCTACGGCACGGTCAGCCAGCTCGGCCTGATCGCGGTCGTCATCGGTTTCGGCGAGCGCGACACGGCGCTCGCGGGCCTTGCCCTCGTCGTCTCGCACGCGCTGTTCAAGTCGTGCCTGTTCCTCGTGGTCGGCATCATCGACAGACAGCTGGGCACCCGCGATGTGCGAGAGCTGTCGGGCATCGGCAGGCAGGCACCCGTGCTCGCCACGATCTCGGTCGTCGCCGTCGCCGCCATGATCGGCCTGCCGCCGACGATCGGCTTCGTCGCGAAGGAGGCGGCGCTCACCGCCCTGCACGAGTCGGGCTCGCCCTGGGCGACGGTCGCGCTCATCGGCGTCGTCGCCGGGTCGATCTTCACGGTCGCGTACGGCGTGCGTTTCCTCTGGGGCGCGTTCCTCACCAAGCGGTCCGTCGCGCCATCCGAGTGGCCCGATCCTCCGCTCGGCTTTCTCGCCTCGCCGCTCGTGCTGTCGGCCCTCGCTCTCGCGGCCGGGTTCGCCTCGCCGCTGCTCGACCGCGCGCTCGCGGGCTACGCCGGGGCGGGCGACGACCACCTCGCGCTGTGGCACGGGCCCGAGCTCGCGCTGTCGCTGTCGCTGGTGACCCTCATCGGCGGGGCGGGCGTGTTCGCGCTCGCGCAGGCCATCCGGTGGGATGCCCGCGGCCGCCTTCTGCGGTTCGGCGCCTCCGACGCCTATTACGCCCTCACCCGCGGCATCGACCGCCTCTCGGTCGCGGTGACGTCGCTCACCCAGAGCGGATCGCTTCCGGTCTACGTCGGCACGATCTTCGTCGTGCTCGTCGCCTCACAGGGCACGGCGCTCGTCTGGGTAGGCTCGCTCCCCGTGCGGATCGACGTGTGGCAGAACCCCGCCCAGCTGATTGCGGCCCCCGTCATGATCGTGGCCGGCCTGCTCGCGGTGCGCGTGCGCAAGCGCTACACCGGCGTCGTGCTGGTGTCGGTGACGGGGCTCGGCATGATCGTGCTCTTCGCCGTGTCCGGCGCGCCCGACCTCGCGCTCACCCAGGTGCTTGTCGAGTCGGTCACGCTGATCGCCTTCACGCTCGTGCTGCGACGCATCCCCGCGCGCATCGGCACGCACAACCCGCAGGTCGCTCGCATCGCAAGGGCAGTGCTGGCGGGGTTCGTCGGGCTCACCATGGCCGTCATCGTGATCGTCACGGCCTCGGCCCGCATCCACGAGCCGATCTCGACCGACTGGGCAGAGCTCGCCTACACCGGAGGCCACGGCGCGAACGTCGTCAACGTGACGCTCGTCGACCTGCGCGGCTGGGACACGATGGGCGAGATCACCGTGCTCGTGCTCGCCGCAACGGGCATCGCCTCGCTCGTGTTCGTGACCGAGCGGGGGGAGGGCGCCATCAAGAGCCCCGCCAGGGGCGGGCTGCGGCGCGTGCTCGCCTCACGGCCGCTGCGCGAGACGAGCGAGGGGGCACGGCCGCAGACCGCCGAGAACCGCGGAGCGCCCCTGGCGTGGCTCGCCGGCGGCACGCGGATGGCGACCAGGTCGCGGTCGATCCTGCTCGAGGTCGTCGTGCGCCTCGTCTTCCCTTCGATCATGGTGCTGTCGATCTATCTGCTGTTCGCCGGGCACAATCTGCCCGGCGGCGGCTTCGCCGGCGGACTCGTGGCAGGGATGGCCCTCGTGATGCGATACATCGCCGGCGGCCGCTACGAGCTGGGCATCGCCGCCCCGGTGAATGCCGGCCATCTGCTCGGCGCGGGTGTGATCCTGGCCGTCGGCACGGCCGTGATGCCGCTCGCCTTCGGTCATCCGCCGCTGGAGAGCACCGTGTGGGAGGCGCACCTGCCCCTCGTCGGTCACATCGAGTTCGTCTCGTCGACGATCTTCGACATCGGCGTCTACCTGGTCGTCATCGGACTCGTGCTCGACGTGCTGCGCTCGCTGGGCGCCGAGGTCGATCGGCAGCTGCGGGAGGAGGTGCGGGGATGACGGTGTCGCTGGTGCTCGTGATCGTGATGGCCGTGCTGTACGCGGCGGGCGTGTACGCCATGCTGGAGCGCAGCCTCACCCGGGTGCTCATCGGATTCCTGCTGCTCGGCAACGCGACGAACCTGCTGCTGCTCATCGTGATGGGCGCCCCTGGCACCGCCCCCTTCCACGACGCGGAGGGCGCATCCAGCGACCCGATGCCGCAGGTGCTGACGCTCACGGCGATCGTCATCACCTTCGCGGTGAGCGCGTTCCTGCTCGCCCTCATCCACCGCTCCTGGCAGCTCGGCGCGGCGGATGACGTCGAGGACGACGAGGAGGACAGGTCGCTGCGCGAGCGCGCTGCGCTGACGTCCCACGCCCTCGAGCACGAGGAGGACGACGCCCAGAGCGAGGACGAAGCGGCCACCGACTTCGCCGGCACGCCGACGGCGCCCATCACCGTCGTGGGGGAGGACGAATCGTGAGCGCCCTCGTTCCCCTGCTCGTGGCCGTCCCGCTCATCGGAGCGGCGCTGACCCTGCTGCTCGGCCGCCGCAGACGGCTGCAGGTGTCGGTGTCGATCGTGGCGCTCGCGACGACGCTCGTGCTCTCGGCCATCCTGCTGCACGCGGTCGACACGACGGGCGACATCGCGGTCGAGGTGGGTGGATGGCCGGTCCCCTTCGGCATCGTGCTGTACGTCGACCGGCTCTCGGCGCTGCTCGTCGTCGTCTCGTCGATCGTGCTGCTGGCGGTGCTGCTCTTCTCGGTCGGGCAGGGTGCGGCGGATGGCGACGACGAGACGCCCGTGTCGATCTTCCACCCCTCGTACCTCATTCTCGCGGCGGGCATCTTCGACGCGTTCATCGCCGGTGACCTGTTCAACCTCTACGTCGGCTTCGAGATGCTGCTCGTCGCCTCGTATGTGCTCATCACCCTCGGCGGAACGCCCGGCCGCATCCGCTCCGGCACCGTCTACATCGTCGTCTCGCTCGTCTCGTCCGCGGTCTTCCTCTCGGCGATCGCGCTCATCTACGGCGCTGTCGGCACCGTGAACATGGCGCAGATCGGCGAGCGCATGGCCGAGCTGCCGGACGGGGTGCAGCTCATCCTGCACCTCATGCTCGTGCTCGGATTCTCGATCAAGGCGGCCGTGTTCCCGCTGTCGTTCTGGCTGCCCGACTCCTACCCCACGGCGCCGGCGCCCGTGACGGCGGTGTTCGCCGGGCTCCTCACGAAGGTCGGCGTGTACGCGCTCATCCGCACCGAGACGCAGCTGTTCTCCGACTCCGACATCTCGTCGCTGCTGCTGATCGTGGCGCTCGCGACCATGCTCGTCGGCATTCTCGGCGCCGTCGCGCAGGCCGAGCTCAAGCGCATCCTGTCGTTCACGCTCGTGAGCCACGTCGGCTACCTCGTGTTCGGCCTCGCGATCGGCACGGCAGAGGGGTACGGCGCGACGGCGTACTACATGGTGCACCACATCGTCGTGCAGACGACGCTGTTCCTCGCGGTCGGGCTCATCGAGCGACACGCGGGGTCGACCTCCATCCTGCGGGTGAAGGGACTGTTCGCCGCGGCGCCGCTGCTCGCGCTGCTCTACTTCATCCCCGCGCTGAACCTCGGCGGACTGCCGCCGTTCTCCGGCTTCATCGGCAAGTTCGCGCTGTTCCACGCGGCCGCGGGTGTCGGCTCGCCGCTCAGGTACGCGCTGATCGCGGCAGGCGTCGTCACGTCGCTGCTCACCCTCTATGCCCTCATGCGGGCGTGGAACCTGGCCTTCTGGCGCGAGTCGGAGGACTCGGCCGAGACGGAGGCGCGCACCTCGCATCTCGCCTCCTCTCCCGCCGCCGACGTGCAGACCGAGGTGCGCGCCATCCCGCGCCTCATGACGACGACGGTGGTCGGGATGGTCGCCGTCACCCTCGCACTGACGATCTTCGCGGGCGGGTTGTACGACATCTGCGACCGCATCGGCGACTCGCTCACCCATCCCGTCACGCTGCTTCAGCTCGGAGGCGACTCATGACGCCCCACGCGCGCCCCAGCGCTCGCGGCATCTGGCTGCGCGCGCCGTTCGTCGTCTGGCTGGTCGTGCTGTGGATGCTGCTGTGGGGTCAGATCACGTGGCTCGCGCTGATCACGGGCATCGCCGTCGCGGCGTTCGTGATGCTCGTCTACCGACTGCCGACGGTGGAGCTGTCCGGCCGCGTGAACCCGTGGCATCTGGCGGTGCTCGTGGTGCTGTTCCTCGCCGGTGTCGTGCGCGGCGCCCTGCAGGTCTCCTGGATCGTGGTGCGCGCGGGACCCGCTTCGCCCACCGCCGTCATCCGGGTGCCCCTCGTCGTGGACGACGATCTCATCATGACGCACACCTCGGTCGTGACCTCGCTGATTCCCGGGTCGCTGGTCGTCGAGGTCGACCGCGCCTCGCGCATCCTCTACCTGCACGTGATCGGCGCGACCTCGCCCGAGGCGATCGAGCGGATGCGGGGGGAGGCGCAGCGCTGGGAGCGGCGCATCGTGCGCGCTCTGGGTTCGACGCAGGCGCTGGCGCTCGTGCGGGATGGCGCGGCGCCTGTCTTCGAGAGGAGGGCGGAGTGATGGTGCAGACGATCCTGCTGATCGCGATCGGCGCGTGCTTCCTCGCATCGGCCGTGCTGGCCATCATCCGGATGGTGCGCGGGCCATCCATTCTCGACCGGACGGTCGCCAGCGACGTGCTGCTGACGCTCGTCGTGTGTGCGCTCGGGTGCGAAGCGGTCGTGCATCATTCGACGAGGTCGCTGCCCGTCATGGTCGTGATCGCCGCCGTCGGCGTGTTCGGAACGATCGCCGTCGCGCGGTTCGTGGCGAGGAAGGACCGGGAGCGATGATCATCGACACCGTGGCCCTGGTGCTCGTGCTTCTGGGCGCCATCCTGTGCGTGCTGGCTGGTATCGGGCTGCTGCGCCTGCGGGATGTGCCCTCCCGGCTGCACGCCGCGACGAAGCCGCAGGTGCTGGGGCTGCTGCTGATCCTGGCGGCCTGCGCTCTCTCGCTGCGCTCCTGGTCAGCGCTCGCGCTGCTCGCGGCCGTCGCCATCCTGCAGTTCGCGACGGCGCCGCTGTCCGCCCATATGGTGGGAAGGCAGGCCTATCGCAACGGCGGGGCGTTGCCGCTGGTCGTCGACGAGTTCGCCGACGACCAGCGGAGGGACGAAGACGTCAGGCGTTCTGACGGCGGATGATCCGCACGACCCAGAAGACGCCTGCCGCGACGAGCACGGCGCCCGCCGCACCGAGGCCGACCACGAGGCCCACCGGCGCACCGGAGGGGGCGAGCGCCGCATCGGCGGCGGGAGTCGACGTCTTCGCGGGTGTCACGGACGGCGCGGTGGAGGCGGTCTCGGTGGGTGTCGCCGTTGCCGTGGCTGCGGGCGACGCCGTCGTGGTGTCCGAGGCGTATGTCGGCGCACCGTCGCCCGCGGTGCCGACGACCTCGAACGAGATCGTGTAGGGCATCATGAACAGGTCGGTCGTGGAGGTGATCTCCTCCGTCGCCAGCGACACATAATAGTCGCCTGGATAGCTGGCGGCACCCGTGCTGCTGTCGTCGCGGTTGTGGTAGGTCACCGCCGGGCTGATCCGCACGATGGACGCTCCCGACCCGTCGCTCAGCGTGGCGAAGGAGCTTCTGCCATCGGCGTCCTCCGGGGAGCTGTTGTTGCTGACGATTCCGCCGAGCGGCTGATGCAGATCGAGGTAGGCCGACGTGACGCCGAGCGCGTCGCGCTGCGCGGCGTTCAGCGGGTCGAAGTCGACGCGCACCCGCAGCGACTGCCCCCATTCCAGGTGCACGCGATAGAACTGCGCCTCGCCCGATTCGAAGTCCGCGCGGTAGCTGCCAGGGTCGACCAGCGGCGCGTCGTTGAACGAGGTGCCAGGCTGAACCTCGCCGTCCGAACCGTCTGTCGAACCACCGAACGACCAGCTGCCATCCTCGATCTCCTCCTGCCCCGCGGGCAGATCATCGGCATTCGTGACGGGCGGCTCCTCGTACGCCTGCAGCTGGAACGGCGCCCCGTCGTCGCCCGAGGTCGACATCTGCAGCGTCAGCGAGTCGGCCTCGACGCACGTGTCCCGATCCGACGAGAAGAACTCATCCGCCGACACCGTCGCGACCTGCCACACCCCGCCGGACAGGTTTCCGCAGCTGTCGCCATTCGGCGCGAGAAGCTCGCCCGTCAGCCATCCGCTCGTCTCCTTCGACGGGTTCGCAATGACGGAGATGTGGATCGTCGAGCCGGGCATGGTGCGGTCGATGCGGTAGTTCTTGACGTCTTTCGACGCGATGTCGACATAGGCGGTGCCCGACGTGAGCGACGGCGCATCAGCGGCATTCGGCGTGCCGGTGATCGGCTCGCCCGCGATGGAGAACGGTCGGAAGGCGCGCGTCTCGAGCGTCGACATCGCGCTCGTGAGCGAGTCGGCGTCTGTTGCGTCGTAGTAGGTGCCGCCTCCGGCATCCGCAATGCACTGCAGCTGCTGGCGGGCGGAGTCGTCGACGTTCATGCCCACCACGTTGATCGTGAGGTCGACGCCGTTGGCGCGCAGATCCGCGGCGACATCGCACGGGTCGGGATCGCACTCGGCGAGGCCATCCGACACCAGCAGGATGGACCGCTGGCCCTCATTACCCAGGTCCGCTCCCGCCTGCTGCAGCGCGTAGCCCATCGGCGTCTCGCCGTAGGGCGTGTACGCGGCGACGGCGCTGTGCAGCGCGTCCTTGTTGTCGGTGCCGATCGGCACCGTGAGGTCGCTGTCGGTGCAGGCGCCAGGCTGGTCGAGGCCGATCACGTTCGCACCGAAGACGCGCAGGCCGACCTGCTGGTCGTCGCTGAGCGCGTCGATCGCGGTGTCGAGAGCGGTGCGGGCCGCGTCGATGCGGGGTGAGCCGTTGGCATCGGGGTCGTTCATCGAACCCGAAGCGTCCATCAGCAGGATGAGCTTCGCGTCATCCGAGGTGGGGTTGTCCGTTGATGCCTGTGCCGGAACGGCGAGCAGACCGCACAGCGCGACCGTCGCGGCCAGGGTGCCGAGGATCCGATGGATCGTACGGGTCATGATTCCTCCTTGTTCGCAATTGCAAACGCTTCGCCACCACGGTAGGCGTTTGCAATTGCAAAGTCAAGCGAGTACCTTTCCTCACATGATGGATGAGCGCAGTGAACGAAACCTGGCAGAGCAGACACGGCTCTATGGCGCGCCGCTCGGCGACATCGTGCGGCGCATCCTGCCGGTTCTCGGACTGAGTCAGGCGGCGCTCGCGCGCACGCTCGGGCTGTCGGCGCCCATGCTCTCGCAGCTTATGCAGGCTCAGCGCGTGAAGATCGGCAACCCCGCCGTGGTGCAGCGACTCGAGGCGGTCATCCGCCTCGCCGACGATGTGGCGGCCGGTTCCGTGCCTGCGGACGAGGTGCCGGCGCGGCTGGCCTCGGCGAGCGAGACCACGGGTGTGCTGACGACGGCGAATGAGGTGCCAGCCACTTCGGTCATCCGTGCGTTCGTGACGGTGCCTGGCGAAGATCTGGCCGCGGCCGTGTCGCTGCTGGCCCCGAGCCATCCGGAGCTCTCGCGCAGGCTCGCGGTCGCATCCTCTGGTAGCGACGCCGCCCTCGCCGCCCTGCTCCGGGGTCGCTAGTGTCGTGC
>JASGDS010000172.1:0-4849 GCA_047607025.1 Microbacterium sp.
CGCATCCCACGCCCGCAGGTTCGGCGCCTCGACGTCGGGCGCGCGCCGCAGGCTGCTGACGTCGAAGGAGAGCACCCGATCACCCTATCGACGCACTACCGTGGGATCGCGATTCACGGTAGGTTGAAACGATACAGTTTCCGCGAGAGGACGATCATGGTTCAGCGCCAGCTGCCCAAGCCCGGTGAGATCTTCGAACTCATGCAGTTCAAAAAGCCCGACCTCGACTTCAAGCGAGCACGACTGCAGAAGGCGCTCACCGTCTACGACCTCCGCACCATCGCGAAGCGTCGCACCCCCGCTGCCGCGTTCGACTACACCGACGGCTCGGCCGAGGGCGAGATCTCGATCGCCCGCGCCCGTCAGGCGTTCGAAGACATCGAGTTCCACCCCGACATCCTACGGCCTGCCCCGTCCGTCGACCCGTCGACGACGATCCTGGATGGTCCGAGCGCCCTCCCCTTCGGCATCGCCCCCACCGGTTTCACCCGCCTCATGCAGACCGAGGGCGAGACGGCGGGCGCGGGCGCGGCCGCCGCCGCCGGAATCCCGTTCTCGCTGTCAACGCTCGGCACGACCGCGATCGAAGACGTGAAGAAGGCGAACCCGACCGGTCGCAACTGGTTCCAGCTGTATGTCATGCGCGAGCGCGAGATCTCCTACGGTCTCGTCGAGCGCGCGAAGAACGCGGGCTTCGACACGCTCATGTTCACGGTCGACACACCCATCGCCGGCAACCGCATGCGCGACAAGCGCAACGGCTTCTCGATTCCGCCGCAGCTCACGCTCGGCACCGTCGTCAACGCCATCCCCCGCCCCTGGTGGTGGATCGACTTCCTCACGACCCCGAAGCTCGAGTTCGCGTCGCTGTCGTCGACGGGCGGCACGGTCGGCGACCTGATCAACGACGCCATGGATCCGACGATCTCGTATGACGACCTCAAGATCATCCGCGAGATGTGGCCGGGCAAGCTCGTCGTCAAGGGCGTGCAGAACGTGCCGGATGCCGTCAAGCTGATCGACTGGGGCGTCGACGGCATCGTCCTCTCCAATCACGGCGGGCGTCAGCTCGACCGCGCCCCTGTTCCGTTCCGGCTGCTGCCGGATGTCGTGCGCGAGGTCGGCAAGGATGCGACAGTCATGATCGACACCGGCATCATGAATGGTGCCGACATCGTCGCCGCCGTCGCCCTCGGCGCGAAGTTCACACTCGTCGGCCGCGCCTACCTGTATGGCCTGATGGCCGGCGGGCGCGCGGGCGTCGACCGGATGATCGAGATCCTGCGCAGCGAGATCCTGCGCACCATGGCGCTGCTGGGCGTGAAGAGCCTGGATGAGCTGGAGCCGCGTCACGTCACGCAGCTGACGACCCTCACCCCCGTCCGCTCCCTGAGCCTGTCGAAGGGGGATAACGTGAGGGTATGACCAGAGCGATCGCCTACCGCACCTTCGGCGGACCAGAAGTTCTCGAACTCATCGACGTCGCGGAGCCCACCGCGAAACCGGGGAAGCTCGTCGTCGCGGTCGAAGCCGCTGGCGTCAACCCCATCGACGCGAAGCTGCGCGGCGGACTGCGAGCCTCCGATCCCATCACGACCCCGAGACGCGTCGGCAACGACGGTGCGGGTCGGGTCGTCGAGGTGGGCGAAGGCGTCGACGGGTTCCGCCCAGGTGATGCCGTCGCCTTCTTCGGCGCCGTTGGCGCCTACACCGAGCGCCTTGCGATCAATGCCGCGAAGGTGCATCAGCGTCCGGCCGGCGTGAGCGCCGCGCAGGGCGCCGCCGTCGGCATCCCGGCCGGCACCGCCTTCCAGAGCCTGCTGTCGCTGGGCGTGCGCTCGGGTGACACGCTGCTGCTGCACGGCGGCTCCGGCGCGGTCGGTCAGTTCGCCATCCAGTTCGCCGTGCTGCTCGGCGCGCGCGTGCTCGCCACCACGAGCGATGCGCGAGCCGACCGCGTGCGCGAGCTCGGCGCCGAGCCGATCGCCTACGGCGACGGTCTCGCCGAGCGGGTGCGCGACATCGCGCAGCCCACCGTCATCCTCGATCTCGTCGGCACGGATGAGGCGCTCGAGTCGTCCCTCGCGCTGCTGGACGACCGACACCGCATCGCGACGATCGTGCAGGGCGCGAAGGCGCAGGGCCTCGGCATCCGCGCCTTCTCCGGCGGGTCACCCGAACCGCTCACCGCGCAGCAGGAGGCGTGGCGCGCCGAGGCGGTTCCCGTCGCGCTCGCGCTGCTGGGCTCCGGCGCCTTCAGCGTCGAGATCGGCGAGCAGCTGCCGCTGGCCGAGGCGACACGGGCGCACGAGATCCTCGCCGCGGGAGCGAAGGGCAAGATCGTTCTGGTGCCGTAAGGCCGCAACACGGCGACATGCCGATTCACCGATGCAGAGCACATCGGAGAGAATGACGTCGTGACAGAATTCGGACCAGCCACCACTCAGCTCCACACGGGTTATCGCCCTGGCACGCCCGAGTTCACGGTCATCCCGCCGATCCATCAGTCGACGGCCTACGAGTTCTCCTCACTCGCCGAAGCCCGCGCAAAGTTCGCCCTCGATCAGCCCGGGTACATCTACAGCCGAAACGCGAACCCGACCCAGGCCGTGTTCGAGGCGCGCGTCGCGGCGCTGGAGGGCGGCGTCTCGGCGGTCGCCGTGGCGAGCGGTCAGGCGGCTGTGGCGATCACGGCGCTGGCGCTGGCCGGGCGCGGCGGTCACATCGTCGCCGCCCAGCAGCTGTACGGCGGCACGGTCGACCTGTTCGACGACACGCTGCGCGACCTCGGCATTGAGACCACCTTCGTCGACGTCGACGACATCGACGGATGGCGCGAAGCCGTTCGCCCAGAGACGCGCCTGTTCTTCGCCGAGTCGGTTGCGAACCCCGTGGCGCAGATGCTCGACATCTCGCAGGTGGCGGATGTTGCGCACGAGGCGGGCGTGCCGCTCGTCGTCGACAACACGACCACCACCCCCGCGCTGCTGCGCCCCAAGGAGTTCGGCGCCGATATCGTCGTGCACTCCGCGACGAAGTTCCTCGGCGGTCACGGGCAGGCGCTCGGCGGCGTCGTCGTCGACCTCGGCACCTTCGACTTCTCGATCGAACCCGACCGCTGGCCCTCGCTGTTCCAGCCGCACTGGCGCTACGGCGGTGTCGCCCTGTGGGATCGCTTCGGCGCCGACATGTCGTTCGCCGCGCTGCTGCGCTCGAAGTACATCAGCGACCTCGGTCCGACGCTGTCGGCGTTCAGCGCCGCACAGCTGCTGACGGGCCTCGAGACCCTCGACCTGCGTATCGCCCGCCACGTGCACAACGCGGCCCTCGTCGCCCGCTACCTCAGCGATCATCCGGCCGTTCGCGTCGTCTTTCACCCCTCGCTGTCGTCGAATCCGTGGCATGCAGCGGCCCAGCGTTACCTGCCGAACGGGGCGCCGAGCGTGTTCGCCTTCGAGCTGCTGCCGGGCACCGAAGACGAGGTCACGCTCGTGGAGCGGTTCATCGACAACCTGAAGCTCGTGAAGCTCGTCGCCAACATCGGTGACGCGCGCACGCTCATCACGCACCCCGCGTCGATGACCCACAATCACATGACGCCCGTGCAGCTCGCGGCCGCCGGCATCTCCCCCGCGACGATCCGGCTCTCCGTCGGACTCGAGAACCCCGAGGACATCATCGCCGACCTCGATCAGGCCTTCGCCGCGCTCTGAGCGGCCGTAGGCTTGAGGGATGAGCTCTCTTCGCTGGGGAATCCTTGCCACGGGCGGCATCGCCCACTCGATGATGCACGACCTGAAGCTCGCGGGGCTCGACGTGCGAGCGGTCGGCTCTCGGTCCCAGGAGTCGGCCGATCGTTTCGCGGCCGCATTCGACATCCCCCGCGCACACGCGTCGTATGAAGCGCTCGCGAATGACGACGACATCGACGTCGTGTACGTCGCCAGCCCGCACGGACTGCACTTCGAACACACGAGCCTCGTGCTGAATGCCGGCAAGCACGCGCTCGTCGAGAAGGCGTTCACAATCAATCAGGCCGAGGCGGATGGTCTGCGTCGTCTGGCCGCCGAGAAGAACCTGCTCGTGACCGAGGCCATGTGGACGCGTCACCTGCCGCACATGATCCGCATCCGCGATTTGGTGCGGCAGGGCGCGCTCGGCGAGGTGCGAGGTCTCACCGCCACGCACACGCAGTCGCTGCCGACCGACCCCGCACATCGCCTCAACGCCCTCGCGCTCGGCGGCGGCGCGCTGCTCGACCTCGGCATCTATCCGATCTCCTTCGCCTGGGACATGCTGGGCGCCCCCGCGACCATCCAGGCATCCGCCCGCCTCGGCGCCACGGGTGCGGACACCGAGGTCGCCACCGTTTTCGCACACGCCGATGGCGCGGTGTCGACCACGCTCAGCTCGATGCGCGCGGCCGGCGCCAACACCGCGCAGGTGCTCGGCACCGAGGCCCGCATCGACATCGACGGCATCTGGTTCGCGCCCACGTCGTTCCGCGTGACGGCGACGGACGGCACGGTCGTGGAGGAGTTCCCGCTCGAACACAGCGAGCTGCGCGGCATGCAGTTCGAGGCGCTCGCGGTCGAGAAGGCGATCGCGCAGGGGCTCACCTCGACGCCCGAGATGCCGATCGACGAGACCGTCGCGATCATGGGCGCGCTCGACGAGATCCGCCGCCAGATCGGTGTGCGTTACGCGCAGGATGAGGCCTCGGCCTAGTGGATTGTTGCGGCTAATATTGTGGGTATAGGTGTCGGAGTTTGATTCGGGCGTCGGTGGTCGTGAATTGCCAGTTGACTTGCCGCTGGTCGGTGTTGGTCGCTTGCTGCCAGGCGGTGAG
>JASGDS010000173.1:0-4192 GCA_047607025.1 Microbacterium sp.
CACCGCGTACGAGAGCTGGCTCCACCATTACAATCACCACAGACCCCACACCGGCATCGGCGGCCAAACCCCATCGCAACGCGTTCACAACGTCACGAGGAAGTACAACTAGCGGTCAGCGGGTGATGAGGGATGCCGGGGTGAAGGAGACGTTGAACGGATCCGTCACAGTGAACGTCTCGTCGCCTGTCACCTGCGCGACCTGACGATAGGCATCTTCCTGCAGCGCCCACGCGGTGACCGACGGCTCTGTGACGTCGACGACCCAGTAATGGGCGCAGCCCGCACGCTCCAGCCGGTCCTTCTTCAGCAGCAGATCGATCCCGCGCGTGTATGGCGAGAGCACCTCCACCGCAAGCAGTGGTGCCGTCGGGAGGTTCTTGTCCGTGTAATCACTGTCCGCAGCAACGATGAGATCAGGTTGGATGAGCGTGTCGTCAACGAGCGCGACGTCGAACGGCGCAAACAGCACCGCTAGATCGCCGGGCAACGCTGCACGCACCGCCACATAGAGGTTGCCGATCGCCTGCTGGTGCCGCCTGCTGGGTGCGGGGCTCACGATGAGCACCCCGTCGATGAGCTCATAGCGATGCCCATCGTCTGGCAACGTGTCGAGGTCGTCGACCGTCAGCGCCCGCCCACGCGGAAGGCCCACAGCGTCGATCGTCATGAGAGTCATGGTATTCGTCTCCTTCGGCCATGTCATCAATGCAACCGCAGAGCGAGAGGCCGTGACGAAAAACTTCTGACCTGTGGATAACTCCGCGGCACCCTTCGACAAGCTCAGGGACCGGTGCAGGCCCAGGGCGCTTCGACAAGCTCAGCGACCGAAGGCGGCTCAGCGACCGAGGCTCGCCAGCGGCCAAGCGCGGATGGGCGACCCGAAAACTCAGGAGGCCATGTCGTCGAAGAACGCGGCGAGGCCGGCGACGTCGGTGAGCGGCAGGATGGCCGCCACATACTGATCGGGACGGACGACCACGACCGCACCCTCGCGTGAGATGCCGCGCTCGTCGAAGATGTCGGTCGGGCACCACGGTGTGGGCGCCGCCGCGAACACCTTCTCCCAGTCGCGCAGGCCGAGCGGCCCCGTCTCGGGGCGGAAGAGCTCGGGCACGGCGGTGATGTCGATCTCGTCGTACGACTGCGGGTAGACCGCCTTGACGTCGAAGACGGCATCGACATCGGCCCCGTCGGGCGTGTGCCTGGCGAACACCGGCGCGGCCTCTGCGGCCCAGGCATCGAGATCCGCGCCGAACGCGTACACGCGCCAACGGCCATCCGCTCGCGCGTGATGCCCGAGGTGCACGGCGTTGCCGTCTGCCACCATCGTCACGGGCGAGGACGTGAAGCGCTTGCCCAGCGGGAACCCCGTCGCAAGCGACGGGTCGGATGAGCCGAGCACGATCTGCGAGGCGCCGTACTGCGTCATGAACCCGGAGGGGAACTCCGCCGTGCCGAGGTAGTAGTTCGCCAGCTCGTTCGGGTCGTCGATCTCCTCGGGCCTGCGCGCCATGAGGCTCGACCACTCGCGATCGAAGTCGATCAGCTGCTGCGCGACCGGCTGCCTCTCGGACGAGTAGGTCTGAAGCAGCGACTCGGGTGCGAGGCCGGTGAGCACGTGGCCCAGCTTCCAGCCGAGGTTGAAGCCGTCTTGCATCGACACGTTCATGCCCTGCCCAGCCTTCGCCGAGTGCGTGTGGCAGGCGTCGCCCGTGAGGAAGACACGCGGGAGACACTCGCCATCCGAGTCGTCGAAACGGTCGGTCACGCGGTGGCCCACCTCGTAGACGCTCGACCACGCGACCTGCTTCACGTCGAGCGCATACGGGTGCAGGATGGCGTTCGCCTTCGCGATGACGTCGTCGATGGGCGTCGAGCGCACAGCGTGGTTGTCATCATCGGCCACCTCGCCGAGGTCGACGTAGATGCGGCAGAGGTAGCCGCCCTCGCGCGGAATGTGCAGGATGTTGCCCGCCTCCGAGTTGATGGCGCATTTGATGCGCCAATCGGGGAAGTCGGTGTTGACGAGCACGTCCATGACGCCCCAGGCGTGCGCTGAGATGTCGCCGAGATGCTTGCGACCGATCGCCTCGCGCACCCCTGACCGCGCGCCGTCGCACCCGACGACGTACTTCGCCCGGATGGTCCGCTCGGCGCCATCCTGCATGACCCGTACGTCGACGCCGTCGGCATCGACCGTCAGCCCCACGAACTCGACGCCGTAGTCGGGCACGATGCGGGCGGGCCCGTGGGCGGCAGCCTCGGCGAAGTAGTCGAGCACGCGTGCCTGGTTCACGATGAGGTGCGGGAACTCGCTGATCTGCAGCGCGTAGTCCTCGGTGCGCGCGGTGCGGATGATGTTCCCGGGGTTCTCGGGGTCGGGCCCCCAGAAGTTCATCCACCCGATGTTGTACGCCTCGGCGACGATGCGCTCGGCGAAGCCGAACGCCTGGAACGTCTCGACGCTGCGCGGCTGGATGCCGTCGGCCTGCCCGAGCTTCAGCCGGCCATCCCGCTTCTCGATGATGCGGGTGGTGACATCGGGGAACTGCGACATCTGCGCCGCGAGCAGCATGCCGGCAGGACCGGAGCCGACGATGAGCACATCGACCTCGTCGGGCAGTGCGGACGGCCGATCAACGCCCGTTCCGCTTGCGGGCAGCACGCGGGGGTCGGCGGAGACGTAGCCGTGGTGATGGAACTGCATCGTCGTTCTCGTTTCAGGCCCTGGTGAGGCCGTAGATGGGGCTGACAGACTGCTCTTCTTCGTGGTCGGGGCCGAGCGGGATGCCGGAACGATCTTTGAGCAGCAGGGTCGCGGCGAGGCCGAGCAGCGTCATGCCGGCGAGGTACCAGGTGACGGCGCCCGTCGACCCGGTGGCCTTCACGATCGCGGTGGCGATCATCGGGGCGAAGGCGCCGCCGCAGATCGCGCCGATCGCGTAGGAGATCGAGACGCCGGAGAAGCGGATGGAGGCAGGGAACATCTCGGTATAGAACGCAGCCTGCGGGCCGTAGGTGAAGCCGAGGCCCGCCGTCAGCAGCACGAGCGCGACGAGCACGAGGCCGTACGAGGCCGTGTTGACGAGCGGGAACAGCGCGAACACGCCGATCAGCTGCGCCACCCAGCCGATGAGGTAGGTGGTGCGGCGCCCGATCCTGTCGGCCGCCCAGCCGGCGAGCGCGGTGAACAGCAGCCAGCTCGCGGCCGAGACCGCGACGATCCACAGGATGGTCGTCGGGTTCAGCCCGAGGCCATCCGTCGTGTACCGCTGGATGTAGCCGCCCGTCGTCATGTAGCCGACGGCATTGTTGCCGGCGAACACGAGCGCTGCGAGGATCACGAGCAGCAGGTGCTTGCGCAGCAGCTGCCAGATGGGCATCTTGGTCTTCTGCGCGCGCTCGGCGATCTCGGCGAAGACGGGGCTCTCCTCGACGTTGCGGCGGATCCAGTAGCCGACGAAGATCAGCACGATCGACAGCAGGAACGCGACGCGCCAGCCCCACACGAGGAAGCCATCCGGCCCCGCGATCGTGCGCAGGATGGCCATGACAGCGCTCGAGAGCAGGAGGCCCAGCGGAACGCCGATCTGCGGCGCGGCGCCGAACAGCCCACGCTTGGTCTTGGGCGCGTGCTCGACAGCCATGAGCACCGCACCGCCCCACTCGCCGCCGGCCGAGAGGCCCTGCAGCACGCGGAGGAGGAGCAGCAGCAGGGGCGCTGCGACACCGATCGCCTGGTAGGTCGGCAGCACGCCGATGAGCGCGGTCGCGCCGCCCATGCCGATGAGCGTGACCATGAGCACCTGACGACGGCCGTACTTGTCGCCGAAGTGGCCGGCGAGGAACGCGCCGAGCGGCCGGAAGAGGAAGCTGATGCCGACGGCGAGGAACGCGATGATCGCGTCGACGCCGTCACCCGCGCCGGAGAAGAACAGCGGAACGAAGACGAGCGCCGTCGCCCCCGCGTAGGTGAAGAAGTCGTACCACTCGATCGTGGTGCCGATGACGGTGGCGAAGACGACGCGGCGGCGGTCTTTCGCACCGGAGATGGTGCCGGTGGGTGTGATCCGTGGGGGATTTGTCATGATGACTCATTCGTCGAGACCCGTTGCGGGAACCTGCCTCGATGATATACGATTTCGAATACGACGCAAGAGCGAGGGAGCTCATGACCACCGAACAGATC
>JASGDS010000174.1:0-6046 GCA_047607025.1 Microbacterium sp.
ACGCCATCCTGTCGGCGGGTTTCGATGCCGTGCTCCCGCTCTCCCTCGCGCTCTCACGCCGCTGCGAGATGTGAGGCCGTGCTCGAGCGGAAGCGGCGCCCGTGCAGGGACACCGGTGTTGTCTCGGTCGGATAGCGAGCACTCGGATCGCTATCTAGTCTGGAGACGCACAATCCGTGCGGCGTTGGACAGGCTATGAGCACGCGGCCGGCGAGGACGCCGGACTCGAGCTACCGAACAAGGAGGATCGGTGTGACCGTTGTAGCTGAAGGATTCAACGCTTTCGAGACGGACAAGACGCCTGAGGGCATCGTGAAGTATCTCGGTTCGCCACAGGACGTCATCGCGCTGCTGTCGAGCGGAAAGCTCAAGGAGCACATCCTGCTCGTTCGGGGCGGAACCACCACGTTCCTCTCTCCGGCGCTCAGCATGGGCGCCATCGGCATCATCACGATGTCCGGTGCACCCGAATCGCACCTCGGCATCCTGTCGCGCGAGTTCCAGACTCCGTGCGTGATGACCGCACACCTCACCTCGAGCGATTCGCGCTACGTCGTCGGCAACACAGACGACTCCCATTTCGAGGAGATCCGAGAGGCGCTCGAAGGCAAGAACGTGCGCCTCGAAGTCGATGACTCAGAAGTCGGTCGAGTCGTCGAAGCCTGACACGGCCGCCGATTCGTCCCACAGAGAAGTGAAGGAGCAGAAATGACGATGCAGTCCGAGGCCGGAAAGACGGCCACATACAAAGACCGCTATCAGGACGAGGACGACGGGCTCCGGTTCCAGGAACTCGAGTTCGTCGGCAATTTCGTCGGACAGGAGCCGCTGCGAGACGGCATCATCGGCGACAAGGTCCAGCGCCAACGCGCGAAAAGCAAGGTGCTCGAGCGGGTGAGTCGAGAAGACGCCCTCCGCGATGAGTTCACGATCGACGAGTTGAACGATCTCAACAACTATCTCGCTTGGAACATCTGGGACGTGCTCGTGATGCGCGCCACAGAGGGCGTCTCGGGCATGATCCCCCGCCAGGAGTACGAGATCCTCGCCTTCATGGACGAGTTCTACCGCTGGCCGGAGTTCTTTATGAAGACGACCGCACAGATCGGCGCGGAAGGCGTGCTCGATATCGGTGCTTCCGCGAAGCGCGAGATCGGAACGAAGATCAATTGCGTGCACGACTGGTGCATCGGCGCCGTGGGCTTCGGGATGGGGCGCTGCGGTCTGCTCGCGCTGGAGGCGATCAAGCCCGACGACTATGTAGCCGAGTCGAACGAGATCCTGAAGTTCATGCAGCGCGTGCTGTGGGGCAAGCGGCAGGATGGCTACATCCTCAACTCGCAGGACCGCTACCGCTGCCAGATCCACGAACCCGACTTCCTGCAGACGCTGGTCGACCAGCTCGAGCCGCTGGAACCGGGCAGTCCGGATCACGATGCGTTCACCCGCTTCAACGCGGCAGCCGAGCTGCTCGCCTTCCTCGACCACTTCGACTGCCGACTGGGTCTGGGTGACACCGGGCCGTACGAGCTGCCCAACGGCAATCTGCTCATCCTTCGCGACCTGTTCGTGAACGAGTCGGAGTACCACTGGAGCGACGTCTGCCGGCTTGAAGGTCTTCCACACGCCTACACCCTGGCGATCGAGCTCGACCCGGACGCGATGGGTCTTCAGGAGATTCGCGTGAACGACATCGCCACGACGTTCACACGCCCGAAGAACTACATCCCCTACATCGTGGGCGGTGCGGTCTTCGCACGTGAGAAGCACGACACTCCGATGGGCGAGGTGCGCAACATCAAGGTGTCCGAGCTCGCCGCCGACCTCGAGAAGGTGCAGCGCGCGACGTTGAACCTCTACAGCAAGGTGTCGACGATGTCGAAACGTGAGCTCATCTGGGCCGGCCACGATGTCTACTACTTCGGCATGATCCTGCCGCACCTACGCAAGGCCGGCACGTGGGATCAGGCGGTGCAGGACTGGCAGATCAAGGAAGTCGACCAGCGCGTCGCCAACTACTACTACGACATCCAGAAGCGAGGATTCGCGCAGGAGACGGTGCCGCTGAAGATCTTCTCCGGCGCAGGTTACCTTCCTTTCGGTGAGAACGCCTCGATTCGCTCGTCGAAGTACTCCTGGCTGTTCTGACGGACGTCTTCACGTGTGCGGCCGCAGACGGGTCTCGTCTGTGGCCGCACGGACGAGGAGAGAAAGACGTCACAGGCGGAAGCCAGAGATGGAAACCCAGAGAAGGGAAGCGCGGATGCCCATCGCCACCGACAGCGAATACGTCGTGCTCAACGCCGTGTGCCTGAAGAAGATGGCCACGAGCGAACAGATCGCCGACGCGACCGACCTCGACGAAGCATCGATCATCGAAGCGCTGACGGGCCTGGAGGGGAGCGGAGCGCTCGTCATCGTCGGCGATGCCGCGCTCCCGGGCGATGATGCCGCTCTCCTCCTGGCACAGGCTGCCGAACAGCGTTACGCTGATGCGCGAATCGACCCGGAGGTCACGAAGATGGCGGAGCGGTTCGAAGCCGTCAACAGCCAGTTCTTGCAGACGATCAGCGGATGGCAGCAGATCGAGGTCGGGGGAAAGAAGGTCACGAACGACCACTCCGATGCCGATTACGACGGAAAGATTCTCGACCGCATCGACAAGCAGGTCTCGCGCCTGGAGCGTCTGATCGAGACGCTCCAGGATCACGATGCGCGGTTCGGAGCCTACGTCCGTCGGTTTCGGACCGCGTCGGATGCGGTTGCGCGAGGAGACATCGATCTGGTGTCTTCGCCGATGCGAGATTCCATCCACAACGTCTGGTTCGAGTTCCACGAAGATCTGCTGCGCACTCTGGGCCGCGAACGCAAGGAGTGAGAATGTCGACGACGATGCTGAAGACCGACCTCACCGTCAACGTCGTCAATGCGCGCACGAACGATCGTGCCGTTCTCGGCGGCAAGGGCGCGGGTCTCGTCGACATGACGGCGATGGGCCTGCGTGTGCCTGAAGCCTTCGTGCTCTCGACGGCATGCTGCGCAGAGTACTTCGAGCATCGTCGGATGCCGGACGATCTCGTCTCAGATGTGCGGACCCGGTTGGCCGAGATCGAAGCATCCTCGGGGAAGACCTTCGGTGCGGGGCCGGTGCCACTGCTCCTCTCCGTGCGTTCAGGGGCACCGGTCTCGATGCCAGGGATGATGGACACCGTGCTCAATCTCGGCCTGAGCCGTGACGCCGCCATCGCGCTCGCAGTTGCAACATCAGACGTGAAGTTCGTGGCGGATGTGCTCGCCAGGTTCCACGCCATGTACGCCGAGATCGTGCTCGACGTGCTCGAACCCGCGCCCTCTCCCGTGGATGAGGTGCTCGCCCGGCTCGGGGCGGACGCCGACGCGGGTGAGGTGTACGACGCCGTGTGGGCGAGGCTGCAGCAGGCGCTCGACGATGACGGCGAGCCGACGGTGCCTGATGACCCTCTGGAGCAGCTCGACGAGGCGATCGAGGCGGTCTTCCGCTCGTGGAATACGCGGAGGGCGATCGCCTACCGCGAGCTGCACGGCATCGATCATTCCATGGGTACGGCGGTTGTCGTGCAGGAGATGGTGTTCGGCAACCGCGACGAGCGGTCGGGATCAGGCGTCGTCTTCTCACGCAACCCGGTGACGGGTGAACCGGGGCTGTATGGCGAGTATCTGGCTGCCAGCCAGGGCGAGGATGTCGTCGCCGGCATTCGCACACCCGATCAGGTGCAGACGCTGCGGCAATCGAACCCTGAGTTGTTTGAAGAGCTCGTCTCGACTGTTGCACGACTGGAGCGCGAACGTCGAGACGTGCTGGATATCGAGTTCACGGTGGAGTCCGGCCGACTGTACTTTCTTCAAGTGCGAAGCGCGAAGCGCACGGCGCGAGCGGCCGTACGCATCGCGACCGACTTCATCTCCGAGTTCGGTGCTGCGGCCGACCATGCGATCCAGGCAGTGACGGCGGATCATCTGAGGTCGCTCTCTCAGCCGCGTTTCGACGAATCCGCACTCGATCGGGCACGCTCTGACGGCAGACTGCTCGCGCGAGGGACGGGTGCGTCGCCTGGGCATGTCACCGGCATTGTCGCGTTCACGTCTGAGCGTGCGGAACAGCTCGCAGCCGAGGGACACGCTGTGATTCTCGCTCGGGCGGTGACGAGTCCCACAGACCTGCACGGCATGATCGCGGCCAAGGGTGTCGTTACGGCGACCGGTGGCAGCACGAGCCATGCGGCGGTCGTGGCCAGGGCACTCGGATGCACCTGTGTCGTCGGCTGTGACAGTCTGGTGTTCGATGAGGACGGTGCCAGTGTTCGAGTCGGCGAGCGAACGCTGGGGGAAGGCGATCAGATCTCCCTCGATGGAGATGCGGGAGAGGTGTATGCCGGAGCGATCGACGTCGTCACTCATCGGGGCGACGACACGATCGGAGCACTCACGCGCCACTGCCTGCAGACGTCGGGGGCGGATCTGTTCATGCGCGCTGCCTCGGTGGAAGAGATCAGACAGGCGCAGGAGATGGGCGCTGCGGGCGTCGTCGTCGCCGCAGCTGACCTGCTTGCGACGCACACGCGATTCGCCGAGGTGATCGAGGGGATCATCGCTCGCCAGGACGACAAGGGCAGATTCGATGCACTCAGCGATGTGCTGGCGGAGGCGTTCGCGCCCCTGTTCGACGCCGCTCGAGGGCTCGAGTTCGGTGTGCGGGCGATCGACTTCCTCGTCGACGAGACGAGCGAGATGCTGCACTCGGGGACGGTTCTCACCCAACAGCCGATGCTCGCGATGCCGTTGGGATCTCCCGAATTGGTCAATGCGCATCTGAACGGGCTGGCGCGAGCGCTTGCTGCGATCTCCGCGCCAGACGCGCCCCGAGTGCATCTCTCGGTGCGCAATGTGTCCGATCCGGCGGAGGCCGCCCTCGTACGCGAGTTCGCCGCCCAGACGCCGCCCGTTCATCCCGGCGCGTATGTCGCGAGCCCGCGAGGAGCACTCCACTCTCAGCAGATCGCCGCAGAGGTCGGCCACGTGTGGGTGGAGCTGCGGCTGCTGCAGGCATCGATGTTCGGCGTTCCAGGGCACATGCTTCTGACGGCGGAGCCGTTCGAAGAATATGCCTCGCAGGGACTGATCTCAGCGAACCCGAGAGAGCAGATCGACGATTCAGTTCGCCCGCTTCTGCAGAGGGTCGCGGCGAGCGCGAAGAGCGAAACGGGTGTCGGGATTCGCGTCACAGGCAGGGTGTCGCAGCCGCTGATCGGTGAGCTCTACGAGCTCGGCCTGCGTCGTTTCGCCGTCGACTTCGCCGAGGCCGGCCCCGCTTCGCTGGCGCTCGCCGCTGCGGCCCGGCGTTCCTGACGCGCTACGACTCCGCCTGAATCTCGGAGATCTGCAGCATGCGCAGAGCGAGGTCGGCGCGCACGCGGTCTGCGTGTGAGGAGAGATCCAACCCGCTGAGTTCGCCGATCTGCGTCAGGCGGTAACTCAGCGTCTTCGGGTGCACGAAGAGCGCTTCGGCCGCCCTCCGCTGCGAGCAGTCGCAGTCGAAGAAGGTGCGCAGCGTCTTCACGAGCGCCCCGTCATGTGTCTCGTCATAGCCGCGCAGAGGCGCGGTCACATCGTCGACGAAGCGCTGCAGGTCTGCGCCGCCTTCTGTGCCCCCGAGCAGGATGCGCACGATGCCGAGCTCGTCGTACAGCGATACCTGTCCCGAATCCATTCGCCTTGCGCCGGTCAAGGCGGAGAGAGCTTCGCGGTGCGCGCTTGCGAAGGCGAAGGGGTCGGTGCACGCGGCGCTGACTCCCCACGTGATCTCGAGTCCGGGCACTGCGGCGCGCGCCGCGCTACTCAGGCTCAACATGGCTGCCCGAGTCTCGGCTGCCGCGTCGATCGCCAGCACGCCGACGATCCACTCGCCGCGAACACTGACTAATCGCAGGAGGGCGCCGACGGTGCTCTTGCGCATCGCCGAGACGACGTTGCGCCGCACGCCGTCGACGGTGGCGGTGTCCCAGCCGCC
>JASGDS010000175.1:0-2602 GCA_047607025.1 Microbacterium sp.
GATTCTGATGGCGAGTGCCGCTGGAGCGGCACTCGCCACGCAGCGCGATAAGTTCCGCGTCTCACGAAGGGCGTCTCGGTTTCGACCGAGACGCCCTTCGGCGTATGTCAGGGCGAGGCTGGATAGGATGGGGAGCATGGCAAAGCTGAAGTGGTTCGTGGTCGGCACCGCGGCAGGGTTCGTCATCGCGCACTTCGTCAGCAAGTCGGAGCGAGGAGCCGAGGTGTTCGCCTCGATCGACGCCGGAATCTCGAGCTTCGCCGACGGCATCGCGAACGCGTACCGCGACGAAGAGGCGCGCCGCGGCATCACCGCCTGAGACTCGCTCCGACCATCCGTCGCCGTGCTGGCGACCACTGACGCACGTACACGCAAGGACATCCCATGAAGACCGCTGACATCGCGAAGCGCTATCTCGACTATTTCGAGCGCAATGGCCACACCATCGTGCCCTCCGCGTCGCTGGTCGCCTCCGACCCGTCGATCATGTTCACGATCGCCGGGATGGTCCCGTTCATCCCCTATCTCACCGGCGTCGTTCCCGCGCCGTACCCGCGTGCGGCCGACGTGCAGAAGTGCATTCGCACGAACGACATCGAAGAGGTGGGCAAGACCGCGCGTCACGGAACGTTCTTCCAGATGCTCGGCAACTGGTCGTTCGGCGACTACTTCAAAGAGGGCGCCATCCGCTACGCCTGGGAGCTGCTGACCTCATCCGAAGCGGATGGCGGACTCGGCTTCGATGAGAAGGACCTCTGGGTCACCGTCTACGAGACCGACGACGAGGCCGAGGCGATCTGGCGTGACGTGATCGGGCTGAAGCCCGAGCGCATCCAGCGGCTGGGCGCGGCCGACAACTACTGGCACACTGGCACACCGGGCCCGGGCGGACCCGACTCGGAGATCTTCTTCGACCGCGGTCCCGCCTACGGCAAGGACGGCGGCCCCGCCGTCGACGACGGTCGGTTCATGGAGATCTGGAACCTCGTCTTCATGCAGGACCTGCTGAGCGGCGTGCGCTCGAAGGTCGACTTCGATATCGCGGGCGCCCTGCCGCAGAAGAACATCGACACCGGCATGGGTCTCGAGCGCATCGCGTTGCTCAAGCAGGGCGTCGAGAACATGTACGAGACCGACCAGGTGCGACCCGTGCTCGACGCCGCCGTCGCGCTCTCGGGTCGCGCGTACGGCGCCTCCCACGACGACGACGTGCGCCTGCGCGTCGTGAGCGACCACGTCCGCTCGTCGCTCATGCTGCTCTCGGATGGCGTGACGCCGTCGAACGAGGGCCGCGGCTATGTGCTGCGCCGGCTCATGCGCCGCAGCATCCGCGCCATGCGTCTGCTGGGCGTGGAAGAGGCGACCTTCCCCGTGCTGTTCGGGGCGTCGCGCGACGCCATGAAGGCCGGATACCCCGAGGTCGAAGACGACTGGTCGCGCATCTCGGCCTACGCCTTCGCCGAGGAGGAGACGTTCCTGCGCACGCTCGCGTCGGGTTCGACCATCCTCGATGTCGCGCTCGACAAGGTGAAGAAGCAGGGCTCGACGACGCTGGAGGGCTCCGAGGCGTTCCTGCTGCATGACACCTACGGCTTCCCGATCGATCTGACCGTCGAGATCGCCGAGGAGGCGGGCCTCGAGGTCGACCGCGACGAATTCGACTCGCTCATGAAGGCGCAGCGTCAGCGCGCCAAAGAGGACGCCCGCTCGCGCAAGCGCGCGATCGCCGACGTCGGCGTCTACCGCGAGTTCCGCCGTGCCGGCGAGACCGTCTTCACCGGCTACACCGATCTCGACACCGAGACGCGCGTGCTCGGCATCCTCGTGGACGGCCAGGGCGCGGACCGCGCGACCGAGGGTCAGATCGCCGAGATCATCGTCGCCGAGACCTCGCTCTACGCCGAATCGGGCGGCCAGGTCGCCGACAAGGGACGCATCACGGGTGCGGGCTTCGAGCTGGAGGTGCTCGATGTGCAGCGCCCGGTGCCCGGGCTCATCAGCCACACCGTCGAGGTCACCCGCGGCGAGGTGGGCGTCGGAGACGCCGCAACGACCGAGGTCGACCGCGCCAACCGTCGGGCGGCAACGCAGGCGCACTCGGCGACGCACCTCGTGCATGCCGCGCTGCGTGACACCCTCGGCAAGGGCGCGACGCAGGCCGGTTCGCTCAACCGTGCCGGTTACCTGCGCTTCGACTTCACGTGGGGGCAGGCGCTCAGCGCCGAGACCCGCAGCGAGATCGAGGAGATCGCCAACAACGCCGTGCGCGAGGGGCTCGTCGTCGACACGAAGGTGCTGCCGATCGATGAGGCGAAGGCCGCGGGCGCGATGGCGCTGTTCAGCGAGAAGTATGGCGACGTCGTGCGGATGGTCGAGATCGGCGGAGCCTGGTCGCGCGAGCTCTGCGGCGGTACACATGTCGCCAACTCCTCCGAAGTCGGGCTCATCTCGATCACGGGCGAGTCGTCGGTCGGCGCCTCGAACCGCCGTGTCGAGGCGCTCGTCGGGCTCGACGCGTTCCGTGAGCTGACCGCCGAGCGCGCGCTCGTCGCCGAGCTCACCACGCAGCTGAAGACGCCGCGCGACCAGCTGTCGGCGCGCA
>JASGDS010000176.1:0-11240 GCA_047607025.1 Microbacterium sp.
CACTCTTTTGCCCAGTTCCCCCTGAAATTTCTGGGGCGAGTGGGCAAAAGAGTGGTCGCTCGGCGGTTGAGGCAGAAAGCCTTACGCGATGGCGTTCACGTCCAGCGGGATGCCGGGGCCGAAGGTGGTCGAGACCGCACCCTTCTGGATGTAGCGGCCCTTCGAGCTCGACGGCTTCAGACGAACGATCTCGTCGAGCGCGGCGCCGATGTTCTCACCGAGCTGCTCGGCCGAGAACGAGGCCTTGCCGACGACGAAGTGCACGTTGGCGTGCTTGTCGACGCGGAACTCGATCTTGCCGCCCTTGATCTCCTCGACCGCCTTGCCGGGGTTCGGGGTGACAGTGCCGGTCTTCGGATTCGGCATCAGGCCGCGGGGGCCCAGCACCTTGCCGAGGCGTCCGACCTGGCCCATGAGCTCGGGCACGGCGACGGCCGCGTCGAAGTCGGTCCAGCCGGCCGCGACCTTCTCGATCAGCTCGGTGCCACCGACCTTGTCGGCGCCCGCGGCGATCGCGGCCTCGGCGGCCGCACCGTTCGCGAACACGATGACGCGGGCGGTCTTGCCCGTGCCGTGGGGCAGGATGACGGTGCCGCGCACCATCTGGTCGGCCTTGCGCGGGTCGACCGAGAGCTTCAGCGCGACCTCGACGGTCGAGTCGAACCTCGCCGACCCCGTCTCCTTCGCGAGCGCAACCGCCTCGGCGGGCGTGTAGTACTTGCCATCCTCGATCTTCGAGGCGGCGGCGATGTATGCCTTGGACTTAGCCATTGTCGTCTCCCCCTCAGTCCTCGACCGTGATGCCCATGGAACGGGCGGTGCCGGCGATGATCTTCGATGCAGCCTCGATGTCGTTCGCGTTGAGGTCGGGCTGCTTGGTCTTGGCGATCTCCTCGACCTGGGCCTTCGTCAGCTTCGCGACCTTCACGGTGTGCGGCGTGGACGAGCCCTTCGCGACGCCCGCTGCCTTCTTGATGAGCTCAGCGGCCGGCGGGGTCTTGAGGATGAACGTGAAGCTGCGGTCTTCGTAGACGGTGATCTCCACCGGAACCACGTTGCCACGCTGCGACTCTGTCGCCGCGTTGTAGGCCTTGCAGAACTCCATGATGTTGACGCCGTGCTGACCGAGCGCGGGGCCGATCGGCGGGGCCGGGTTGGCGGCTCCGGCGTTGATCTGGAGCTTGATCAGGCCGGTCACCTTCTTCTTGGGTGCCATGTGCTTCCCTTCTATCGAACGTCCGTGGACGCTCTCCCGCAACCGGACCATCCGGAGCGGTAAAACACAACCTCTCCACTTTACTCCATCTCGCTACGCACGGCGACCCGACGATTGTCGGGGCACGCCGCGCAAACCGGGCGCAAGCGTCTGTTACCCGCGCATGCCGTCGCGGGCGATAAACAGAACGGCCACCCCATCGAGGTGGCCGTTCTGCTGACGGGCCCGGTTGCTGAGCCCGTCGAAGCATCACATCTTGGTGACCTGGTCGAACGAGAGCTCGACGGGGGTCTCGCGCTCGAACAGTGAGACCAGCACGGTGAGTTTGCCACTGTGAGCGTTGATGTCGCTGATCGTGCCTGGCAGGCCCGCGAACGAACCGTCCTTGATGGTGATCGTCTCGCCGACCTCGAAGTCGACCTCGGCCTGAGCTGTGCGTGCGGCCTGCGGCTGACCCTTGCCACCGGCTGCCTTGCCACCAGCCGTCGACGCGGCGGCGACCTCGGCGATGGGCTTGAGCATGTTGAACGCCTCTTCGAAGCGCAGCGGCGTCGGGTTGTGCGCGTTGCCGACGAAGCCGGTGACGCCCGGCGTGTGACGCACGACCGACCAGGTGTCCTCGTTCAGCTCCATGCGCACCAGCACGTAGCCGGGAATGCGCACGCGCGTGACCATCTTGCGCTGGCCGTTCTTGATCTCGACGACATCTTCCATCGGAACTTCGATCTGGTAGATGTCCTCTTCGACCTCGAGCGTCGACTTGCGCTGCTCGATGTTGGCCTTCACCTTGCGCTCGAAGCCGGCGTAGGAGTGGATGACGTACCACTTACCCTCGAGCGAGCGCAGCTCCTGACGGAACTCCTCGTAGGGGTCGACCTCGCCGTCCTCCTCCGAGTCGTTGAGCGCCTGGGCCGCGGCCTCGACCTCTGCCGTCTCGTCGATGTTGAGTGCGTCGTTCACGATCGCGTCGGCCTCCGGGTCGTCGATCTCGACGTCGTCGTCATCCAACGCGTCCTCGTCACCGTCCGCCTCGAGGTGGATGGCGCGGTGCTCGTTCGGCTCGCTGGAGCGCTCCTCGGCGGCGAGCACATCGCCATCCGCTGCCGAGTCATCCTCGCTCGACTGCTCAGCAGCGGTCGCGAGATCGACATCGTCGGGGTACTTGTCAGCCAACTGAATTCTCTTCCGTTCGGGGTTGTCTCACGCAGGGGCGGGTCAGCTCGGCACGCCGAAGACGATATTCGCCACCCAGGTGAAGAGGTAGTCCAGACCGTAGACGAGCGCCATCATCACGATCACGAAGCCGAGAACGACTCCGATGAAGGTGAACAGCTCTTTGCGGGTGGGAGTGACCACCTTGCGCAGTTCGCCGATCACCTGTCGGATGAAGAGGGCGATCCGGCCGAAGAAGCCGAGCTTCTTCGCGCTCGCTCCGTTCGCCGCGACGATCTCGCCGCCCGATGCGTCGTGGGCCATGGAACACCTTTCCGTGAGTCAGCACATTCGCTGACGCGCAGGGCGGACAGGAATCGAACCTGCAACCTGCGGTTTTGGAGACCGCTGCTCTGCCAATTGAGCTACCGCCCTAGAGACCGTCCGGTCTCGGGTGATTCTTCTGCATCCTCCGCCAGAGCGTGGGCACGGCGGAAGAATGCAGTCGAGCACTGCCCATCAAGCATACGTCATGTCTGCACCGAGGGGGAACCGGCCGCCGCTTCGGGGCTGTCCCGCCTCGAAGTACGCGACGAGGTCGGGATCGAGCGGCGGGATCTCGTGCGCGCAGCCATCTCCGCGCAGCGAGCGCGTGGCGAGGATGCCTGTGGCGACCGCCTCGCGGGCGGCGACCGGCGAGGTGAGCGTGACGCCGCCATCCCGCACGAACCGCAGGAACTCGGCCACCAGCAGCGCGTCTGCTCCGTCATGGCTCGCGGCGGCTTCGGACTCGATCGGGAACACCTCGTCCGCCTCGGCCCAGCCGCGGTGGCGACGGTTCCACAGCTTCACCTCGCCACCGGTGGAGTCGCCGAAGTTCTCGATGCGCCCCTCAGTGCCGATGACGGTGTAGTTGCGCCAGTAGTCGGGGGTGAAGTGACACTGCTGATACGAGGCGAGGATGCCGCCGGCAAGGCGCATGTTCACCTGCGAGATGTCTTCGACATCGACGGTCGGGTGGAGTCCCTCAAGTGCGGTCGGCGGCCAGTTGTCGATGCTGAACCAGTCGGGCATCCGCTCACCCGCGCGGCTTCGGCGATCGGCGATGTCGCCGTACACGCTCAGCTCACCCATTGCGGCGACGCGCTCGGTGTATGCACCGGCGAGCCAGTGGATCACGTCGATGTCGTGAGCGCCCTTCTGCAGCAGCAGGCTCGTCGTGCGCCGCCGGTCCGCGTGCCAGTCCTTGAAGTAGTAGTCGCCGCCGTGCCCGACGAAATGACGGCACCAGATCGCCTTCACCTGGCCGATGCGCCCCTCCTGAATGAGCCTGCGCATCAGGGTGACGACGGGCATGTGCCGCATGTTGTGCCCGATGTACAGCTTCGATCCGGTGCGGCGAGCGGTGAGGAGCATCCGGTCGGCGTCGGCGAGGTCGATCGCCATCGGCTTCTCGCAGAACACCGCGACACCCGCTTCGAGACACCGGATGGTCACGGCCGCGTGCGTGTCGTCCGGCGTCAGCACGAAGACGGCATCGACCCCCGAGGCCAGCAGCTCGTCGAGCGAAGCGGTGACGAGGGCATCCGGCGCGAACTCACCAGCCTCGCGCTGGGCGCGCTCACTCGTGTCGCAGACGGCGGTGATGCGCGAGCCGCGCCCTGGGCGGTGCACCTCGTCTCGCAGCGAGGCGCGTGCGCCGAAGCCGATGATGCCGATTCTCAGATCCACTGATCTTCCTTCTGTGGTGTTGCGATGGCCGGTGTCACACGCCCTGCTCCAGGCGCGTCGAGTCGCCTGGCACGAGCGACCAGGCGAACTCGTGCAGCCGCGCGGGCGAGAGGTGACCTTCGACGGCGCGATCGACGATGATCCGCGCCTGCTGCGCATAGAAGTCGATTGGACCAACGGTCGTGAGGCTCGGGCGCACGGTCTGCGCATCAGGGGTGCTGCCGAGGCCGATCACCGCGACATCCTGCGGCACGCGCAGGCCGAGCATGTGCGCGGCGTTGATCGCCGCGATCCCGGCGAAGTCGGTCGTGGCATAGATCGCGCTCGGCCTGTCATCCTGCTGCAGCAGGCGTACGGCCGCGTGGTAGGCGCTGGCCTGCGTGGTGCCGAAGGTGCTCGTCCACCCTGGCGCTATGTCCAGCCCCGCGGCAGCCATCCGCTCGGTGTACACGGTGTATCTGGTCCGCTCGAGGGCGGACGCCTCCACGGCGGTCTCGGCGACGAGCGCGCCGATTCTGGTGTGCCGCTGCAGCAGGTGGTCCATCGCGATCGCGGCGCCAGGAAGCGGGTTCGAGCGGACGACGTCGAAACCGGATGGCTCCAGCGCGTCCGAGAACACCACCATCCGCTGCCCCCGATCGACCAGGCCCTGCAGCTTCGCTCGTGTCTGGGGCCCGGCGTCGACGCCATCGAGATAGACGACGTCGCACTCCAGCCGGTTGAGCGAGGTGTACCAGTCGCCGTCGGCGAGGATGAGCGTGGTCAGACCGTGTCTGTTCGCCTCCTCGTTCACGGCGTCAGCAACGGCGAGCGACCAGGGGTCGCTGAGCATGTGCAAGGCGAGCTGCACCGTGCCCGTGCGGCCGGTGCGGATGGCCCTGGCCGCGCGATTGGGCCGATAGTGCAGCTCGCCTGCCGCCTGCAGCACGCGAGCGGCCGTCGCCTCGGCGACGCCGCGCCCAGAGGGAGCGCCCGCGCGGCCGGAGAACACGTACGACACCGTCGCGGTCGACACCCCTGCCCGCTCCGCGACCATACGGAGGGTGGGGCGCCGACCGGGCGGTGACGACTTCTCGCTCATTCGGCTCAGCCCTTACCGCCCGAGAACGCGATCCCCTGGATGAACTGCTTCTGCAGGAACATGAAGGCGACGAGCATCGGCAAGGTCGCAAGGGTCGCGCCTGCCATCAGCACAGGGTAGTCGGTCGAATGCAGCCCGACGAGCGCCGAGAGCCCGACCGACAGCGGCATCCGCTCGGGATCGGTCGTCACGATCAGCGGCCACAGCAGGTCATTCCACGACCACAGCACGGTGAACACCACAAGAGCGATGATGCCAGGCTTTGCCAGCGGAACCATGATGCGCCAGAATGTCTGCCACGGATTGGCGCCGTCGATGCGCGCCGCCTCTTCGAGCTCGGCAGGCATCGACATGAAGAACTGACGCATGAGGAAGGTGCCGAACGCGCTGAAGATGCCTGGCACGATCAGCGCCTGCAGGCTGTTCAGCCAGCCGAGCGCCGCAATGATCTCGTACTGCGGCAGCAGATAGAGCTGTGATGGCACCATGAGCACGGAGAGGAAGAGCACGAAGATCGCATTGCGTCCTGGAAACGCGATGCGCGCGAACGCGTACCCCGCCATGGTGCACAGCAGCACCTGTCCCACCGTGCGACCGACGGTGAGCAGCACCGAGTTCAGGAACATCCTGGCGAAGGGCATCGACTCGAACACCGTCGGGTAGTTCGAGAACACCCAGGTGTCGGGAAGAATCGATGGCGGCACCTGCACCGAGTCGTCGAGCGTCTTGAACGACGTCAGCAGCTGCCAGATGAAGGGGAACACCATCACGAACGCACCGAGGATCAGCACGAGGTGAACAACCCAGATGGCGCGGCTGCGCCCCGTGCGCGATGCGGCACCAGACGCGCCGATGACGGCATGCGTGCTCGCGGTGACCTCACTCATAGTGCACCCATTTCTTCTGCATGCGGAACTGCACGACGGTCAACAGCAGGATGATCACCAGCAGCAGGAAGGCGATGGCGGCGGCGTAACCCCGCTCGTTGTCGAGGAAGCCGGCTTCATAGAAGAGGTAGACAACGGTGCGGGTGTTCGGCATGGCCGGATTGCTGCGGCCGAGCATCATGTAGATGAGGTCGAACACCTGCAGCGCGCCGATCACGCTGATCACGCTGACGAAGAAGATGCTCGGCGAGATCAGCGGAATCGTGATCGAGAGGAACTTCCGCACGGGGCCGGCGCCATCCAGGTCTGCCGCCTCCATGACCGTCTCAGGGATGCCCTGGAGACCGGCGAGGAAGATGACGATGTTCGTCCCGAGGCCGGCCCAGATGCCGACGACGGCGATGGCGACGAGCGCGGTGTGTGGATCGGTGAGCCAGGATCGGCCCTCGATGCCGATGAGCTTCAGCCCCGAGTTGAGCACGCCGTAGTCGCCGTTGTAGATCATCCGCCACACCAGCGCGATCGCCGCAGGCATCGTGACGACGGGGATGAAGTAGAGCGTGCGATAGGTGCTGCGCCCCTTCAGGCCCTTGGCGTTGAGAAGCGCGGCGATCGCGACGGCGATCGGGATGCCGATGAGCGCGATCACCGTGTAGATGGCGGTGTTGCGCAGTGCACCCAGAAGCTCAGGATCCTGCAGCAGCCGCTGATAGTTCTCAAGACCCACCCATTCGGAGCCGCCGAAGGGGCCGGTCTTGGTGAAGGAGATGATGAAGGTGCGCACGGTCGGCCAGAGGTAGAACACCCCGAGGCCAAGGGCGGTCGGGCCGAGGAAGACGAGGGCCCACAGCGAAGAGGCGCCTGGCTTGCGCCGGCGGCGGGCGCCGGAGGGTTTCCCCCCCGGCGCCCGCACTGCACCTGCGGGAGAAGCGATGTCGGTCATGATCGCTGCATCATTCGGCGTCGAGCGCCGTCTGCATCTTGGCTGCGAGGTCGGCCAGACCTTCCTCGGCTGGCACGGCGCCCACCCAGATCTGCGAAAGCGACTCGCTCTCGATGCTCGTCCACGCCGCGGTGTTCTTCGAGACGGGGTACGGTGTCGCGGTGGCGACGGCGTCGATGTAGACCTGCAGATCGTACTGCGGCAGCGCGTCGACCCAGGTCTGCTGGGTGCCGTTGAACGCGGGGATCACGGTGCCTGTCGACGCCTGGATCTCCGCCGCCTCCTCGCCGCTCGCGAAAGCGGCGAACTCCTTCGCCGCATCGACGTGCTCGCTCTTGGCGTTGGCGACATTCCCGATGCCGTGGATGACGCTCTGGTTGCCGGCGGGTCCTGCGGCGAGCGGGACGACATCCACCTTGTCGGCGATGTCCGAGCCCGCGTACTCGATGGCGGCCCAAGAGCCGTTCTGGAACATCGCGACCTTGCCGGAGAGGAACATGTCGGCCGGGCTGGTGTCTGTCATCTGCTGCGCGTCTGGCGACGAACCGTCATCGATCAGGTCGAGCCAGATCTGGATGCCTGCGAGAGCTTCCGGTGTGCCCCAGCCGCTCTTCGTGCCGTCGGCCGAGATCACTTCTCCACCGGCTTGCACGACCGAGTTGTAGTAGTACTCCTGACCATACTGGGCTGCGGCGATGCCGTACTGGTCCTTGGCCGGATCGGTGAGGGCGGCAGCCGCCTCCTTCATGTCGTCCCAGGTCCATCCCGCCTGCGGGTAGTCGACGCCAGCGGCGTCGAAGAGCTCCTTGTTGTACCAGAGCGCGACGGTGTCGAAGTCTTTGGGTGCGCCGTAGAGTTCGCCATCGTAGGTGTAGAGGTCGACCAGACCCTCCGGATAGTCTGCCGTGTCGATTCCGGTGTCGTCGAGGGGTGCGAGCTGCCCGTTCGATGCGTAGAGCTGGAAGTTGGGACCGTTCATCCAGAACACGTCCGGCGCAGCACCGCCACTCGCCGCCGTCTGCAGCTTCGTCCAGTACTCCTTGTTCGGCGTCACCTGGATGTCGATCGTGATGTTCGGGTGCTCGGCCGTGAACGCGTCTGCGATCTCCTGCATCGCCGGCTTCTGGTTCTCATCCCAGATGCCGTAGCTGAGGGTGATCTTCTCGTCCGAGTCTCCTGAGGTCGACCCGGAGGAATCGCCGGAGCCCGAACAGGCGGTGAGACCGAGCGCGATGGCGGCAACAGCCAGTGCACCGGCGACTCGTGTGGTGGTGAGGGACATCCATGCTCCTTTGGGGGGGAAGTGCTGCTTGGGGGGGAAGTGCTGCGAGAATCGTCTGCTAAACGATTAACACGGAGATTATCGAGCGTTCTGCTCGTCCGCAAGCGCTTTAATGTGATCGAAACATGGAATTTTTAATCAGCTTGCGTCATGCACGGGATGGCTCGGGCGATGCCGCCGGGCAAACCATCTCGGTATCGAGAGAAAACTATCTTGACATCAAGATACTTTGGGCCTCTATCGGATAAGCGAACTCGCTCGCTTCGCTTTCAGACCTCTCGCCCACCGCCCTCGAGCAGCTCAAGATCCGTGTGCTCGACACGATCGGCGTGGCGAACGTCGCGCTCGACGCCGAGCCGATCGTCGCCATCCAAGTGCACACCCGGCCCTCGGATGTCGCACCCGTGCGCGCAAAGTGTACTTCCCCGCGAAGTCATATCCGCTCGGTCGGCGCACCTTCGAACGGCCCCAACCGGGAGTGGACAGATCACGTCAAGGGCACCACGAGTGGGCCAGTCAGAGGCTGATTCACACTCCCGAACGAGGCACGACCAGTTTCAACGTCTGATGCAACCACTACGATGGAATGAACCAGCCCGCGATGAAGGTAAAAGCCCCGCGTTCCCTTACGAGAGCAGGGAACACGGGGCTTTCAAAAATGGCGGTGACGGTGGGATTTGAACCCACGGTAGGGGTGAACCTACACAACATTTCGAGTGTTGCACCTTCGGCCGCTCGGACACGTCACCGTCGTCAAGTCTAAGGGATGCCGCCTGACTGCGCGAATCAGCTCCTGCGCGCGGGAACCTCCGGCTCGCCGAGCGACAGCATGAGTCGGTTCGCCCAGTTGAAGAAGGCCGCCCCGCCGATGACGTCGACGATCTCGACGTCATCGAGGCCGGCGCTCGTGAGGCGCGCGAGATCGGATGCCCCGAAGGAGAGCGGTGTTTTCGCAAGGGCGACGGAAGCAGCCGCGATCGCGTTCCATGTCTCATCCCCCAGGTCGGCGCCCGTGCCCTCGTCGAGCAGGCGCTCGATGTCGCCGCGCCTGCCCGACTCGCGCGTCGCCGCGGCGGCGTGAACCGACGCGCAGAACACGCAGCCGTTGTGCCGCGACGTCGCCGCCGCCGACAGCTCGCGCTCGGCGCGTCCCGCACCGCTCGCTGTGTTGAAGAAGATGTCGAGGTCGGTCAGAGTGCGGGCCTTCAGGGCTGCGGGGTCACGCGCGAGCAGCCGAAAGTACGGCATCTTCGCCCGGGCGGGCTCGATGAGCGCATCGAGATGCTCCGGCGTCAGTTCATCCTCGGCCAAGGGCTCGAGCCACGGCACCCAGCCGAGGCCATCCTGTGTGAACCGCTCGGGTCGGGTCAGCTCGGGGTATTCGGTGACGATGCCGCTCATGCTGCCTCCCTCGGTTCCTGAGCCTGTCGAAGGGCTTTCAGTCCCCACGCCAGCCGCAGCTGGAACGCGAGGAACGCGACCAGCTGCGACAGCGAGACGATGTCGTTCGCGCTCCAGCCGGCATCCGCGAGCGACCGGATGGCCGCCGCGCTCGCTTCACGAGGACGGAACACGAGCAGGTGCACGTGCGCGAAAGCCGCCGCGAGCCTGCTGTCGAGTCCGGGCGATGGCGCCCACGCCTCACCGGGCACGCTCTCGGCGGCGAGCCCGGGCTCGCGGTAGACGCCGTAGGGGCCGCGGGATGCGCCCGCCCGCACCTGCAGGTCGACGGCGCCCACGAGCTCTGGCGCCTCATCGCCCAGCAGATCGCGATAGAACGCCGTCGCCGCATCGAAGCCGTGCAGCCCCGCCGCGAAGGCCGCGACGGCATACCGCTCGCTGAGCGGGAACGTGCCGGGGTCTGCGGGTTCGAGCAGCGCCTCGAAGCTGCGCTGCGCGTTCTCGCGCGCCTGCGGGCGCTGGTTCCTCACCGCTTCCAGTCGTGAGCCGGGGGCGATGCCCGCCAGCAGGTCGATGATGTCGGCCATTTCTTCCTTTCGTCTCGTCGACAGTTGTCGGGTGATTCGACACTTGTCGGGCCGGATGGCGGCATTCGGCCCGACAGGTGTCGATCGGCCCGACAGGTGTCGAAGGTCATGCCGTCTCCAGGTGCACGGTGCGCAGCTCGTCTGCGGCGCCGACGGCGATCCCTAGTCGCGGCGCGACCTCGGTCGCCAGCAGCTCCAGCGACCTGAGCGTCAGTTCGTGGGTCGCTGCGACCGAGTGCACCTGGAACGACACGTCGGATACCGCCTGCAGCGTCTCGTCCTGCGACAGCGACGCCACGACCTCGTCGACCGTGCCGATGTGGGTGTCGGTCAGCCTCGCGAGCTCGTCGAACGGCAGCTCGGCGGCATCGACTCCGAACATCGATGCGGCGAGGGTCCGCAGCCCCTCATCGGCGAGCCGGATGGCCTCAGCCCGGTTCTCCTCGTCAACGACGACCGCGGTGCGCGAGGCCAGCACGCGCACGGACGCACCCTGCGGCAGTGCCGTGCGATACGCCTCGATGATCGGCAGCTGCACCTCGTGCAGCGCGGCACCATCGGGTTTCGGCTGCGTGCGCGAGAGCAGCAGCCCGTCGCCGCGTTCGCCGGCGCGCCTGCCGCCGTCCACCGAGAACGTCGCCTGCCAGATGCGCCTGGAGAGGTCACCACCTGCCGGGTAGATGCGCGAGTCGGTACCGCGGATGCCGCGCCCGGCAAGGGCATCGAGCACGACCTCGAAGTGGTCGGCGAAGATCTGGCGACGGTCGTCGGATGACCGCCCGAACGCGGGGAACGACGACGGGGTTCCTCCTGTCGCGAGCCCCAACTGCACTCGTCCGCCCGACAGCTGATCGAGCACGGCGGCATCCTCCGCGACGCGCAGCGGATCATCCAGTGGCAGCGTGATGACGCCCGTCGCGAGCGCGATGCGCGAGGTCTGGGCGGCAGCGGCTCCCAGCA
>JASGDS010000177.1:0-6763 GCA_047607025.1 Microbacterium sp.
CGCTGCGAATGTGGTGAACGGCCGCGACATCGTGCTCAACAGCGACGGCACGTCTGTGCGCACCTACACGTATGTCGCCGACGCGATCGCGGGCATGTTCTATGCGCTGCTGACCGGTGAGGAGACGGCGTACAACATCGCCGACCCCAACGGTTTCGTCTCCATCCGCGGCCTCGCCGAATTGTTCACGCAGGTGCAGCCCGAGAAGGGCCTGCGGCTCATCTTCACCAACGAGGCCGACGCGCGCGCCTACAGCGAGGCGAAAGGACAGGGGCTCGACAGCTCGCGTCTGAGCGGGCTCGGCTGGGCGCCGCGGGTCAGCCTGCCCGACGGGCTGTCGCGCATGGTCACCGCACTGGCGGCCACGGTCGCTGCCTGACAGCCGACGGCGGGCACATGGGCGCATCGAGGCTCGACGCACTTCGGCAGCGGATCGACCGTGCTGACGGCATGGCGCTGCTCTGCGGAGCCCTCGGTGCCGCGGCCGTGCTCGCCGCGCTTCTCGAGGCGCCCTCTGGGGTGACCGCTGCCATCTGCCTGCTGACGGTGGCCATCGTCGTGTGGCGCGCTCTTGCGGGGTCACGATCTTCCGCTCCCGTCGGCAGGGATGTCGTTCCTCGAGTTCTCGTGGCCGTCGCGATTGCGATCGCCGCGTCGGATCGTCTTGGCGCGGCCGGAGGGGTCGTGCTGGCCCTCGCCGTCGTCGCCGAGGTCAGCGTGCAGTCGGTGTCGCAGGGGGCGTTCCCGCTGGGGGTGCGAGTACCTGGGGGAGACGTCGTGCGACGACGCCCGCTGCCGACCAGCAGCACCTTCTTCGTGAACACCGCTGCTCTGGTGATCGCCGTCGGCATGGCACGAATCCTGCCCGTCGTCATCCTTCTGCTCGCGGTGATCGCGCTGCTGCTCGAAGTCGGGATGGTCGGTGTCGACCTTGCCTTCATCGGTCGACGCCGTCGCGCGGAATCGACTCTGACCGCCGCGCTCGGCGAGTACTCGCCCGAGTTCGTGGTGCACTGGGATGCTCCGGCTGGCACCGCATTTCAGCTCTCCATGTGGCTGCCCCACCTGGATCGGCTGGGGCACCGATACGTCGTTCTCGTGCGTGACGAGCAGTCCTTCACTGAGGTGACCGACCTCACCGATCGGCCGATGCTGCTGCGACGCACGCTCGCCGACCTCGACCGCGTCATCGTGCCCAGCATCAGGGCCGCGTTCTACGTGAACAACTCGATGCGCAACGCGCACTTCGTGCGCTATGTCGGCATCAGGCATGTGATGCTCGGCCATGGCGACAGCGAGAAGACACCGTTCTACAACCCCGCGAGCCGAATGTACGACAGATTCTTCGTGGCGGGGCAGGCGGCGGTCGACCGTTTCGCCTCGCACGGCGTCCCCACCGCCCCCGACTTCTTCGAGATCGTCGGACGGCCGCAGGTCGAGGGCATCCAAGTGGGGTCACCCGGCGCCGAGGTGAAGGCCGTGCTGTATGCGCCGACGTGGGCGGGGCACAACGCAGACTCCGACTACAGCTCCCTGCCGATCGGCCCCGGCATCGTGCAGGCACTGCTCGATCGAGGACGCATAGTCGTGTTCCGTGCGCACCCCTACAGCGAGCAGACACCCGCCTTGCGCCGCCAGGCGGCGGAGATTCGACGGATGCTCGCCGCGGACGCGCAGTCGACGGGCCGCCCGCACATCTTCGGCGCCGCCGCAGAGACCGAGCGCAGTCTCATCGACTGCTTCAATGCTTCTGACGCGATGATCGCGGACGTCTCCAGTCTCGTCTCCGACTTCCTGCAGTCCGAGAAGCCGTTCGCCGTGACGGCGATGGATCGGGAGACAGCGGCGCTCGAGAAGAGCTCCGCCCTCTATGCCGCGGGGCTCACAATTGCGGGGGACGGGTCGAATATCGCGCAGGTCGTCGACCATCTGCTGGCAGATGACGCGGGGCGCGCCCAGCGGCAGGCGATCAAGGCCTACTACCTGGGTGAGCCTGCGGCGGGAGAAGGTCATTTCGCCGCCGCAGTGGGGCGCATCCTGACGACGTCTGGCTAGGCTCGACATGCGCCAGCTCAGTCTCGCCTCAGCGTCCTCGGTCGATTCGGTGTCTGGTGCTTCGATTGCTGCGGTGAGCAGCCCCCTGTTTTCGACAATCGACGGGAGCGAGGTTGTGCTCCCGCGACAGGGGAGCTACAAGGTTCACGGGTCTCTATCAGGTTCGCGCTCGGCGCGCAGCTGCTCGAACACGAGGTCGTACAGTTCGGCGATGCGCAGGTTGTCCTGCCGCAGCTCGTCGACCTCGGCGCGCAGTTCGCGCACCTCCTGCTCGTATCCGATGACCTTGGCCATGAGGCCGTCATCGCTCTGCTCGGCGGCATGGATGAGCGTCGTCACCACACGGTGGGTGCGGGGCGAGAAGCGTGCGATGAGCCGTCCGAAGAAGTTCTCCATGGTCAGTGAACCTTTCGCTCGCGGGTGAGGGTGACGGTTGCCGTTGTGCGGGTGCCGATGGATGTGCGGCGCAGCCCGTGCGAGACCACCTGGGTGCTCAGTCCGTGACGGGCGGCATCGCGCTGCAGATCGTTGACGGAGTACTGCCAGGTGGTCGGGTCGAAGTGGCTGTAGCCGGCCATGACGAAGTTCGTGTCGATCGTTGCGACGGCGAAGGCGTCTGGTTCGAGCAGTTCACGCAGCGTGAGCAGCACGGTGGCGCGTCCGTCGTCGGTCAGTCGATCGAGCAGATGGTCCATCACGACGTGCCACGGGCGGCCATCCCGCACCAGCTCGGCGGCGAGCGCCAGCATGCCCCGGCGGTCGTAGGCGTTGCCGAACCGCCACTGCGCCGCCGACGAGTGACGCTGCGCGAGCACCAGCGCATGCCGCATGAACTCGATGCCGAGCACCTCATGCCCGGCGCGCGCGATCGCGGTCGACAGACCGCCTGCGCCGCTGCCGATCTCGAGCACCGGTGCACCGGTCGGCAGCAGTGTCTTCAGCTCGCGCAGCAGCCGCCGTTCGGCGAGCATCGGCGCAGGCGTCTCGTCGATCGCGCTCCAGTGCTCTTCCCAGAACTCGCGGTTGCCGTTCTGGCTGCCGAACCAGTTGCGAAAGCGCCTGCGCGTCGCCTGTGGCGTCTGGAAGGTGAATGACGGGTCGGGTGTGAGCCAGTCGTCGCCGTAGCAGGCGGCGAGCCAGTGCTCGGGCACGGCAGGGGCGACGAACTCGCGATCCTCGAGCACGACGGTCGACAGCGGCACGATCGACGATCGATCGAGCGGCGTGCGAATGTGGATGGGCTGGCAGAAGTCGTCGCCGCGGAAGAACGCGAGAAAGATGTCGACGTAGTGGTCGGTGAGGCCGTCTTCGTCGTAGAAGGTGATCTGCAGGTGCGATGACGCGTGACGCACGACGATGTAGCCGAGCTCGTCGAGCACCCGCTCGAGCCGGAAGCTGTCGAGCGTGAGGTCGGCGGGGCTCGTGCTGTCGAGCAGCAGGCCGATGTCGGCATCGTCGTCGTGCGGCAGCAGGGTGCCGCTGCGCACCGCGCCGAGCAGGGTGCCGCTGCAGAGATAGGCGGTGTACCCGGTGTCGCGCAGGTCGCCGAGCAGACGCTCGGTGCTGTCGAGCAGGCGCGTCCTGAGGCTCGTGTCCGAGCTGCCGATGGAGTGCCCGAGCCGGTTCCACTTGTTCATCACGAGTCCGCGGCCGCTCGCATCGGCCACCGACAGCGGGGCACCCGACCCGCGCCAGCTCACCGGAATCTCGGTGATCATCGCGCCGCTGGCCGCGTCGCGCACCGCAACAGTCCCCGTGCCGACGAGGTGCGGGCGCAGTGCCTTCGGCCATGTCAGCTGCACGATGCCGTCAGCGGATGGCACGGCGGTCGTCGACCAGACCCGTTGCCCGTCGAACAGAACATCGACGACCCCTCGTGCAGCTCCATCCGGCGCCGCATAGCTCAGCGTGCGCACGGTGGCGCGATCGCTGGCCGAGGCTGAAGGCTGACGCATGATATTCGAGCGTAGTATCACTGCTCGTTCATCAAAGATTCACCTTCCGATAGGCTTGCCGCCGGAGAGGGGACCATCAGTGGCAGCTGCGAGCGAGCGCGTGACCGCGGTGGTCGTCTCGTTCAACCGTCGCGAACTCCTCTCGCGCGGGATCGACGCGCTGCGCGCACAGACCCGGCCCCCCGATCGCATCATCGTCGTCGACAACGGCTCGATCGACGGCACCCGTGACGACCTGCGGGCGCGGGCGACGAACGGCGAGATCGTGCTCATCGAGGCGTCGCAGAACCTCGGGGGAGCGGGCGGCTTCGAACGCGGCATCGCCTGGGCGCTCGAGCTCGGATGCGACTGGGCGTGGCTGATGGACGACGACGCCATTCCCGAGCAGGACTGCCTCGAGCGACTGCTCGATGCCGCATCGCACCTCGAAGCACCGTCGTTCCTGGCGCCGCTCGTGACGGATGAGGCGGGGGCGCCGGGTGAGCGCAACCATCCCGAGATCGACACCGACGTCTCTGCCCAGTGCGAGATCGCACCCCTCGGCTGCGTCGCGGTGAAGGCGTCGACGTTCGTCGGCCCGCTGCTGTCGGCCACCGCGATGCGGCAGACCCACCTGCCGCTCGGCGACTTCTTCATCTGGCACGACGACATGGAGTACACCGCCCGGCTCAGCACATTCGGGCGCGCGGCGCTCGTGCCCTCGGCGCGCATCGCGCACCTGGTGCAGAACCGTGGACCGCTGCACTACAACGGCGCCCGCAACCGGTACAACGTGCGCAATTATCTGTGGTGGCTGCGCGAGGTGCGCCGCAACAGGTCGTTCAACCGCAACCGCATTCTGCTCTCGCTGCTGCGCAGTCTGCGCCAGCAGCTGCGGGGTGCCCCGAACAAGCTGAGCTATCTGTGGGTCGTCGCGAAGGCGACGGCCGAAGGGCTGACGAAATCGCCACGGCACCGCACCGCAGACGACGTCGTCGCCACGAGTCGGGCATCCGACGCCTTCGTGGGGCTGCCGACGTGACGGCGCTGTCTGTGCTGTGGATCGACCACACCGGCGCGCCAGGGGGCGGGCAGCTGGGACTGGGGCGATACCTGCAGGCGTCGAGCGACACGAAGCGCGAGCTGGTGCTGTTCGACGGCGGATCGCTCGTCGACACCGCGACCGAGGCGGGCGTCGCGATGACCGTGCTCGGTCGGGGTCGAGGCCGCCTGCGCGCGGTCTTCAGCGGAATGCGTGCGCGCGGTGTGATCCGTGCGCGCCGGCCGGATCTCGTGGTCGCCAACAGTCTGCGCGTGGGCAACGTGCTCGCTCTCACGCCCCGTGTGAAGGGCACCAAGCGCGTGCTCTATGTGCGCGAAGACCTGTCGCGGCGGTCGCTCGGATGGCGCAAGCACACGTTCATCACGCGGTTCGTGCTGCGCCGTTTCGACGCGCTGCTGGTGAACAGCCCGTCCACGCTCGCAACGATTCCGGGCGGCATCCGGCGCTCGCGGCCGGTCGAGGTCGCGTATCCCGTCTCGGGCATCCCTCCGGTCGCACCGTCGACGGCCGACGAGCCCCGCGTCGACGCGCAGCCGTTCGAGGTCATCTCGCTCAGCCGACTGCAGCCGTGGAAGGGCGTGCACGTGCTGCTCGACGCGATTCGCATCGCGCGCAACGAGGCGCCCGGCATTCCGCTGCGCATCGTGATCGCCGGCGGCGGCGAGATGTCAGACGATGTCTATGAGGCCGAGCTGCGTCGGCTGGCCGACGCCACCGGGGTCGAGACCGTGATGAACGGCCACATCGACGATGTGTGGCAGCCGCTCGAGCACGCGCACGTGCTCGCGCTGTGCTCGCTGTCGCCCGAGTCGTTCGGGCAGGTGCTGCCGCAGGCGATGTCGGTGGGCCCGGTGCCGATCGCCACCGACCAGGGCGGCCCGCGCGACGTGCTGAGCGACGGCGGCGGGCTGCTCGTGCCGCCTGACGATTCACACGCGCTGGCGCGCGCCATCCTCGACCTCGCTGCAGACCGGTCGCGCTGGCAGAAGGAGTCTCGGCGAGCCCGTGAGCGTGCCGCCGACTTCACCGACGATCACACCGTCGCCGCCCTCGACGCCGCCCTCGCCCGCATCCGCGCGGCGCTGTAGGGAAGCCCTGTCACAGGCACCTTCCCAGGAACGTGGAGCGTGAGATGTCAGAATCGAGAGGAGACTGACTACGGGGAGAAGCTCGGATGGCACCTGCACGCAAGCGCAACATCGCCCTTATCGTCACGACCGCCGTCGGTGCGGTCGTCATCCTTGGTGGAGGTGGTGCCATCGCATGGGCGGTGCTCGCCGGCAAGAGCGACGAGCCCACCGCCAGCATTTCGGCGACGCCCACCACGACTCCGACCGCGACCACCTCGGCGACGCCGACGACGACGCCCGAGCCCGAGGCGGTCGACCTGCCCTATTCGGTCGCTGTTGAAGGATGGCCGGACGGCTGGTACGGCTCGGCGGCCACCGAGATCGCCGATGTGTCCGCTCAGGTGGGCGAGGCGGCCGACGGCGAGGCCGCCGGTTACATCGACGCTCCCGTCGTCGACGATGACACCGACGCACTGAACACCACGGTGACCGTCAAGAGCGGCACCACGTATGACTTCTCGGCCCAGGTGCGGCAGCTCGCCGAGCTGCCCGCCGAGGTCGCCGCCTACATCACGATCGGTGACGACAAGGTCGAGCTGCCCGAGCTCAACGCCTCTTGGACCGAGGTGACGGCCGAGTAC
>JASGDS010000178.1:0-10029 GCA_047607025.1 Microbacterium sp.
AAGTCGAAGTCGATGTCGTTCCACGGCAGTTCGACGTTCGCCTGTGTGTGCAGGTGCAGCAGCGGCTTGCGCAGCGCATCGAGCCCCGAGATCCACATCTTCGCGGGGCTGAAGGTGTGCATCCAGGCAATGACACCGATCACGCGGTCATCGCTGTTCGCGTCGAGCGCGAGGCGGCGGATGGCGTCGGAGTCGGTGAGAACAGGCTTCCACACGACCGTGACGGGAAGAGCAGAGAGCCCGTCGACGACCTGCTGCGACTGCTCGGCCACCTGGGCCAGCGTCTCGGGACCGTACAGGTGCTGGCTGCCGGTGACGAACCAGACTTCGTAGCCGTCGAGCGCGGTGGAAAGAGTCATGCGTTGTTCTCCTGCGGGGTGCTCTGGATGGCGAGTGCCGCGATGGCGGCGCGCTCGATGTCGAGGCCGACTTCGTACCGGGTGAGGAAGGAGTCGAACCCGTCGACATCGGATGGGTCGGGGTCGACGGTGCTCACCTGCGCGTCGGCGAAAACGCGGTCGCGAAGATATGCGCCCAGCGGCATATCCGATCCGAGATAGGCGGCGAGCACGGCGATACCCCAGGCGCCGCCCTCGGATGCCGTCTCCCCGACGGTCACGGGTGCCTTCAGCGCGGCGGCGAGAAACCGCTGAGCGACGCTTGCCGTGCGGAACATTCCGCCGTGGGCATACATCGAGTCGAGCTGCACGTTCTCGGCGTCGAGCACGCGCATGCCGAGCGCGAGCGTGCCGAAGGCCGCATACAGCTGAGCGCGGACGAAGGTGCCGAGCGTGAACGAGGCATCGGGGGTGCGCACCACGAGCGGGCGCCCCTCGTCGAGTCCGGCGAGCGGCTCGCCAGACAGGTGGTTGTAGGCGACGACGCGACCCGCATCGGCATCGGCCTGCGCAGCTTCGGCGAAGAGCGCCGCGTACACCGCATCCGGCTCGAGAGGTGTGCCCGCTGCTGCGGCGAAGCGCCCGAACAGGCCCGCCCATGCGGCAAGCTCGCTCGCGCCGTTGTTGCAGTGCACCATCGCGACCTCGTCGCCCGCGGGAGTGGTCACGATGTCGAGCTCATCGTGCACCTGCGACAGTCGGTGCTCGAGCACGACCATCGCGAAGATGCTCGTGCCCGCCGACACGTTTCCCGTGCGCGGCGCGACGGCGCCGGTGGCGACCATTCCGGTGCCTGCGTCCCCCTCGGGCGGGCACAGCGGGATGCCTGCCTGCAGCGTGCCGGACGGGTCGAGCAGCGCCGCGCCCTCGGCCGTCAGCTCCCCCGCGTCCGCCCCGGCGACGAGCACCTCCGGCATCAGATCGCGCAGCACCGGAATGGCCCTTTCGACACGCCCTTCGACAGGCTCAGGACAGGCCACAGCAACCGCAGCGGCGAGGGCGTCGTACCGCGCCACGAGCTCGTCGTCGTAGTCGTGCGTGGCGGGGTCGATGGGGAACATGCCGGACGCATCGCCCACGCCGAGCACGCGGCGCCCGGTGAGCTTCCAGTGCACGTATCCGGCCAGCGTCGTGACGAACGCGACGCGCGACACGTGCTCCTCGCCATCCGTGATCGCCTGATGCAGGTGGGCGATCGACCAGCGCAGCGGAATGTTCACGCCCAGCACCTCGGACAGTTCGGCCGCGGCGACACCCGTGTTCGTGTTGCGCCAGGTGCGGAAGGGAACGAGTAGCTCGCCGTCGGCATCGAAGGCGAGGTACCCGTGCATCATGGCCGAGATGCCGAGCGCGCCGACGTTCGAAAGCTCCTGCCCGTGCTGCATCCGGATGGCGTCAGCCAGTTCGGCGACGGCCGCGCGCAGCCCGTTCCAGACGGCGTCGAGAGAGTAGGTCCACAGCCCGCCTTCAAGCGCGTTCTCCCACTCGAAAGAGCCGGTGCCGAGCACCTCGTGGGTGTCGGAGTCGATGAGGCATGCCTTGATGCGGGTCGATCCCAGCTCGATGCCGAGCGCCGTGTTCTGCAGGTCGATGACGCTCATCGGCGGGCATCCGTCGTCTGGCCGTACACGTTCTGGTAGCGGTTGTAGAGCGCGTCGATCTGATCCTGCGGAATCGGGATGAGATCGCCCGCCTGGCGCGCGAGGTGCACCGTGCGGGCGACATCCTCGACCATGACGGCGGCCTTCACGGCGTCCTTCGCGTTCACGCCGATCGTGAACGGGCCGTGATTCTGCATGAGCACGGCGCGCGAGCGGTGCCCGCTCAGCGTTTCGACGATGCCGCGGCCGATCGAGTCGTCGCCGATGATCGCGAACGGGCCGACGGGGATGGGTCCGCCGAACTCGTCGGCCATCGCCGTGATGACGCAGGGGATCTCCTCGCCGCGCGCGGCCCAGGCGACCGCATAGTCGGAGTGCGTGTGCACGACCCCTCCCACGTCGGGCATGTTCCGATAGACGTAGGCGTGCGCGGCGGTGTCGCTCGACGGGCTGTGCTCGCTGCCAGGCGTGCCGGGAATAGTGTTGCCATCCAGGTCGCAGAGGATCATGTTCGAGGCATCGAGGTCGTCGTACGAGACACCCGACGGCTTGATGACGAAGAGGTCGGCGCCGGGCACGCGACCGGAGACATTGCCTCCCGTCCAGACGACGAGTCCGTAACGGACGAGTTCGCCGTGCAGTCGTGCGACGTCTTCACGGACAGAGCGGATGGCCGCTTCGACATCGGGCGGGAAGGCCGGCTGCGTCGCCGATTCGGTGTCACTCACCCGATTTATGTTACCGGTACCAGACGCTGTCGACCAGGGCGAGCAGCTGTCGTCGCCCATCCGGTGCAGCGCATACCATGTCAACGGGGAGAGGAAGGCGGCCATGGCGGAGACCGAGCAGCGCACGCGCACCAAGCGCGAGGCTTCGATCGTGGATGTCGCGCGCGAGGCGGGGGTCTCCGCGCAGACGGTTTCGCGGGTCGCCGGCGGGAAGGACGTGGTCAAAGCAGAGACGCGCGAGCGCGTTCTCGCGACCATGCAGAAGCTCGGCTACCGCCCCAACAGCGCCGCCCGCGCCCTCAAGTCGGGGCGCTTCCGCACGATCGGCGTCGTCATGAGTGGCCTCGGCAGCTACGGCAACATGCACTCGCTCGAGGGCATCTCGAATGCCGCGGCAAAGGCCGGGTACTCCGTCATCCTCACCGTGCTCGGTTCGATCACGCAGGCCGGGTTCACTGGCGCGTTCGCGCGCTTCAGCGAGCAGGCGGTGGATGGCGTGATCGCCATCCTCGAGGCCCACGAGCTGGCCGGGCGCGACGTCATCCTGCCCACCGGCTTTCCCGTGGTCGTCATCGACTCACGGGAGTCCGACAGCTACCCCGTCGTCGACGCCGACCAGCAGCAGGGTGCACGGCTTGCGACCGAACACCTGCTCGACCTCGGGCACTCAACAGTGTGGCACGTGCGCGGGCCGCTCGAGGCCTACTCGGCCGACCGACGCGCTGTGGCATGGCAGCAGGTGCTCGAAGAGCGCGGATGCCCCGTGCCCGAGGTGCAGCAGGGAGACTGGTCGGCGATGTCCGGGTACGAGATCGGGCTGGCACTCGCGAAGAACTCCGAGGTGACTGCGGTGTTCGCCGCCAACGACCAGATGGCGCTCGGCCTGCTGCGTGCATTCGCCGAGAGCGGCAGGCGCGTGCCGGCCGACATCAGCATCGTCGGCTTCGACGACATGGCGGAGGCGAAGAACTTCCTGCCGCCGCTGACGACCATCCGGCAGCACTTCGATCAGGTCGGAACGCAGGCGGTGGACGACCTCATCGCCGCGATCGACGGCTCCCCCCGTTCGGGCGCGACCCGCATCCCCACCGAGCTCATCCCCCGCGCCTCCACCGCCCCACCGCCATCCGCCATGTCTTAAGACATGGCGTACGCCCGGGGCGTAGGGGGCGGATGGCCGGGCGCCCGTCGCGCCGTCCTCCGCGAGTGACCCGCCCCCAACTGCCGAGTGACCACTCTTTTGCCTGCCAACTCCCGATATTTCAGGGCGACTTGGGCAAAAGAGTGGTCACTCGGCAGTTGAGCGGAGGTCAGAGACCCTGGAAGGCGAAGGTGAAGGACAGCGGGCCACGCGGCAGAAGGTACTGCGGCAGCGGACGCGCACCCCAGGTGTCGTCGCCCGCCACCCCTCGACGCATGAGCGCGGGGCGCAGGATGGTGCGCTGGATGGGTGGCAGGTCGGTGTGGTGGTTCGCGTTCTCGATCTCGAACGGCGTCCAGGGCAGCGCCGAGAGCTCCATGGTCGGTGCGCCCTCGATGCGCAGGCCGCGACCGCGACCATCCGTCACCTCGGCCCACCGCACGCCCGTGCGGTTACCCGCCTCCTGCAGCCGCAGGTACGGCGTGAGCAGCTCTTCGACCTCACGCTCATACACACCCAGACGCGCGCCCGCCCGCCGATCGACATACGACTCCTCCGGGCCCTCGCCATACCAGCGCAGGTGCCCGAACTCGGCAGGGATGGCGAGCATCGTGCCGAACTCGGGAAGCTCGGGCAGCTCGTCTGCGTAGTCGAGCGTCTGCGTCACCTCGACGCGACCGGCGCCGTCGACGAGGTACGACACATCGATGTGGGCGCCGACCGGCAGCTCGTACCGCAGCGCGACGCGCACTTCCGAATCCTCCCGGCTGAGCGTCAGCGCGTTCCATGGCTCGCCCGCCCGCACGTACCTGCTCGAGGCCTGCCACGCGCTGTCGGTGAAGGGGCTGCCCCACGCGACCTCGTTCGCGGTCGGTGCGTGCCAGAAGTTCGGCTTCACCGGCATCGCCAGCAGCTCGCGCCCGCCCGTGGTCGCCTCACCGAACTGGTACGACGTCAGCGCGCCCTGCAGCCGCGAGAACAGCACGTGCCATCCATCGCCGTGCACGCCGATGTTGTGCACGCCGTTCACGACGCGCGGGGCGGGAACGCCGACGCGTGCCGCGGGCGTCCCCACCGACACGACGTGCTGACCCCAGGCCACCTCGTGACCGGCGGATGCCCAGACCTCATCCGAGCGCAGGTGCAGCGACACCGTGATGGCGTATTCGCCGGGCGCGGATGGCACGGCGAACGGCAGCGCAAACGTGCCGGATGCGCCGGGCGCCACGTCGGTGTCGATCTCGGCAGACCGCAGCAGAACACCCTCACGCTGCAGCGTCACGCGCGCCTCGTACGCCGAAGACGGCGTGAACAGCGACAGGTTCTCGATCGTCACCCGGCCATCCGTGAAGGTGAACAGGAAACTCGAGAAGAGCTTCGCCACCTCCTGCGTCTTGGGCGAGGGGGTGTGGTCGGCGAAGAAGATGCCGTTGCCGCAGAAGTCGCCGTCGTGCGGCGCCTCTCCCGCCTCGCCGCCGAAGCCCCAGAACGCGGTTCCGTGCCGATCCTTGAGCAGCACGGCCTGGTCGGCGAAGTCCCAGATGAACGCTCCCTGGAACAGCGGCTCGCGCCGGGTGAGATCGACATAGGCGTCGACGCCGCCGAACGAGTTGCCCATCGCGTGCGCGAACTCGCACAGCATGTAGGGCTTGTCACGATGAGTCGCGAGGTGCTCCTCGACATCTGCCGCACGCGTGTACATCGTGCTCTTGATGTCGGTCGTGTCTGGGTACCGCTGGTCCCAGTCCACGCCCTCGTAGTGCACGGGCCGATCGTCGACCTCGCGGAACCAGTTCGACAGATCCCACAGGTTCGACCCGCCGTACGACTCATTGCCGAGCGACCAGATGACGACAGACGGATGGTTCTTGTCGCGTTCGACCATGCTGGCCGCGCGATCGCGCAGGGCGGGCATCCATTCGGGCCTGTCGCCCGGAATCGCCTCGTCGTCCCGCGCGCCGAGGTAGCGCACCCGGTCCCAGCGGCCGTGGGTCTCGAGGTTCATCTCGTCGATCACCATCAGGCCGTATTCGTCGGCGAGCTCGTAGAACGCGGTGGAGTTCGGGTAATGACTCGTGCGCACGGCGTTGACGTTGATCTGCTTGAGCGCCCGAAGGTCGGCGGCGATCTCGTCGCGCGTCATCACGCGACCGTTCGGGCCGAACTCGTGCCTGTTCACCCCGAGGAACACCACTCGCTGTCCGTTGAGCTTCATCAGACCGTCTTCGATTGCGAAGCGCCGGATGCCCACACGCTGCCGAATGACCTCGGAGACGGTGCCTTCGGCGTCAAGGACCTTGATGTCGAGGTCGTACAGGTGCGGGTGCTCGGGGCTCCACAGCTCGGGGTTCGGGATGGTGATGGACAGGGCCGCTCCCTGAACCGCCGAGGCTCCCTGAGCCGCCGAGGCTCCCTGAGCCTGTCGAAGGGCGCCCACCACGGTCCCATCACTCGACAGGGACGCCGTCACGGACCCTTCGACAGGCTCAGGGACCAAGGCCACCGCCTCGAGCGTCACCGTCGCAGACGAGAAGTCGTCGGAGAGCACGGTGCGCACGCGCAGATCCTCGAGGTGCACGACCGGGCGGCGATACAGGATGACGTCGCGGAAGATGCCGCTGAACCGATAGAAGTCCTGATCTTCCAGCCACGACTGTGCGGTGTAGGTGAACACCTGCGCGGCGAGGCGGTTCTCGCCCTCGACGAGCGCGTCGGTGAGGTCGAACTCGCTGGGCGTGAAGCTGTCGGTCGCGAACCCGATGTAGGTGCCGTTCAGCCACAGCGCGATCGCCGACTCGGCGCCGTGGAAGGCGACAGACACCCGCTCGCCCGCCCGCAGCGGCTCATCCAGGGTGAACGTCTTCACGTACGAGCCGACGGGGTTGTCGCGCGTGGGGATCTCCCCCGGCTCGATCTGCTCGCGACCATCCCACGGGTACTGCGTGTTGACGTACTGCGGGGTGTCGTAGCCGGCGAGCTGGATGTGCGCGGGCACCTGGATGTCATCCCACCCCGATACATCGGCATCCCAGAACGCGGGGATGGTCTGGCCGAGGTTCTTGGCATAGTGGAACCTCCACCGCCCGTTCAGCGACTGCTCGAACGAGCTGACGCCCGCCTGGAGCTCCTCGGCATTGCGGAACCAGCGGTGATCGGAATGCGCCGGCCGCCGGTTTTCGAGGATGAAGGTCGGATCCGCGAGACGGCCGGCGTCGAATGTCACTTGATAGCTCCCGTGATTCCTTGGGCGAACGATCTTTGCAGGATGAGGAAGATGATGATGGTCGGCAGCGAGGCCAGCAGCACCGCGAGCATCAGCACGCCGTAATCGGTGACGTACCCGGCGGTGAGGTTCGAGATCAGCATCGGCATCGTCTGCACCCTGTTGTCGAGCAGGATGACCCTCGGCCACAAGAAGTTGTTCCATGCGGTCATGAAGGTGATGACCGTCGCGGCCGCGAAGGTCGACTTCATGGTGGGCACGTAGATGCGGGCGAAGATCGACAGCTCGTTCAGCCCGTCGATGCGAGCCGCCTCGATCACCTCGTGCGGGAAGGACCTGGATGACTGCCGGAACAGCAGGATGAGGAACGGCGTCGAGATCGCCGGGATGATCACGGCGATCAGCGAGTTGACCATCCCCGCCTTGGCGAACATCCGGAACAGCGGGATCATCGTCGCCGCGAACGGGATCATCATCGCGAGCATCAGGATAGTCATCAGCACATCCTTGCCCTTCGAGTGGTAGATCTCGAAGCCGTATCCGGCGACCGAGCACACGACGAGGGCGAGGGCCGTCGTTCCCACCGCGATGAGGAACGAGCTGGTCATCGCTGCGCCGATGTCCTGCGCACCGAAGAGTGCGCTGATGTTGTCGAAGAGGTGCGCGCCGGGGATGAGGCGGGATGCCAGCACCTCCTTGCTCGTGTTGGTCGCCGAGACCAGCATGAAGTAGAGCGGGAAGAGGCTGAACAGCGCGAATACCGAGAGGAATGCGTAGCCTGGAACTTCGCGCCAGCGCCTGGACGCCTTGCTGTACTTAGTCACGCTTGTCACCGACTCTCATCTGGATGAAGGCGAGTACGGCGACGAGGATCAGGATCACGTAGGAGATCGCAGCGCCGTAGCCGACATTGGGGTTCTTCTGGAAGGACAGTTCGTAGAGGTAGTGCGACATCGACATCGACTGGTAGGCGGGACCGCCCTTGGTGAGGTTCCACGACTCGTCGAACAGCTGCAGGGTTCCGTTGATCGACATGATGCCCGTCAGCACGATCATGGGTCGTAGCTGCGGCACGGTCACGTACCAGAACGTCTTGAACGAGCCGGCACCGTCGATGCGGGCCGCCTCGAGGCTGGAGTAGTCGACGTTCTGCAGGCCTGCGAGGAAGAAGACCATGTTATAGCCGGTCCAGCGCCAGATGAGGCCGAGGATGATGACGATGCGCGCCGACCACGCCTCGCCGAGCCAGTTGAGCGGCGTGTGCATCACGCCGATGCCCATCAGCACGTCGTTGACGAAGCCATCCGTCGCGAACAGTGTGCGGAACACGAGCGAGTACGAGACGAGCGAGACGGCGCAGGGCAGGAAGATCGCGGTGCGCCAGAAGCCCTTCCAGCGCAGCTTCGGGTTGTTCAGCAGGTTCGCCAGGATCATCGCGAGGACGAGCATGATCGGCACCTGGATGATCAGGTAGAAGAACGTGTTGAACATCGTCAACTGGAACGTGCCATCGTCCAGCAGTCGCGTGTAGTTCGACCACAGCGGGTCGACGAAGTCCAGGTTGGCGCCCTTGCCGGTCTTCAGCGACAGGATGAACGCCTGGATCATGGGCACGAAGCTCATCAGCGCGATGAGAACGGCCGCAGGGATGAGGAATGCCCAGCCGGTGAGGCTGCGCCGCCGCTCGGTGTTGAGCCACGACCGCCCTCTGGCGGCTGAGGTGCGTGCTGGGGTGGTCAAGTGTTCTCCTTCTCGACGGTGAGTGCTTCGACGAGCTCAGCAACCGATGGGGCCGGTCGCTGAGCCCGTCGAAGCGGAGGGTGCTCAGTTCATGGCGAATTCGACGGTGCTCTGCGCTTCGGCCAGAGCATCCGACACCGAGGTGCCGCCGATGATCTGGGTCATCGCAGCGCCGACCGCGTCACGGGCCTCGTAGTAGTAGACGCCCGTGTTGTTCGACGGCACCTTGGCGCCGTACTGCACGACCTGCTGGAAGATCGGCTGGTCGCTGAAGAACTCGCTCGGCTGTGCGTACACGTCGCTGTCACCAGCGGGAATCCAGTTCGCCACCGCGCCGGCCTGGGGCAGGATGGTGTCGTACAGCTCGGTCGAACCGGCGAAGGTCGACGCGAGGAAGTCGCTCGCGAGCTCGGTGTTGGCGCTCGACGAGATCGCCCACGACGAGCCGCCGTTTGCCGAGTAGTTCGTCGCACCGGTGACACCATCGAGGCTCGGCAGGTCGGTGACGGCCCACTTGCCCGACTGATCTTCCGCGGTCTGGATCGAACCGACGATCCAGACGCCGTTGATCGTGCCTGCGACCTGGCTGTTCACCAGCGTGTTGATGTACTCGTCCCACGAGTTGACCTCGGCGATGATGCCCTTGTCGACGAGCTCCTTGTAGGTGCTGATGGCCGCCTCGAGCGCCGCGTTGTCGGCGATCGTCGGGTTGCCCTCGTCGTCGAACAGGCTCGCGCCCGCCGACTGCAGCATCATCATGATGAGGTCGGGCTGGCCCGCCTGACCGCTCAGCAGGGGCTGACCGGTCTTGGCGAGCACATCCTCGCCCTTCGTGATGAAGTCGCTCCACGTGATGTCGGTGAAGTCGTCGACCGTGTAGCCGGACTCTTCGAGCACATCGGTGCGGTAGGCGCCGATCGCGGTGCCGGAATCGAAGGGCAGACCGTAGTTGGTGCCATCCACGGTCGAGTACGCGGTGACGCCCTCGGGGAACTGCGAGAAGTCGATGCCGGAATCACTGAAGTCGCTGAGCAGATCGGGGTAGTTGATCGCGTTCTTCTGGAACGCGTTGTTCTGCATCAAGAAGATGTCGGGCAGCTCGTCATAGGTGCCGGCCTGGCCGATCGTGGTGAGCTTCGTCTGCAGGTCGTCCCACGGCGTCTCGACGATGTCGAGCTTGAAGTCGGGGTGGTCGACC
>JASGDS010000179.1:0-4989 GCA_047607025.1 Microbacterium sp.
CTCGTCCGTCAACCCCGAGGCGCCCATCGTGTGCTGCACGGCCGAGATCCTCGCGAACCTCGCGCTGCGGCTGGGGACGGACGCCGACGTCGGCCAGGTCGTCATGGACGAGTTCCACTACTACGGCGACCCGGAGCGAGGGTGGGCGTGGCAGGTGCCGCTGCTGCTTCTGCCCAGGGCGCAGTTCCTGCTCATGTCGGCGACGCTCGGCGACACGACGGCCATCCAGAACGATCTCACCCGGCGCACGGACCGGCAGACGACTCTCGTCGCCGGAGTGACGAGGCCGGTACCGTTGCACCACACCTTCGACGACCATCCGCCCCAGGTCGTGGTCGAGACGCTGCTCGAAGAGCACGAGACCCCGGTGTACATCGTTCATTTCTCGCAGGCCGCGGCGATGGAGCAGGCGCAGGGCCTCGCGAGCGTCAAGGTCGCCAGTCGCGAGCAGCGGGATGCGATCGCCGAGGCCATCGGAGACTTCCGGTTCACGACGGCGTTCGGGCGTACGCTGTCGCGGCTCGTGAGAGGCGGCATCGGGGTGCATCACGCCGGCATGCTGCCTCGGTATCGTCGGCTCGTCGAGGCGCTCGCGCAGCAGGGGCTGCTGAAGGTCATCTGCGGCACGGACACGCTCGGGGTCGGCATCAACGTGCCGATCCGCACCGTGCTCATCACCGCGCTCACGAAGTTCGACGGCACCAGGATGCGGCGGCTCACCGCACGCGAGTTCCATCAGATCGCCGGGCGCGCGGGCAGGGCAGGGTTCGACCCCTACGGCAACGTCATCGCGCTGGCGCCTGAGCACGAGATCGAGAACGCCCAGGCCCTGCGCAAGGCGGGGGATGACCCGGTCAAGCGCAAGCGCGTGCAGCGCAAGAAGGCGCCAGCGGGGTACATTTCGTGGGGTGAGGGCACGTTCGACAAGCTCGTCGCCGCCGATCCGGAGCCGCTCGTTTCGCGCATGCAGATCACAAGCGCCATGCTCATCAACGTCATCGCGCGCGGTGGCGATGTGTTCCAGAACGTGCGCTCGCTGGTGTTCGACAACCATCAGCCACGCGCCGAGCAGTACGCGCTCGCCAGGCGCGCGCTCTCGATCTTCCGCACGCTGCGCGATGCGGGCATCGTGGAATCCACGCCAGACGTGCACCTCACGGTCGACCTGCAGCCGAATTTCGCCCTCAACCAGCCGCTTTCACCGTTCGCGCTCGCGGCGGTCGAGCTGCTCGACAGCGCCTCGGACGACTACCCGCTCGACGTGGTGAGCATCATCGAGGCGACGCTCGATGATCCGCGGGCCATCCTGTCGCTGCAGGAGTTCAAGGCACGAGGCGAGGCGGTCGCCGCGATGAAGCAGGAGGGCATCGAGTACGACGAGCGGATGGCGCTGCTCGAGAACGTGACCTACCCGAAGCCGCTCGCCGAGCTGCTGGCGCAGTCGTTCGAGGTGTTCGCGTCGTCGCAGCCGTGGGTGCGCGACTTCGAGCTTCGCCCCAAGGCGGTCGTGCGGGACATGTTCGAGCGGGCGATGTCGTTCGCCGAGTTCGTGAGCTGGTATCAGCTCGGCCGCAGCGAGGGGCTCGTGCTGCGCTACCTGTCCGACGCCTACCGGGCGCTGCGCCAGACGGTGCCCGCCGAGGCGCGCACCGAGGGCCTCGAAGACATCATCGCCTGGCTCGGGGAGCTCGTGCGGCAGGTCGATTCGAGCCTCGTGGACGAGTGGGAGGCGCTGGCGGCGGGCCTCGATGAGCCGCCCGAGGGGACGCCGGATGCCGCTGTGCTGCCGCCCGCACCGCCATCCGTCGTGCAGAACCGGCGGGCGTTCACGGTGCTCGTGCGCAACGAGATGTTCCGGCGCGTGCAGCTGGCGGCCCTGGAGCGCGACGGCGATCTCGTCGAGCTCGACCCGGAGGCCGGGTGGCCTGAGGCGCTCGACCGCTACTACGCCGAGCACGATGCGATCGGGGTGGATGGCGCCGCCCGCTCGCCCGCGCTGTGTCGCATCTCTGAGGGGCCATCCGTCTGGCGGGTGGAGCAGATCATCGACGACCCGGACGGCGATCGCGACTGGCGCATTCGCGCCGAGGTCGGCCTTGCGGCATCGGCCGAGGCCGGAACCGCGGTCGTGCGCGTCACGGACGTCGTGCGGCTCGACTGATTTCATGAGTTCCGCGATTCTTCACTCCTGCACGAACGACCAGCACCTCATCGACAGCTTCCACAGGGGCGACAGGCGCGGGCGCTCGGCGGGTATCTGCGGCAGATCGCCCGCACCTCGCTGCTTCGTGAAGCGGTTCAGAGCCCCCGTGCGACGGCGGCTGCCGCCCCGAGCCACGCGCGCTGGGTCACGGGCTTGAGCGTGCTCAGCGCGAGCTGACCGTCGACGAGCGCGACGTCGTAGGGCACGAAGGCGACCTCGCGCACGAGCGGCGTGAAGCCGTCGACGATCTTGCGCACCTCGGCGTTCGATGCCTTGGCATCGGCCTGGCTGATGATCGTCACGGCATTCTTCGCGAGGGCGGCGGAGCGCTCGTCGCGCTCGGTGAGCGCTTCGAGCAGCAGGGCGCCCGCTTCGGCGTGCTCCGGCCGTGTGTTCGTCGCGAGCACGATCTGGTCGGTGTGGTCGATCATCCGCAGCCAGACAGGGTCGGCCTCGTCGTTGCCCGAGTCCATCACGATCAGGCGATAGTACTTCGACGCGACGGCGTGGATGCGATCGACGTCCTCGCCGCTCAGGCGTTGCAGCTCGGCGAGATTCAGCGGCTGCGAGCGCAGCACATCGAAGCGGTCGCGCGTCTGATGGTGCACGTACTTCGCCAGGTCGCCGGCCTGCGCTGACGGCTGCAGCAGGCGCTCGGTCTCTGGCAGCAGATCGTGCAGCGTCGCCTCGTGCTGGCTCTGTTCGGTGCGCCATCCGAGGGTGCCTCGCGTCTGGTTGTTGTCCCAGGCGAGCACTCCCGCGCCGCCGAAGCGGGCGAAGGTCGCAGCGAGCAGTGCGGTCGAGGGGCTCTTGCCCGAGCCGCCCTTGGCGTTGACGACCGCGATCGTGCGCGCTCCCGTCCAGTTGCCGGCAACGGTGGCGCGGTCCTCGCGCTCGGCCCGCTCGGCGGCGCCGGGGGAGAGGTGCGCGCCCGTGATGCGGTTGAACAGTCCTCGCACGCTCTGCGTGGCTGCCTCACCCCGCACATCCGACGTCGCGTCGAGGAAGGACGATCGCACGGCGCGCTCGGTCACCTCCGGCTTCGGCTCGGAGGTCGCGAAGGTCGGCTTCACGAACGAGGAGCGAGATGTGGTTGCGCCGTCGGGCGGCTCGGGCACCGGCGGAATCGTCACCGCGACCGGCTGCTCGGGCTGTCGGGGCGCGGGGGCAGGCTCCGGTTCTGGTTCCTGTGCAGGCTGCGGGTCGCTGGTCGGCAGCGGGGGAACCGGCGGGATGGCCTCCTTCGGCACGGAGGGCACGGGGACGGGCGTGGGAAGCGGTGGACGCGGCGGAATGGCCGACTGCTCGACCGACTCGGTCACCGGTGGCACGACCTCGGGACGCGGCGGGATGTCTGCAGGAAGCGTCGTGCGACGGCGTCGGCCCGAGGTGGCTTCGTCTGTCTGCGCACGACGGGGGGTGGAGGCCCCTTCATCCGAGTCGACGCGGCCATCCGGATGCACGATCATCGGCCAGGAGCCATCCGGCTCGTTCACGACGAGCGGCATCGGCGCGTCGATCACCGCGGCGATCTCGGCTGCCCGCCTCACGATCTCGCGGCGGGCGTCTTCGACGCGCGTCGTCGCGATCTGCTGCGGCGTCTCGTCGACGGTGAACACGGCTGACCCGTCGGCGTGAATCTGCGCGCTCAGGCCTGCATCATCGTCTGGCATGGAGAGTTCCTCCGTCGGTGATTCGAGCTTTCAGACTATCCAGTGCTGCTGATAGACGCGTCATTTCGCCTTCGGTGCGCCGCGCGCGGGTCCCGCGCGGGTCCGCTGTGGAGTTTTCGGGGTGCAGACGGTGGGCCCGCCTTCCCTGCTTGTGGCGTGCGGGTGTCGTGGTTATGCGGCGAGGGCGTGCGGGGGTGGGTCGTTCCAGGCGTAGCGGAGGGTGATCTTGATGCGCAGGGGTGTGGGCGGGTGTCCTGCTTGATGCAGGATGAAGTCGCCGAGGCGGTGGCGGCTGATGTGCGCGTGGGCGGCATGGAGCTGCATGTGGTGGTGTCGGCACAGGCTGATGCCGCGTTCGACGTCGGTTCGGCCGCCTTTGGCCCATTCGTCGATGTGGTGCGCTTGGGTCTGCTGAGAGTTTGGTTGAGTCGAGTGAAAGGTGGCATCCCGCATGCGCACCCACCGCAACCCCACACCCACCCCGCCCGCCGTCCGGGTGGTGGCGTCATGACGCTCCTGGCCAGCAGCCCGGCGCCGGACACCTCCCGGATGCCGTCGGGTGAGGCCCTCGTCGTGTCGTACCTGCGGGCCTCCACGAAGGAGCAGGCCGAGAAGGGCGGCAAGGACGAGGGCTTCTCCATCCCCGCCCAGCGCGACGCGAACCAGCGCAAGGCCGACACGCTCGGCGCGGTCATCGTCGAGGAGTTCGTCGACGCCGGCGAGTCCGCCAAGAGCGCCCATCGGCCGGCGCTGCAGCGGATGATCCAGTACGTGAAGGCTCATAAGGTCGCGTACTGCATCGTCCACAAGGTCGACCGCCTCGCCCGCAACCGTGCCGACGACGTCGCCATCCACTTCGCCCTCCAAGAAGCCGGCGTCATGCTCGTCTCGGCGACGGAGAACATCGACGAGACCCCATCCGGGATGCTGCTGCACGGCATCATGTCCACGATCGCCGAGTTCTACTCCCGCAACCTCGCCACCGAGGTCGTCAAGGGCATTGTCCCGCGTCAAGTTGTTGGCAGGGTTTCTTCGATTTCGAAGTTGGGGATGGTGGGATCGGCGAGGCCGGCGTAGACGTCGGCGGGCCGGTTCCAGGCGATCGCTTCGTGC
>JASGDS010000180.1:0-3784 GCA_047607025.1 Microbacterium sp.
CTCGACGCGCGGCCGGTCACGCTGTGCCCACGATGGGAGTTCCTCGATGTCCAGACCCTCGCCACTGCAGGCGGTGCATGAGTCGCTCGGTGCGTCCTTCACCGATTTCGGCGGATGGTCGATGCCTGTTCGCTACTCCTCCGACCTCGCCGAACACCACGCGGTACGGCAGGCCGCCGGCATCTTCGACATCTCGCACATGGCCGAGTTCACCGTGTCCGGTGCGTGCTCGGGGCAGTTCCTCGACTACGCGCTCGCCGGGCGCCTGTCGGCGCTGAAGGTCGGCAAGGCGAAGTACTCGCTCGTGCTGGCCGAGGACGGCGGCATCATCGACGACGTCATCGTCTACCGCCTCGCGGATGACCGATTCCTCGTGATCGCGAACGCCGGCAACCGTGAAGCGGTGCGCAACGCGCTGAGCGCCCGCACTTCGACAGGCCCTTCGACAGGCCCTTCGACAGGCTCAGGACAGGCAACAGGACAGGCAACAGGACAGGCCGCAGCGACCGGTGGCTTCCGCGGTGTGCTCTTGGGCGACGTGACCGACCTGTACGCGCTCATCGCGGTGCAGGGTCCGGCCGCCGAGGCCATCCTGGCGGGCACCGCAGGCATCACCGGGGTGAGCGTGCCCTGGGGCGAGCAGCGGTACTACGCCTGGGCGGACGCCACCTTCGCCGGCGCACCGCTGCTCATCGCTCGCACCGGTTACACGGGGGAGGACGGCTTCGAGCTGCTCATTCCCAACGCGCAGGCCGCCGCGCTCTGGCAGGCCGTCACGGATGCCGGTGCCCCGCACGGACTCGTGCCGTGCGGGCTCGCCGCCCGCGACACGCTGCGCCTGGAAGCGGGAATGCCGCTGTACGGCCACGAGCTGACGCTCGATGTCATCCCGGCGCAGGCGGGGCTCGGTCGGGTCGTCGTCGACACCGGTGACTTCGTCGGGCGGGCCGCACTCGAGCCGCGGCCTGACGCACCCGTGCTCGTCGGGCTCACCGCCGAGGGGCGCCGCGCGGGGCGCGCGGGCTACGGCGTCTACCGGGGCGAGGAGCGCGTGGGCGAGATCACGAGCGGCGCGCTCAGCCCGACGCTCGGCCATCCGATCGCCCTCGCCTACCTCTCAGCCGCTTCGACAGGCCCTTCGACAGGCCCTTCGACAGGCCCTTCGACAGGCTCAGGACAGGCAACAGGACAGGCAACAGGACAGGCCGCAGCGACCGGGGAAGATCTCACCATCGACGTACGCGGCACACGCATTCCAGCCAGCATCACCGATCTGCCGTTCTATCGAAGGGAACGCTCATGACCGACCTCAATGACCTCAAGTACACCCGCGAGCACGAGTGGGTGCGCATCGACTCGTCGACGGGCGGAGCCATCGTCGTCACGGTCGGGATCACCGACTACGCCGCCGAGCAGCTGGGCGACGTCGTGTTCGTCGACCTGCCCGCCGACAACGCCGAGGTGACCGCGGGGCAGGTGATGGGCGAGATCGAGTCGACCAAGTCGGTCTCAGAACTGTACTCGCCCGTCGACGGCACGGTCATCGACCTGAACGGCGAGGTCGACTCCGATCCCTCGCTCGTGAACTCCTCGCCGTTCGAGGGGGGATGGCTGGTGCAGATCGAGCTGACGGGTCCCCTTCCCGAACTGCTCGACCGGGCCGCCTACCTCGAGCTCACGGGCGGCGAGGCGTGACACAGGCATACGCGTCACGACACATCGGCACGTCCGATGCCGACCGGCAGCGAATGGCTGCGCTCGTCGGAGACGGCACGGGCATCCCCGCCGTCATCACGGGGCTCGGTGAGGCGGGGGCGGCCATTCCCGCCACGGGCATCAGCGAGGCGGCGGCGCTTGCCGAACTGCGGGCGCTGGCGTCGAAGAACCGCGTGCTCACGCCCATGATCGGCCTCGGCTACAGTGACACCCTCACGCCGTCGGTCATTCAGCGCAACGTGCTCGAGAACCCGTCCTGGTACACCGCCTACACGCCGTATCAGCCCGAGATCTCGCAGGGCCGGCTCGAGGCGCTGCTGAACTTCCAGACGATGGTCGCCGACCTCGCGGGGCTGCCCGTCGCGAATGCGTCGATGCTCGATGAGGCCACGGCCGCGGCCGAGGCGATGCTTCTGGCGCGACGCGCGACACGTCCTTCGACAAGCCCTTCGACAGGCCCTTCGACAGGCCCTTCGACAGGCTCAGGACGGGCAACAGGACAGGCAACAGGACGGGCCACCGGGACCGAAAGCGTGTTCGCGGTCGACGCCGATGCGCTGCCGCAGACGAAGGCCGTGCTGCGCGTGCGTGCCGAGGCCGTCGGCATCGAGCTCGTCGAGGTCGACTTCGGCGCGGGTGACAAGGTGCCAGACGCCCTCTTCGGCGCGCTCATCCAGTACCCCGGCGCTTCCGGGCGCGTGTGGAGCCCCGCGAGCACCATCGACGCGGTGCACGCCGCGGGCGGTCAGGCGGTGGTCGCCGCCGACATCCTCGCGCTCACGCTCGTCGCCTCGCCCGGCTCGCTCGGCGCCGACATCGTCGTCGGCTCGACGCAGCGCTTCGGTGTTCCGCTCGGCTTCGGCGGCCCGCACGCCGGCTACATGGTGGTGCGGCAGGGCCTCGAGCGCCAGCTGCCAGGGCGCCTCGTCGGCGTCTCTCAGGATGCCGACGGGAACAGTGCGTATCGGCTCGCGCTGCAGACGCGCGAGCAGCACATCCGCCGCGAGAAGGCCACCTCGAACATCTGCACCGCGCAGGTGCTGCTCGCGGTCATGGCCGCGATGTACGCCGTCTATCACGGGCCGGATGGTCTGCGCCGGATCGCCTCCGAGGTCGCCCGGAAGACCGCGCTGCTGCGCGCGATGCTGACGTCGGGCGGGGTGACGGTACCCGACGTCGCCTTCTTCGACACGTTCCAGGTCTCGGCGCCAGGGCGCGCGGCATCCATCGTCGAGGCCGCGCACGAGGCGGGCGTGCAGCTGCGTCTCGTCGACGACGACACGGTCGGCGTCTCCATCGGCGAGGCGACGACCCTCGACGACCTCGCGGCCGTCGCGACGGCGTTCGGTGCGCACTTCGACAGGCTCAGTGACCGGTTCTCGGTCACTGAGCCTGTATTGGTCACTGAGCCTGTATTGGTCACTGAGCCTGTATCGGTCACTGAGCCTGTCGAAGTGGCCCCCGCGCTGCCGGAGGACCTCCGCCGCACCGACGAGTTCCTCACGCACCCCGTGTTCCACGAGCACCACTCCGAGACGGCCATGATGCGCTACCTCAAGCGCCTCGCCGACAAGGACTACGCGCTCGACCGCGGCATGATTCCACTCGGCTCGTGCACCATGAAGCTCAATGCCGCCACCGCGATGGCGGCGATCACCTGGCCCGAGTTCGGCAGGGTCCATCCGTTCGCCCCCGCCTCGGACACCGCCGGGTACCTCGAGCTGATCGCCCAGCTGGAGGCGTGGCTCGCCGATCTCACCGGCTACGACGCGGTGTCGCTGCAGCCGAACGCGGGTTCGCAGGGCGAGCTCGCCGGACTCCTCGCCATTCGGGCCTACCACCGCTCGCGCGGCGACGTCGACCGCGACGTCTGCCTCATCCCGTCCAGCGCGCACGGCACGAATGCGGCATCCGCGGTGCTCGCCGGTATGCGCGTGGTGGTCGTCGCCTGCGACGAGCAGGGCAACGTCGATCTGGCCGATCTCAGGGCCAAGATCGCGCAGCATGCCGACACGCTGTCCGCCCTCATGATCACCTACCCGTCGACGCACGGTGTCTACGAGACCGA
>JASGDS010000181.1:0-6275 GCA_047607025.1 Microbacterium sp.
CTCATCGCCGGACGGCTCGGCTCGCGCCTGCTGCTGCCGCTCGGCGTGTGCACCCTGCCCGCCTTCCTGCTGCTGGGTGTGGCGCCCATGATGCTGAGCGTCATCCAGACGATGCCGCTGTCCGGCCTGCCCGGATGATCCAGACCGCCTACTGCAACCCCCAAGGAAAGGAGCACAGATGACTGACATCATCGACCTGCTGCACGACGATCGCGGAGCATCCACTGCGGAGTACGCGATCGTCACGATGGCGGCCGTCGCCTTCGCCGGCGTCCTCGTGGCGATCATGCGATCGGGTGAGGTGAAGGGGATCCTGATGGATCTCGTGCACCGCGCCCTCACGGTGCCCTGATGAGCGCTCGACGGCGGGCGGACGACCGAGGCGCCGTGGCCGCGGAGCTCGCGGTCGCGCTGCCCGCCGTCGTGCTCATCGTCCTCCTCGGCATCGGCGCGCTCTCCGCCGGGGCCGCGCAGGTGCGGCTGCAGGATGCCGCGGCGGACGCCGCGAGGCTGCTCGCGCGAGGTGAGGACACGGGGCGCGCCGCGGGAGTCGTGGCCGCGGTGGGCGGTGTGCTGGCGGTGTCGAACTCGGACGACCTGGTGTGCGCCACCGCATCTGGCGAGGTGCAGCTCGGCGGGTTCACGCTGCCGCTGGAGGCCTCCAGCTGCGCGCTCGCGGGAGGCCTGTGATGGCGGGAACAGCACTTGCTGCCGGCATGGTCGCCTCGACCGCCGTGCTCATGCTGGGGCTGGCCGCGGTCGGAGGCGCCGCCGCGGAGAGTCAGCGCGTGGCGGGTATCGCCGATGCTGCGGCCCTCGCCGCGGCCGACGCCGCGAGCGGCGCGGTCTCGGGCGACCCGTGCGAGCTCGCCGCCGAGGTCGCGGGAATAAGCGGAGCCATAGTCGCGTCTTGTACAGTCGAAGGGCTCATCGCCACCGTCGAAGTGCGCACTGCCTTCGACGGATTCGAGGTCGCGGCCGCTGCCCGAGCGGGCCCGCCCCCGGCATGATGAGCACGATGCTGTGCGCACTCGCCGCTGTCTATGTGTATGGTGTGCATCGAAGAGAGGATGTTCCGTGGCTGAATCAAAGCCCACCGCAAGCAGAACCCTGGTGATCGTCGAGTCGCCCACCAAGATGCGCTCCATCCAGGGCTATCTCGGCGATGGCTACGAGGTGCTCAGCTCCGTCGGACACATCCGCGACCTCGCAGACAAGCGCGACATCCCCGAGAAGGATCGCGCCGCCTACGGTCGTTACTCAATCGACATCGACAACGGCTTCGACCCCTACTACGTCGTCAGCGACCGCAAGACGAAGACCGTCTCCGAGCTCAAGCGGGCGCTCAAGGGCGCCGACCAGCTGCTGCTCGCAACGGATGAAGACCGCGAGGGCGAGGCCATCGCGTGGCACCTGCTCGAGACGCTCAAGCCCAAGGTTCCCGTCAAGCGCATGGTGTTCCACGAGATCACGCCGGACGCCATCCGCGATGCCGTCGGCAAGACGCGTGAACTCGACCTCGCGCTCGTCGACGCGCAGGAGACCAGGCGCATCCTCGACCGGCTGTACGGCTGGGACGTCTCGCCCGTGCTGTGGCGCAAGATCGGCACGACCTCGAACGGGCAGGCACTCAGCGCCGGTCGTGTGCAGTCGGCGGCTACCAGGATGGTCGTCGACCGCGAGCGCGAGCGGATGGCCTTCATCTCGGCGTCGTACTGGGGCATCGATGCCACTGCCGCCCGTGACGCCTCCGACTTCGCGGTGCGCCTGGTGCGCATCGACGGTGCGCCGCTCGCCATCGGACGCGACTTCGACGACAAGGGCGAGCTCAAGCGCGCCGTCGTCGTGCTCGACGAGAAGCGGGCGACCGCGCTCGCGGCGGCCATCGACGCCGCAGGCACAGGAACGGTCACGAGCGTCGAGGCGAAGCCGGGCACGCGCCGTCCGTACGCCCCCTTCACCACCTCGACGCTGCAGCAGGAGGCAGGCCGCAAACTCGGCATGAGCGCGAAGACCACGATGTCGGTCGCGCAGAGCCTGTACGAGCGCGGATACATCACCTATATGCGCACCGACTCGACGAACCTGTCGTCGCAGGCGATCAGCGCGGCGCGCGACCAGGCCGTCGCCCTGTACGGCGAGAAGTCGGTGCCGCTGAAGCCCCGCGTCTACGCGTCGAAGTCGAAGAATGCGCAGGAGGCGCACGAGGCCATCCGGCCCTCTGGTGACACCTTCCGCACGCCCAAGCAGGTGGCGGGCGATCTCGGCCGCGACGAGCAGCGCATGTACGACCTCATCTGGAAGCGCACGGTCGCCAGCCAGATGGCCGACGCCAAGTTCGAGACGACGACCGTGACGATCGCCGCGGATGCCGATGGCACGCCGGTCGAGCTCACCGCGTCCGGCACGGTCTACACCTTCAAGGGCTTCCTCGAGGCCTATGAAGAGGGGCGAGACGAGAAGCGTCACGACGAGGACGCCGCCGCGTCGCAGTCGCTGCCGAAGGTTGCGGAGGGTGACACGGTCGCGCTGCGCGACTCCGAGGCCAAGGGCCACGAGACCACGCCGAAGCCGCGCTACACCGAGGCGAGCCTCGTCAAGGCCCTGGAGGAGAAGGGCATCGGTCGTCCATCGACCTTCGCGAGCATCATCGGCGTCATCCTCGACCGCGGCTACGTCGTCAAGCGCGGTCAGGCGCTCGTTCCCACCTGGTTGGCGTTCAGCGTCGTGCGACTGCTCGAGGATCACTTCGCCGAGCTCGTCGACTACGACTTCACCGCCGAGCTGGAGGATGAGCTCGACGCGATCGCCCGCGGCGAGCAGCAGCGCGTCGACTGGCTCAAGCAGTTCTACTTCGGCGGCGGCGAGCATCCGGGCCTCCGCACGATCGTCGACAACCTCGGCGAGATCGACGCGCGCGCCATCAACTCCACCCGCATCACCGACACCGCGGTGCTGCGCCTCGGCCGCTACGGACCGTACCTCGAGGTGACCGACCCCGAGCATCCAGACGCGAAGCCGCGCATCGTCAACGTGCCGGAGGATCTGGCGCCGGACGAACTGACGGCGGCCAAGGCGCAGGAGCTGATCGACGCGCCGGTCGCCACCGAGCGCGTGCTGGGCGAGAACCCGGACAACGGCAAGCTCATCGTCGTGAGGGATGGCCGCTTCGGCCCCTACGTGCAGGAGCAGGAGCCCGGTGCGGCGGAGGATGCCTCCGTCGACGCGAGTACCGGCGAAGTCGCACCGGTTGCTGAGCCTGTCGAAGCACCCAAGAAACGCGGCACGAAGAAGGAGGCCGCGCCCAAGCCGCGCACGGCATCCCTGTTCAAGAGCATGTCGCCAGAGATGGTCGACCTCGACACCGCGTTGCGGCTGCTGTCGCTGCCGCGTGTGGTGGGGGAGGATCCTGAGTCTGGCGAGCAGATCACGGCGCAGAACGGCCGTTTCGGGCCGTACCTCAAGAAGGGCGCCGACTCGCGCTCGCTCGAGAGCGAGAGTCAGATCTTCGACGTCACCCTTGAGCAGGCGCTTGAGATCTACGCGCAGCCGAAGTACGGCGCCCGTCGCGCCTCCAGTGCGCTCAAGGAGTTCGACGCCGACCCCGTCAGCGGCAAGCCGATCAGGGTACGGGATGGCCGTTTCGGGCCGTACGTCACCGACGGCGAGACGAACGTGACCATCCCGCGCGGCGAGAGCGTCGACGACGTGACCTTCGAGAAAGCCGTGCAGATGCTCGCCGACAAGCGCGCGAAGGGTCCGGCCAAGCGGCCGGCGCGCAAGGCTCCGGCGAAGCGCACGACGAAGAAGCCGGCGGCGAAGAAGAAGTGACGTCAGGGCTCTGGGTCACGCTCGAGGGCGGCGACGGTGTCGGAAAGTCGACGCAGGCGCGGCTGCTGGAGGAGTGGCTGACGGGCCTCGGCCGCACGGTCGTGCGCACGAGGGAGCCCGGCGGCAGCGACGTCGGCGTGCTCATCCGCGACATCGTGCTGCACCACCGCGGTGACATCGCCCCCCGTGCCGAGGCGCTGCTGTACGCGGCCGATCGCGCGCACCATGTCGCCTGCGTCGTGCGTCCCGCGCTCGAGCGTGGCGAGGTGGTCATCCAGGACCGCTACCTCGACTCGTCCGTCGCCTATCAGGGCGCGGGTCGTGTGCTCGACGCCGACGAGGTGCGCGGGCTGTCGCTGTGGGCCACCGATGGTGCGCTGCCGGATGTCACGGCGCTGCTCGATCTCGACCCGGCCGCGGCGCGGGCGAGGCTCGACGCCGACGACAAGCCGTTCGACCGGCTGGAGGCGGAGAAGGCCGAGTTCCACGAGCGCGTGCGCGCGGCGTTCCTCGCGCTCGCGGCTGCCGAGCCCTCGCGCTTCCTGGTTCTCGACGCGACTCTTCCGCCCGAGCAGCTGGCCGAGGCCATCCAGGCCCGCGTCACTCCCTTCCTCTGAAACAGCACCAACGCTCCCGCACTGCGCGTGTCACGCGCTGTTTCGGAGCCCCGATGCAGTGTGCGAGCCCCGACGCTGTTTCGAGGCCCCGACGCAGCCTGCGAGCCGCGGCGCAGTGTGAGGAGCCGGATCGCGTGAGACTGCGCGAACGCTCCCGCACTGCGCGTGTCACGCGCTGTCTGCGAGCTCCCGTGCAGTGTGCGAGCCTCCGTGCTGCCCCCAAGCGGCGGTGCGGCGGGGTGTCAGGGCGCGCCGGTAGAGTGGGGCAATGACTTCGGTGGCCGCGCCCGTGCTGCCGTGGGGCGAGGTGTGGGGGCAGGATGCCGCCGTCGACATTCTGCGCACTGCGGCGAGCGACGACGCGGCGCTCGCGCACGGATGGCTGATCACCGGCCCGCCCGGTTCGGGTCGCTCGGTGCTCGCTCGGGCGTTCGCCGCCGCGCTCATCGCCGAGGGTGAAGGCGACGAGAACACGATGCGGCAGGTGCTCGCGGGCACGCACCCCGACCTGACGGTGCTGAAGACCGAAGGCGTCGTCATCAAGATCGAGGATGCCCGTGCGCTCGCCGCACGCTCCTATCTCTCGCCCGCCGCCGGGCGCCACCGCGTGATGCTCGTCGAAGACGTAGACCGGATGCCCGAGCGCACCTCGAATGTGCTGCTGAAGGCACTGGAGGAGCCGCCGCCCGAGACGGTGTGGCTGTTGTGCGCGCCGAGCGACGCCGACCTGCTGCCGACCATCCGCTCGCGCGTGCGCGTGCTGCGGCTGCGCGAGCCGGAGGTCGCAGACGTCGCCGCGCTGCTGCGTCAGCGCACCGACATCGACGAGGCATCGGCCGAGCAGGCCGCCCGCCTCGCCCAGCGGCACATCGGCATGGCGCAGCGCCTGGCGACGGATGCCGCCGCCCGCGATCGTCGCGATGCCACCCTGCGCGCCGTGATGCGCGTGCGCAGCGTGACCGACGTCGTCGACGTCGCCGCAGAGATCGTGGCCGCCGCGACCGACGACGCGAAGACCCTGACAGGCGAGCGCGACGAGACCGAACGGGCATCCCTGCTGCGCACGGTCGGCGTCGAAGAGGGCGGGCGCATCCCGCCCGCGGTGCGCTCGCAGCTGAACGCCCTGGAAGAGGACCAGAAGCGCCGCGCCAAGCGCAGCCTGCACGACGGCATCGACCGCGTGCTCACCGATCTGCAGTCGCTCTACCGCGACGTCATCATGCTGCAGCTCGGGCGCGATGACAGCCTCATCAACTTCGAACTCGCAGATGATCTTCGGCGCATTGCGTCGGTGTGGAAGCCGGAGCGCACCCTCGTCGTGCTCGACGATCTGGCAGACACACGCGCCGCGATCGAACGCAATGTGCAGCCGGCGCTCGCGCTGGAATCACTGCTCGTGACCATCCTCAGCGGAAGGAAACCATGACCCGCTCCCACCGATACGCGCGTCCTGTCGCGGCCCTCGCGATGCTCGCCGCGGCATCCGTCGCGCTGTCCGGCTGTCTGTACACGCACATCCCCACCACGTCCTCGTCGAGCAGTCCTGGCGAGACGAAGGCGCCGGCGACGGATGGCGTGTCGGACGACCTGATGGAGTACTACGGCCAGCAGATCACCTGGGACTCCTGCTCGACCGGGTTCGAGTGCACCACGGTCACCGCGCCGCTCGACTGGAGCGACCCCGGCGGCGACACGATCGACCTCGCGGTCATCCGGCAGCCGGCGACGGGCACCTCGAAGGGGTCGCTGCTGACGAACCCCGGCGGGCCTGGCGCGAGCGGTGTGAACTTCCTCATCGACTCCGGCTCGTACATCTTCAACTCCGAC
>JASGDS010000182.1:0-4262 GCA_047607025.1 Microbacterium sp.
AACTGCTGCGCGAGCACCTGCGCGTGGCACCCGATGTCACCGAGCAGCGGCACTATCTGCCCGGCGCCGAGGACCCGAGCGCGATCGAACTGCGTCAGGGCGGCGGCTTCGCACGCTCGGTGCAGGCCGACCCCGCGCTCGCGGGATTCATCGGCGCGTGCGATGGCGACCTCGCCGTCGGCCAGATCATCGGCGCCCTGGCCGAGCTGCTGCAGACCGACGAGACGGCGCTCTCCGGCGCCCTGCTCCCGGCCATCCGCGAGCTCGCCCTGGATGGCTTCGTCGGCTTCGCGTGAGACGAGAGGTCTGGTTCCCGGCGAGAGGTCAAGTTCGACGTGAGAGGCTCGCTGCCGCGTCGCCTTTCGTCGTGAAAAGCGCGTGTCGCCGGGTCAGACGACGAGGCGGTAACCCATGCCGGTTTCGGTCGTGAGGTGCACGGGCGCTGCAGGATCGGGTTCGAGCTTGCGGCGCAGCTGCGAGATGTAGAGGCGCACGAAGCCGGAATCGGCCGCCTGCTCGACGCCCCACGCCGCTTTCAGCAGCTCTTGCCTGGTGACCAGGGCGCCGGGATGGCGGCAGAGCTGCTCGAGAATGCGCCACTCCGTCGGCGTGAGGTGCACGCGAGCTCCCTCCCGCGTCACGAGCTTCGCCGCAAGGTCGACTTCGACGTCGCCGAACCGCACGAGCGCCACATCCTCCGTTCTGCTCGCGCGCCGCGCCAGCGCCCGCAATCGTGCCAGCAGCTCATCGATCTGGAACGGCTTGGTGACGTAGTCGTCGGCACCGGCATCCAGTGCCTCGACCTTGTCGGCGGACCCCGTGCGGCCGGACACCACGATGATCGGCGCGTCCGTCCACCCGCGCAGGGCGTGAATGACGGACACGCCATCGAGTGCGGGCATGCCGAGATCGAGCAGGATGGCGTCCGGCCGCGTCTGGGTGGCGACGGTGATCGCCGCCTGGCCATCGCCCGCCGTCTCGATGTCGTAGCCGTGCGCGGTCAGCGTGATGCGCAGCGCGCGAAGGATCTGCGGATCGTCGTCGGCGATGAGCACCCTCACGTCTCGATTCTCCTCTCGTCCGACCCGATCGCGAGCGGAAGCGAGACGGTCATGGTCAGACCCTCACCTGCGGAGTCCTGCGGGGTGAGCGTCCCTCCCATCCCCTCGGTGAAACCGCGGGAGAGTGCGAGACCGAGGCCGAGACCCGTCGAGTTGTCGACGTCGCCCAGCCGCTGAAACGGTTCGAACACCTCGCCGAGACGCTGCGACGGGATGCCGGGGCCGTGGTCGATCACGTGAATCCGCCCCTGATCACCGTTGCGCGAGAGTGAGATGCGTACACGAGCATCGGGCGGCGAATACCGGATGGCGTTGAGAAGCAGGTTCACCAGCACACGCTGCAGCAGCACGGGGTCGGCGAGGAGAGGAGGGAGGGATTCGTCGAGATCGAGGTCGATGCCGCCGGGAACGACGCCGATCTCGTCGAGCGCCGAGAGCACCGCCCCTGCGGCATCTGTGGGGGCGAGCGAAACCGCCAGCACTCCCGCCTGCACGCGGCTGACATCCAGCAGGTCGGTGATCAGCGTCGACAGCATTCCGAGGCTCTCGTCGGCCGTCTGCAGCAGCTCCTCCCTGTCGTTCACGGAGAGCGAGCCCGACGCGCGAAGGCCGCCGACAGCCGCAACCGCGGCGGCAAGCGGCCTGCGCAGATCGTGGCTGAGGGCGGAGAGCAGCGCCGTGCGCACCTGGTCGGTCTCGGCGAGCGCCTCGGCCTGCCGGGCGGTCTGGGTGAGGTCGGTGTGCTCCAGGATGGCGGCGAGCTGAGCCACGACCACATCGAGCAGTCGCCGGGAGTCATGGTCGACGGGCTCGCCATGCAGTTCGAGCGTTGCGCGCGGCCCGTCGCCCACCGGGATGAGCTGCACTCGGCCATCCGGCACGGGTTCACCATCGCGCGCGATGACCGTGCCATCCGGCGCGACCAGGCGCACACCCGTCAGCCGAAAGGCCTCCCGTGTGTGGGTGACGACGGCAAGGGCCGCGCTCTCGCCTCGGAGCACGTTTCCGGCGATCGCCGTGAGCATCTCGGCCTCGGCCGTCGCGCGGGCGGCTGAACGCGCGCGCCTGGCCGCCTGGTCGACGATCAGGCTCACAAGCACCGCGATCACCACGTAGAGGGTCAGCGCGACGACATGCAGCGGATGCTCGATCGTGATGCTGAACTGGGGCGCGACGAACAGCACGTCGAGCGCGATTCCGCTCAGCACCGCGGCGAAGACGGCCGGGCGCAGACCGCCGACGAGGGCGACGACGACGACCAGCAGCTGGTAGGAGAGCACCTCCGCCGTGATCGACTCCGGGGAGCGCAGGGCGAGCAGCAGCAGGGTCAGCAGGGGACCGACGACGAGGGTGACGACGAAACCAGCGATGATTCGCAGCCGCCCCAGTGCCTGACCTTCGGTGCGCGGCAGCCCGGTGCGAGGGTCACGTGACTCAGCCATGTGCGGAATCCTATGCCGCGTGCGTCCCGGCGCGATCCTGTCCAGGCAGCGGGCGTGATCGGCGGCCGTAGATCAGCTCGGACGAGTCGAGCAGCCAGGGCACGAGCGTGATCGACACGCCGTGCACCAGCATGAGATGCGAGGCGAGGCGCCGTGCGCGCCTGTTGTGCAGGAACGTCTCCCACCAGTGCCCCACGATGTACTGCGGCAGGTACACCGTGAACACGGCGGCGCCGTGCTTCTCTCGGTACTGCTCGATGAACTGCACCACAGGGTCGGCGAGCGCACGGTAGGGCGAATCGACGATCACGAGCGGCAGCGGCATCCGGTGGCTCTCCCACTCGCGTTTCAGGTCGGCGACGCTGGATTCGTCGACCGCGATGTGCAGCGCGAAGGCCGTGGTGTGGTTCGCGGCGATCGCGTAGTCCACCGCCTTCACCACCGGCTTCTGCAGCCGACTCACGAGCACGAGCGCGACATCGCCATCCGCCCCGAAATGCGTGCAGTCGTCGACCGCGATCTCTTGCTCGACGTCGCGATAATAGCGGCGCACGCCCAGCATGAGGAACGAGAACAGAGGGATGGCCAGGAACACGATCCACGCGCCGTGGGTGAACTTCGTGATCGTGACGACGACGAGAACGAGCATCGTGAGGGCTGCGCCCGATGCATTGATGACGAGGCCGGAGACGGCGCCTCTTCGCGCACGGGGTGACAGGCCGCCTGCACGCAGCGCTCGACGCCAGTGCCGCACCATCCCGAACTGGCCGAGCGAGAACGAGACGAAGACGCCGATGATGTACAGCTGGATGAGCGCGGTGAGGCGCGCCTGGAACACGATCAGCACGATGATCGCCGCTGCGCCCAGAATGAGCATGCCGTTGGAGAACACCAGGCGATCGCCCCGAGTGTTGAGCGCCTTGGGCATATAGCCGTCGCGAGCGAGCACCGCGCCGAGCAGCGGGAAGCCGTTGAACGCCGTGTTCGCGGCGAGCAGCAGCACGCAGGCAGTCGCCGCCTGCACGATGAAGAAGGGGATGCTGCCGCCGCCGAACGTCGCGGCGGCGAGCTGCGCCATGAGGCTCGGCTGCACCTGGCTGCAGTCGAATCCGACGAGGTCGCAGGGGTTCTCTGCATAGTGCACGCCGCTGATGAGAGCGAGTGCGACAAGGCCGGAGAAGAGGCAGATGGAGATCGAGCCCATGAGCATGAGCGTGTTCTGCGCATTGCGCACGCGAGGCCGCCGGAAGGCGGGCACGCCATTCGAGACCGCTTCGACGCCCGTCAGCGCGGAGCATCCGCTGGAGAACGCGCGCAGAACGAGCAGAATGACCGCCGCCTGAGTCAGGCTCTCGGAATGAACGGTGTACTGCGCGCTCGTGGCGGCAGGCGCCGATCCTGCGAGGGTGCGGATGAGTGCGGTGATGATCATGACCGCGACGGATCCGATGAAGACGTACGTCGGTATCGCGAAGACGAGGGATGCCTCCCGCACTCCGCGCAGGTTCACGACGATGATCACGACGACGAAGGCGACCGCGAGGGGGACGCGCAGCGCGTGCAGCTCGGGCAGTGCTGAGACGATGTTGTCCACGCCCGATGCCACCGAGACCGCGACGGTGAGGATGTAGTCCACGAGCAGAGCCGCCGCCACGACGACTCCTGGAACCTCGCCGAGGTTCGTGCGTGCGACCTCATAGTCGCCACCCCCGGAAGGGTAGGCGCGGATGAGCTGGCGATAGCTCAGGACGACGACGAT
>JASGDS010000183.1:0-3147 GCA_047607025.1 Microbacterium sp.
TCGCCGCACCAGATACAGGCCGACGTGCGGCCGGTAGTCATTGCCGTGGCGCATCGCAGTCATCAGAGCAGGGCCCGTGCGCACGCCCCGATAGGTGCGGGAGCGCTGGTAATACTTCGAGTACCAGGTCCAGGTCTGCTGGTCGACGTCGCCGTCCAGAAACGGGACACAGTCGAAGAGCAGCACATCGAGAGCATCGTCATCCGCGCGCGTGACCAGATCGGCCAGAGCGTTCTTCACCCAGAAGTCGTCGCTGTCGAGGAAGACGATGTAGCGCCCAGAAGCGGCATCCACGCCAACATTGCGTGCGACGGACTGACCGCTGTTCGACTGAGTGGCCACGATGATGCGCGGATCCGTTTCAGACATTCGGGCGAGTACGTCGCCAGAACCGTCGGTGCTTCCGTCATCGATGCAGACTACTTCGACATCGACACCCGTCTGCGCGAGCACGCTTGTAATGCAGTCCTTGAGCCAGTCAGCGGAGTTGTACACCGGAATGACGACCGTGACGTCGGGGGCTGCCGGGTGAGCGGGCGCGATATCCGCGCGAGTGAGTAGCGGCCGGGGCGCAGGTGCAAAGCGAAGGAGAGATGCCGCCACCCTCTTGCGAAGCTGCCAGAACGCGTCACGTGCCGAGTCCCACACCCTGGTGCGCATTCGGCTCCTTCGAATGGATGGTTCTGGCGGCTGCGCGCCACGATGCGTTCCCGATCCTACCGGTGGCGGCATCGCCGCTCTCTTTGCCTGGTGGCCGCTCCGATCAAGAGGCGCGCAGGAACTGCTTCGCGCGGTGCGCCAGGGGGCGCAGTCCGGGCAGTCGCCGCAGCACACCCCGCCCGATCGGCGCGGCCGTCTGCCACGCGCGCGCGGCGGGCGATGATGCATCGGCCGCGCGCGAGCGGTTCTTCTGCGGTGACCGATCGGCGAAGAAGGTCACGAGCCCCAGCAGCCGCTGCGCGTCGTTCAGGGTCGGCTCGGGGGAGAACCGAGCGGGCAGCGTGTCCGTGACGACGCCCCGGTACAGGGCGTCGACGTCGACATCGATCGCACGCTGTGCCGCGACGAGCGACGCCTGCGACAGCCGCGTGTAGCGCTCGGGGTCGCTCCGCACGTTCGCGATCTGGTCGGCGAGACTGCGGGCATCGCCCTGCGGCACAGACACGATTCCCTCGTTGTTGTGCACCAGCGTCAGCCACGGCAGTTCATACATGAACACGGGCAGCCCGCGCGCCTGCGCCTCGGCGATCGTCAGCTGGTAGCCCTCGATGATGCTCGTCGACAAGAACGCATCCGCTCGATCGATCGCGTCGAGCAGGCGCTGGCCGTGCAGCGGACCGATGGCCCGCACCGCGTCGCCCACGCCACGGCGGCGCGCGAGCGCGTTCAGCTTCTTCGGCGTCATGTCATCCCAGCCGGGCCCGATCACCGTGAGGCCGAAGTCGACCTCGAGCCTGCGCAGCTGCACCGCCACCTCGACCAGTTCTGCCACCTGCTTCGTGCGGGGTTCCAGCCGACCCCACCACACCAGCTCGATGCGACCGGATGGCGCCGCCTTGGGCGCGGGGGCCGTCGATTCCCGCAGAAGCGGAGACGGGGGATTCGGCACGAACGAGGTGTGCGCGATGCCGCGCAGCTTGAAGTAGGCGACATCCAGCGGCGAGAGCACGACCAGGTGCGCGAGGGTGTTCGCGCAGCGCTCGATCCGCTCGAGCTTGTCGCTGCCGTCGAAGATCGGCCTGGCGAAGAAGTTGTGCACCCAGCCGATCGTCGCCGCCCCTTCGGCCCGCGCCATGAGCGCGAATTCCGGCCAGTGCGTGGCATACAGCACCTGATGATCGATCACCAGGTCGACCGCGTGCTCGCGGCAGATCGCGCCCCAGTTCTGCAGTCGTTCGGTCAGACTGCGGCCGGTCAGCTCGACGAACGCCACACCGTCCGGCACGGCCGTCCGGTCGCTGTCCGGCCCGCGCGCCGCGATCGTCACCCGGTACCCCGCGTCGCGCAGGTAGCGGGCCTGCGTGGTCAGCACCATCGACACCCCGCCCGTGCGCAGCGACGACGTGGTGAGCAGGATGCTGCTCGCTTCGCGCGGCGCCAGCGGCTGCCAGGGCGTGTGGAACTTCAGCGTCTTCAGCGCCACGGGGTAGAACCGGGCCGTCGCGTGAATGATGTCGTGCGCGGGCGCCACCGTGTGCAGCTGCGCGAGCGCCGCATCCAGCACCCCGCTGTGGCTCATGCGGATCAGCTGGAAGCACACGTAGCCGACGATCGACAGCCTTGCCGACTCGTACGCCGCGGTCAGCATCTCGCCACCCGCCCGCCCGGTGGCCAGCTGCTCGACGGCGGGTCGGATGGCGTCGATCGAGTCGATGGCAGACGTATAGAACTGTGCGCGCTCGACGTGCTCGATCCGCTGTCCGCTGCCTCCGCGTCCGAAGTGGTAGCGATACAGCCTGTCGGTGATCGACGCGTAGCTCGTGGCGAGCGAGGCGACGAGGAACATCAGCGGCAGGTCGTTCACACGGGGCAGGACGAGCTCTCTGGGCAGCAGCTCGTGAGCGTTGCGCAGCACCGCGGTGCGGAACAGGTACCGCCACAGCTGCCCCTGCGCCGGCTTGTCGATCGGGAAGAGCCCGCGCAGCACCTCCGCGCCCTCGAGCGAGCGGTGCACCGGCTGCAGCTTGCGCTCATACGCGGTGCCCGTGCTGCCGTCGTTCTCGACCACGGTCACGCCGAACCCGACGAGGTCCGCGCCCGTGCGCTGCGCGTGCGCGAGCGCCGTCGCGGCCGCCTTCGGTTCCAGCTCGTCGTCGCCGTCGAGGAACAGCACGTGGTCGGCGCGGGCGGCCAGGATGCCGGTGCGCCGGGCCTGGAACGCCGACAGGTTCTGTTCGTGCCGAATGAGACTCACCCGCGCATCGCGCGCGCAGAACGACTCAACGACTTCCGCCGTGCCATCCGTCGACGCATCATCGACGCAGATCACCTCGATCTCGGCCAGTGTCTGCGCCAGGCAGCTTCGCAGCGCGGCCGCGACAGTGCCCTCGTCATCGAAGAGCGGCATGACGATCGATACGATCGGGGGAGCAGTCATCGGCACCGAGTCTAACCGCGCCTGAACAGCTGCTGAGCCCGTGCCACGAA
>JASGDS010000184.1:0-16301 GCA_047607025.1 Microbacterium sp.
CTCGCAGACTGCACGCCCGCTCGCAGACTGCACCTCCGCTCCCATACAGCGCGTGACACGCGCTGTATGGGAGCGGAGGTGCAGTCTGCGAGCGGGCGTGCAGTCTGCGAGCGAAGGGTCAGGCGAGGATGACGGTGCCGGAATAGACCAGCACGGCCGGCCCGGAGAGACCCACGTGCTCGCCATCCTCGGTCGGGAACATACGCACGCCGAGCGTGCCGCCGGGCACCTCCACACGCCAGTTGTCCGGTGCGCCCTCTCCCGCCCAGTCGCGCACGGCCAAGGCCGCGGCCGCGGTGCCCGTGCCGCACGAGAGGGTCTCGCCGACGCCGCGCTCGAACACGCGCATGCGCACCCGGCCGACACCATCCTTCACGCCCCGCGGCACGACGAACTCGACGTTGGCGCCGCGCTCAGGGGTGGGCTCCAGCACCGGCTGGGCAGTGAGGTCGAGTCCGTCCAGCTCCTCGTCTGAGGCCAGCGCGACGACGACGTGCGGGTTGCCGACGTCGATGCCGAGGCCGGGGCGGGCGACCGGAAGTCCCTTCGCGCGCACGAGCACCTCCTCCGGCTCGGGCCGCCAGCGGCCGAGGTCGACCTGGTAGCCGGACACTCCGCGCGTGACATCCTTCACGCCGGCGCGCGTGCCGATCGGCAGCGTGGACCCTGACGCCAGCTCGGCATAGCCCGCCTCGACGAGATAGTGCGCGTACACGCGGATGCCGTTGCCGCACATCTCTGCGGCAGAGCCATCCGCATTGCGGTAGTCCATGAACCACTCCGCGTCCGGCTCCTCGGTCAGGGCAGCGGCGCCCTCGGGAAGCGCGCGCGAGCGCACGATGCGCAGCAGACCATCCGCCCCGATGCCGAAACGGCGGTCGCACAGGATGGCGACCTGCTCGTTCGAGAGGTCGAGCGCGCCATCCGGGTCGGCGATGATGACGAAGTCGTTGCCGGTGCCGTGGCCCTTGGTGAACGTGATCTCCGCCATCCCACAAGCCTAGCTTCGGCGCGAGTGCAGTCGGTCCCGCTCCAGCAAGGCCGCCGCAACGACGAGGCAGGCGGGGATGGCTGCGACTGCGGCGCTGGGAACGAACCCGCAGGCGAGCACGAGGGCCGCGAGCACCAGGAACAGAACCGATGCCGAGCGGGAGAACCGTCCGCGCAGCATCACGAGCCAGACCATCGCCCCTCGACTCCTCACGGCCGTGTCGCCGAAACAACGTCCCTGGACATCACATCTAGGGCAGGTCCACTGCGCCGGTCGTCGGCCCATGGTGGCGCACGCGCAGCACGCGGAAGCCCTTGGACGTGGCGTAGCGGTGCACGCCGAAGGGCTTCACCAGGGTGGACTCCAGCCAGCGCTGCAGCGAGTCCGACCCGAGATTGCGCTGCACCACGAGATACGCGTCGCTGTGTTCGTCGAGGCGCGGCAGCCAGGACTGCATCAGCTCGTGCAGCACCCCCTTGCCGACTCGGATGGGCGGATTCGACCAGATCGTGCGGAAGCGGACGTCATCGGGCACGTCGTCTGGGAGGACTGCGCGCACGTTGTCGAGACCCAGCGCGGCCGCGTTGCGCTGCGTGAGGTCGAGAGCCCGTTCGTTGACGTCGACCGCCCACACCGTCGCGCGCGGGGAGAGCATCGCCATCGTCAGGGCGATCGGACCCCAGCCGCAGCCGAGATCGAGGAAATGGCCGCCGGGAGGCGGCGGAGGCACGTGCGTCAGCAGCACGCTCGTGCCGCCGTCGACATGGTCGGGACTGAAGACGCCACCCGCCGTCGTCACCTCGACGTCGCGGCCGGCGAGCTTCACGCGGACACGCCGAGGATTCTCGGGCGCGCTAGGGCGCGCAGAGAAATAGTGGTCCGCCATGATCGCCCAGGGTATCGCACACAGGAGACGCCAAAAGACCACGAATCGGGCCCCTCCCACGGTGGGTGATGAGGCGCTAAACTGAAAGGCTGCGCACAGGCGCGACGAAAGGGAGCAGAACCGAGTGACAGACACCACACCGACCACCGAAGCCGAGAACCTGGTCGATCCCGTCGATCGCGTGCTCTCCCGGGCAGAGTCGGCGTCACAGGTCTCGGTCTTCACGTCGCGCGTGGCAGGATCGGCCAGCGCCCTGCAGGACACCGCCACGACGACCGCCGACGGAGACCAGTGGGATCTCGAAGATCGCCACGCGCTGCGCCGTGTCGTCGGCCTCTCCACCGAACTCGAAGACGTCACCGAGGTCGAGTACCGACAGCTGAGACTGGAGAACGTCGTGCTCGTCGGCGTCTACGCCGCCGGTTCGCTGGAGGACGCGGAGAACTCGCTGCACGAGCTCGCCGCGCTTGCCGAGACGGCGGGATCAGCCGTGCTCGACGGCGTGCTGCAGCGCCGCCCCCACCCCGACCCCGCGACCTACGTCGGGCGGGGCAAGGCGCAGGAGCTGCGCGACATCGTCGCCACCACCGGTGCCGACACCGTGATCGCCGACACCGAGCTCGCCCCCAGCCAGCGCCGCGCGCTGGAGGATGTCGTCAAGGTCAAGGTCATCGACCGCACCGCCGTCATCCTCGACATCTTCGCCCAGCACGCGAAGACGCGCGAGGGCAAGGCCCAGGTCGAGCTCGCACAGCTCGAGTACCTGTTGCCGCGCCTGCGCGGCTGGGGCGACTCGATGAGCCGCCAGGCCGGTGGGCAGGTCGGCGCGGCAGGCGCCGGCATGGGGTCACGCGGACCGGGTGAGACGAAGATCGAGCTCGACCGTCGCCGCATCCGCAACAGGATGGCGCTGCTGCGCCGTCAGATCAAGGACTTCGCCCCCGCGCGCGAGGCAAAGCGCGCCGAGCGGCATCGCAACGCGGTGCCATCCGTCGCGATCGCCGGATACACGAACGCCGGCAAGTCATCGCTGCTGAACCGTCTCACGAATGCGGGTGTGCTCGTCGAGAACGCGCTCTTCGCGACGCTCGACTCGACCGTGCGGCGCACCGAGACGGCGGATGGCCGAGAGTTCACCCTCGCCGACACCGTCGGGTTCGTGCGCAACCTGCCGCACGAGCTGATCGAGGCGTTCCGCTCGACGCTCGAGGAAGTCGCCGACAGCGACGTCATCGTGCACGTCGTCGATGCCGGCCACCCCGACCCGGCCGGTCAGCTCGCCGCCGTGCGCGACGTGCTCGCCGACGTGGATGCCCGCCGCATCCGCGAGATCGTCGTGTTCAACAAGGCCGATCTCGTGGACGATGACACCAGGCTCGTGCTGCGCGGACTCGAGCCCGACGCGCTGTTCGTCTCGTCGCACACGGGCGAGGGCATCGCCGAGTTGCGCGCGGTGATCGAGGATGCCCTGCCGGTGCCGGCTGTCGAGGTGCACGCGGTCGTCCCGTACTCGCGCGGCGATCTCGTCTCGGCCATCCACGACACCGGGATGCTGCTGAGCCATGACTTCGAGGAGGGTGGCACGCGCGTGCACGCCCGTGTCACCGAGCGCCTCGCCGCCGAGCTCGCCCCCTACGCCGCCTGAGGTTTACTGCCGAGTGACCACTCTTTTGCCCGAGTGACCACGAGATTGCCGGGTTTTTCGGCAAAAGAGTGGTCACTCGGCGGGGGTGAAGCCGAAGGCGCGACCGAGGAAGGCGAGCTCGGCCTCGGCGGAGCGCACGATGGCGTCCTTGCCGCGGAAGCCGTGCGACTCGCCCTCGAACAGGATGTACTCGTGGTCGACGCCGTTGGCGGCCAGGGCGTCGCGCACGGCCTCGGCCTGCGACGGCGGCACGACCGGGTCATCGGCCCCCTGCAGGATGAGCACGGGCGCGGTGAGGCGCTCGGGGTGCGTGAGCGGCGACCGCTCGATGTACTCATCTTCGGCTTCGGGCAGCGGACCGACGAGCCCGTCGAGGTACCGCGCCTCGAAGTCGTGCGTCTCGGCCGCGAGCAGTCGCAGGTCGGCCACGCCGTAGCGATCGATGCCCGCGGCGAACACGTCGGTGTTCGCGAGCGCGCACAGCACCGTCCAGCCGCCGGCCGAACCTCCCTTGATCGCGAGGCGTGCGGGGTCGGCGAGACCGGCGCTCGCGAGGCCGGATGCCGCGGCGGCGACATCCTGCACATCGACGATGCCCCACTGCCCCTTGAGGCGCTCGCGGTAGGCGCGACCGTAGCCGGTCGAGCCGCCGTAGTTCACGTCGAGCACGCCGATGCCGCGGCTCGTGAAGAAGGCGATGGCGAGCGACACGGTGCCTGCCACGTGCGAGGTCGGCCCTCCGTGCACGAGCGTGACATACGGCGGCAGCTCGTCATCGGGCGCTGAGACGCCTGGGTTCGTCGGCGGGTATGCGAAGGCGTGCACCTCGCCGGATGGCCCATCGACGGTGACCGCGCGCCCCTCGGGCAGCCAGGCGGGATCGAGGGTAGTCGCGCCGCCGCGCACGGGGGAGAGCGTCTGATCATCGAGGTCGAGCAGCCAGACGCCGCCCGGCGTGCGGGCCCCCGACCCGATGAGCAGCAGCCGCGACCCCTGGGCATCGGCGATCTGCATGCTGCACAGTTCGGTCTGCACTTCGACAGGCCCTTCGACAAGCCCTTCGACAGGCCCTTCGACAAGCCCTTCGACAAGCTCAGGACAGGCCACAGGACAGGCCACAGGACGGGCCGCAGTGACCGATGTCGTGCCGTCAGGTGCGTGCACGACGAGCTCGTCGCGCCCGTTCGTCACGATGGCGGCGATGCAGCCGTCGTCGAGCGGCGCGAACCAGCGCAGGCCGAACACCCACAGGCCACCACCCGTGTCGGCATCGCGCTCATCGATCACCTCGACCGTGAGAGCGAGCGGTCCTTCGGTTGCTGTGGCCTGTCCTGAGCTTGTCGAAGGGCTTGTCGAAGGACCTGTCGAAGCACGGGCACGGTGCAGGTTCCAGCGGCCCGACTCGTCGGCCGAGAACAGCAGTTCGTCGTCGGCCACCCACTCCGGCTGCAGCGCCGCCACCTCGGGCCCACCCGCGACGACCGTCCACTCGGTCACCCGGCCGCCCTCGTCGATGCGGCCGAGACGCAGCTCGGCGCCATCCCACGGCATGTTCGGATGGTCCCACGCGATCCACGCGAGCAGGTCGCCGCGCGGCGAGGGCGAGGCGAGGAAGTCGCTCCCCGCGACCACCGGCGTGACCCCCGCTCCGTCGAGAGAGATCCGCACGATGGTGCGCGGGGGAACTGTCGAGGCTTCGGTTGCTGTGGCCTGTCCTGAGCTTGTCGAAGGGCTTGTCGGAGGGCCTGTCGAAGCATGGTCCTCCCTCACCGCCCACACCGCGTCATCCACCACGCGCAGATCGGCATAGCGCACGTCGCCCTCATCGTCTGTCAGGGCGACCGGCTCGCGGCCAGGCGTCAGCCGATAGACCCGGCCATCCGACGCCTCTGAGAAGACGAGGTCGCCGCCGTCGGTCACGGCCCAGGCACCACCGCCGTACTCGTGCACTCTCGTGCGCGCGCTCCATGGGGCGGGCAGCACGGCCCCGCCGTCGCTCAGCCGGAAGACGCCCGTCCTGCCCTTCTCCGCGGCGATGCCCTCCGACCACCAGATGTCGTCGCCGACGAATCGCGCGGCATCGAGACGGGGCGAGGCGATCGCCGTGTCCTCGGCGGAGATCGGTGATGGCCATGATCCATAGGGCAGCGTCGTGGTCATGCCTCCACGCTACGTGACCCAGGCTCGGTGAAACGAAGTGTCATTCTGATTCGAGGCTTCGGGGGTCGGCTCGATACGATGGGCCGGTCGTCGTCGGGCAGTGAGGAGCGGGAGCATGCCTTCATCTCGCGTGCCCTTCTCGTTCGAGCTGTACCCTCCCCGCACCCCCGACCGGGTCGCCGCGCTGGAGGACACCATCCGGCAGCTCGCCGCCGCCGAGCCCGACTTCATCTCCGTCACCTTCGGTGCGGGAGGGTCGACGGGCGGCGCCTCGCTCGAAGTGCTGCGCTGGATCCTCCACAACACGTCCGTCGAGCCGCTCGCGCACCTGACCTGCGTCGGCAACGACTACGCCACGGCGAGTGCGCTCATCCGCGAGTTCCTGGATGCCGGCATCCGTCGCTTTCTCGCCGTGCGCGGCGACCCGCCCATCGGCACGCGCGAGGGCGACGAGTTCCTCGGAGATCTGCGCACCTCCGCCGAACTGGTGCAGCTCATCCACCGGGTGCAGGCCGAGCGCGCGCCCTACGGCGAGTCGGCGATTCCCGGGCATCCGGATGCCGCGCGCGTCACCAGGCGTCCGCTTGCGCGGGTCGCCGTCGCCGCGTTCCCGAACGGGCATCCGCGGTCGCGCTTCGCGTCGGAGCACATCGACGCTCTGCTGGCCAAGCAGGCCGCGGGCGCGGACTCGGCGATCACGCAGCTCTTCTTCCACGCGGAGGACTACCTCTCGTTCGTCGACCGGGCACGTGCTGCGGGCGTGACCATCCCGATCATCCCCGGCATCATGCCTGTCACCTCGCCGCTGCGGCTCACGCGCATGCTCGCGCTCAGCGGCGAGCCGATGCCGAACGAACTGGCGATCGCGCTCGAGGTGGAGCCGACCAAGGAGGGCCAGCGCGAGGTGGGCATCTCCTCCGCGGCGGCGCTCGCCCGAGAGGTGGTCGCCGGTGGCGCGCCGAGCGTTCACCTGTATGCCTTCAACGCGCATCAGGCCGTGCTGCAGGTGCTGCGCGAAGCGGGCCTGCTCGACCACGAGACGACCCCCGTCGGGGCAGCCCGACACAATCAAGGAGACACCGCATGACCGCTTTCCCCACCGGCACCATCCTCGGCTACCCGCGCATCGGGCCGCGTCGTGAGCTCAAGCGCGCCGTGGAGGCGCACTGGGCGGGGAGGATCGATGAGGCCGAGCTGCGGGCTCGCGCGGCCGAGCTGCGGGCGGCGACGCGCGAACGGCTGAAGGCTCTCGGACTCGACGAGGCCAGCGCCATCCCCGAGTCGTTCTCGTACTACGACCAGACGCTCGACGCGCAGCTCGCCGTCGATGCCCTTCCCGCCCGCTTCGACGGCTTCCGTGAGGCGGATGGCTCGATCGGCCTGGCCGCGGAGTTCGCCGCGGCGCGCGGGGCGGGGGACGCCGCTCCGCTGGAGATGACGAAGTGGTTCGACACGAACTACCACTATCTCGTGCCGGAGATCTCGCAGGACACCGCCTTCCGTGCGCGACCGGAGCGCTACGTCTCGCTCGTGGCCGAGGCCGTCGCTGCGGGACTCGTGACGCGCCCCGTCATCGTCGGACCCGTCACGTTGCTGGCGCTCGCCAAGCCGGCCGACGGATCTGCCGAGGGCTTCCGCCCGCTCGACCGCCTCGCCGACCTCGTTCCCGTGTACGCCGAGATCCTCTCGGCGCTGAGGGCGGCGGGCGCCGAGTGGGTGCAGCTGGATGAGCCGGCCCTCGTCAGCGAGACGCTCGATGTGTCGCCGGACGAGGTGGCGGCCGCCGCCGAGACGGCCTACGCGGCGCTCGGCGCGGCGACTGACCGTTCGGCCCTCCTCGTCACGACGCCCTACGGTGCCGTCAGCGAGGCAGGATGGCGCGCGCTCGCGGTTTCGCCCATCGAGGCGATCGGCCTCGACCTCGTGCGCGGCGGCGTGCCGTCCGAGGTGCCAGGACTCGAGCACAAGACGGTCGTCGCGGGCGTCGTCGATGGGCGCAACGTGTGGCGGGGCGATCTCGACCGCGCGTGGGCCGCACTCGAGCAGGCGCAGGGGCTGGGTTCGGCGGCCGTCACCGTGGGCACGTCGAACTCGCTGCAGCATGTGCCGCACACCGTCGCAGACGAGCCCGAGCTCGGCGAGCGGCTGAAGACCTGGCTCGCCTTCGCCGACGAGAAGATCGGTCAGGTCGCGACGCTCGCCAGGGGTATCCGCGAGGGTCGTGCCGCGATCGAGGACGAGATCAGTGCGGCAGCCGCCGCGCTCGCCGATCGCCGATCGGCACCCGGTGTGCGCGATGGCGCGGTGCGCGCACGGCTCGAGAAACTGGTGCCGAGCGACTTCGAACGCGGGCCGCTCGACGAGCGCCGCGCGGCACAGGCGGCTGAGCTGCCGCTTCCCGCGCTTCCGACCACGACCATCGGTTCGTTCCCGCAGACGGGTGACATCCGCAAGGTGCGCGCCGCGCATGACCGAGGCGAGATCACCACCGAGCAGTACGAGGACGCGCTGAAGGCCGAGATCGAGCGCGTCGTGCGCCTGCAGGAGGAGCTCGGCCTCGACGTGCTCGTGCACGGCGAGCCCGAGCGCAATGACATGGTGCAGTACTTCGCCGAGAACCTCGACGGGTTCGCCGTCACTCGTCACGGCTGGGTGCAGTCGTACGGCTCGCGTGCGACGCGGCCGTCGATCCTCTGGGGCGATGTCTCACGGCCGGCGCCGATCACGGTGGGATGGTCGACTTACGCGCAGTCGCTGACCGATCGGCCCATGAAGGGCATGCTCACCGGCCCCGTCACCATCCTGGCGTGGTCGTTCGTGCGCGATGACCAGCCGCTGAGTGACACGGCGCGCCAGGTGGCGCTCGCCCTTCGCGACGAGATCCATGATCTGGAGGCTGCTGGCATCCACATCATTCAGGTGGACGAGCCGGCGCTGCGCGAGCTGCTTCCGCTGCAGCAGCGCCAGCGCGAGGCCTACCTCGACTGGTCTGTCGGGTCGTTCAAGCTCGCGACCGCCGATGCCGCCGCCGGCACGCAGGTGCACACGCACCTCTGCTACAGCGAGTTCGACACCGTGCTCGAGGCGATCGCCGGGCTGGATGCCGATGTCACCTCGATCGAGGCTGCCCGCTCACGCGACGAGCTGTTCGAGCAGCTGGCCGGCTACGAGAAGGGCATCGGCCCGGGTGTGTGGGACATCCACTCGCCGCGTGTGCCCGGCGAGGCCGAGATCGCGGGCCGCATCGACCGCGCCGTGCGCGCCGTCGGCGCCGAGCGGGTGTGGGTCAACCCCGACTGCGGTCTGAAGACGCGCCAGTACGAGGAGACGGTGGCGTCGCTGAAGAACCTCGTCGCCGCCGCCGAAGAGGCCCGCGCCTCCCTGTGACTCCTGCTCAACTGCCGAGTGACCACTCTTTTGCTCGTTCGCCCGCGAATTTCTGCGGTCCCGTGGGCAAAAGAGTGGTCACTCGGCAGTTAGCGGGGCCTCAGACCGCGCGCATGAGCGCGACGAGCTTGCCCAGCACGATCGCGTCGTCGGCGAGGATCGGCTCGTACGCGGTGTTGCGCGGCAGCAGCCAGGTGTGCCCGTCGCGCTGACGGAACGTCTTGACCGTCGCCTCGCCATCCAGCATCGCCGCGACGATGTCGCCGTTCTCGGCGGTGTTCTGTGACCGGATGATCACCCAGTCGCCATCGCAGATGGCCGCGTCGATCATGGAGTCGCCCGCGACCTTCAGCATGAACAGGTCGCCCTTGCCCACGAGCTGGCGGGGGAGGGGGAACACCTCTTCGACCTGCTGCTCGGCCGTGATCGGAACGCCGGCGGCGATGCGACCGACGAGCGGAACCATCGCGGCGTCGCCGACCCGCGTGTCGGTGTCGGCGGGGTTCTCGGTGGCGAGTCCCGGAATGTCGATGAGCACTTCCAGCGCCCTCGTCTTGCCCTGGTCGCGCCGCAGGTAGCCGCTGAGCTCGAGCTGCCCGAGCTGGTGCGTGACGCTGGAGAGCGACTTCAGGCCGACGGCGTCGCCGATCTCACGCATGCTCGGCGGATACCCGTGCTTCTGGATCGACCGCTGAATGACCTCGAGGATGGCCATCTGCTTGTCGCTGAGGCTCTTGCGCCGCCTGGTGCGTGGTCGCGCTGTGCTCTCGGTCTCGATCGCGTCGTCGGTCATGGCTTGCTCCTTCGGCTGCCTCGCTCCTGACCCAATGTCGGAGGTTCGTGATGTGGTGGAACCGTCATCGCAAGGCTACTGCGTCGCACGAGGATTCGGCAGATTTGTTCGAGCGTGTTGCGGATGTTTCCGAGATGACTTCGAAAACAGGTGTTGACAACAGGATATATCGAATATAGATTCGGTACAGGTGTTCGGTCACCCGCCTCCCGGCCGAGGCGGGAGACCGAAACCGCACACGAAAGGAAACTCCCATGAGCACGATCGCACTTGCTTCCGCTCCTCGCACACGACTGCGCCTCACGGTGCGCGGACGTCGCGCGGTGGCCGCGGTCGCCGCCGTGCCCGTGGTCGCCGGCATCCTCATCGGCGCGATCAGCGGCGGTGCGGCCCTTGCGTCTCGCGATGCCGGCGCGCCGGAGGGGACGTTCGAGACGGTCACGGTTCAGCCGGGTGACACGCTCTGGGGCATCGCGACCGAGGTCGCCCCGAATGAGGACCCGCGCGAGGTCATCGATGCGATCACCTCGCTCAACAACCTGACCGGAACGCTGACGGGCGGCGAAACCCTCGCCATCCCGCTGGAATACGCTTCGACAGGCCCTTCGGCAAGCTCAGGACAGGCCGCAGCGCGGGCTGCGGAATAACATGGGTCTGTGACGTCTCTTGATGACCTGCCCATACGCTCCGATCTGAAGGGGCAGCACCCGTACGGCGCGCCACAGGCTTCGCTACCCGTGACGCTCAACGTCAACGAGAACACGCATCCCGTGCCAGAGGATGTCGCCGCGGACATCGCCGACGCGGTCGCGGTCGCCCTGCGCGGAGTCAACCGCTACCCCGACCGCGAGTTCACCGGGCTGCGTGAGGGTTTCGCCGAGTACCTCGGTCATGGCCTCACCAGCGAGCAGATCTGGGCGGCCAACGGCTCGAACGAGGTGCTGCAGCAGCTGCTGCAGGCGTTCGCGGGTTCCGAGCGCACGGTCATGGGATTCTCTCCCACCTACTCCATGTATCCTCTGCTCGCGCGCGGCGTCGGAAGCGCGTTCATCGACGGTGAGCGAGGGTCCGCCTTCACGCTGTCGCCGGATGACGCGGCCGAACAGGTGCATCGCGCACAGCCGGACGTCGTCATCCTGTGCGCGCCGAACAACCCCACCGGCACGCCGCTGCGCAACGACGTGATCGAAGCCGTGTACGAGGTGGCACCCGGACTGGTGATCGTCGACGAGGCGTATCGCGAGTTCGCGCCGCGCGAGGCGCCATCGGCGCTTGAGCTGCTGCCAGGACGCGAACGGATGGTCGTCTCGCGCACCATGAGCAAGGCGTTCGCGTTCGCGGGAGCGCGCGTGGGCTACCTCGCCGCCGACCCAGCCGTGATCGATGCGCTGCGCCTGGTGCGCCTGCCGTACCACCTGAGCGCGCTCACCCAGGCGGCCGCATCCGCCGCGCTGCGGCACGCCGAGACGATGCTGCAGACGGTCGACGAGATCGTCGAGCAGCGCGACCGCATCTCGGCGACCCTCGAGGCGCTCGGGTACGAGCCGTACGAGTCGTGGTCGAACTTCGTGCTCTTCGGCGGCGTCGCCGACCCGAAGCGCACCTGGCAGGAGCTCTACGACCGGGGCGTGCTCGTGCGCGCATCCGATCTTCCCGGTCACCTGCGCGTCACGGCAGGCACCGAGGATGAGACCACGGTGTTCCTCGATGCGCTGGCCGATATCGGCAACGCAGACACCGCCTAGAATCGAGGCATGACCCGCACCGCCAGCCGCACCCGCACGACGAGTGAGTCCAGCGTCGAGATCTCGCTCGACCTCGACGGCACAGGAGCCAGCACGATCTCGACGAGCGTGCCCTTCTTCGACCACATGCTGACGGCGTTCGCGAAGCACTCGCTCACCGATCTGCGCGTCACGGCGACCGGCGACACCCACATCGACGCGCACCACACCGTCGAAGACGTCTCCATCGTGCTTGGGCAGGCGATCGGCGAGGCGCTGGGCGACAAGGCGGGCATCTCGCGCTACGGCGATGCCCTCGTGCCGCTGGATGAGGCGCTCACCCAGGCCGTCGTCGACATCTCCGGGCGGCCCTACCTCGTGCACACGGGCGAGCCCGCCGGTTTCGAGCACCACCTCATCGCCGGCCACTTCACCGGGTCGCTCGTGCGTCACACCTTCGAGGCGATCTCGTTCCACGCCGCCCTCACGGTGCACGTGCGGGTGTTCGGCGGGCGCGACCCGCACCACATCGCCGAGAGCGAGTACAAGGCTTTCGCGCGCGCCTTCCGGCAGGCGAAGGCGCTCGATGAGCTGGTCGACGGCATCCCGTCGACCAAGGGCGCCCTGTGACGGGGCCGACCGTTGCGGTGCTCGACTACGGGTCGGGCAACGTCCACTCGGCCGTCAAGGCGCTCGAAGCGGCAGGGGCCGGTGTCACGCTCACCCGTGACCGCGCCGAGGTCGGCAGCGCGAAGGGGCTGCTCGTGCCGGGTGTCGGCGCCTTCTCCGCCGTCATGCAGCAGCTCACGGCCATCCGCGGCGGCGAGCTGATCGAACGCCGCCTGGCGGGCGGTCTGCCCGTGCTCGGCATCTGCGTGGGCATGCAGGTGATGTTCGAACGCGGCGTCGAGCGCGGCACCGAGACGGATGGCCTGGGCGAGTGGCCGGGCGATGTCACGCTGCTCGATGCGCCCGTCGTGCCGCACATGGGATGGAACACCGTGACGCCCGGTGAGGGGTCTCGCCTCTTCGCGGGGATCGAGCAGGAGCGCTTCTACTTCGTGCACTCCTACGCCGCGCAGAACTGGACGATGGACGAGCAGCCGCAGTACACGCCGCCCGTGGTGACCTGGGCGACCCATGGGGGGCCGTTCATCGCTGCGGTCGAGAACGGCCCGCTGGCCGCGACCCAGTTCCACCCGGAGAAGTCGGGTGAGGCGGGCATCCGTCTGCTGCGCAACTGGCTCGACACACTGCCTGCGTGACGCCAGGCGACCGGCGGTTTGGCGCCATCCGCCTGTCGGTCTAGTCTCAAGAACTGTGCCCATCGCAGGATGGCCCTGCAGGCATGAGGAGCTATGAACGATTTCGCGTCTTCGCCCGCATTGACACTCCTGCCCGCTGTCGATGTGCAGGGCGGAAAGGCCGTACAGCTCGTGCAGGGCGTTGCCGGAAGCGAGAAGGTGTTCGGCGATCCGCTCGATGCCGCGGACAACTGGAAGTCGCAGGGTGCGGACTGGGTGCACCTCGTCGACCTGGACGCGGCCTTCGGGCGCGGCAGCAACGCGCCGCTGCTGCGCAAGGTCATCAAGCACATCAAGGGCGTCAACGTCGAGCTCTCCGGCGGCATCCGCGACGACGAGTCGCTCGAGAGGGCGCTCGAAAGCGGTGCCAGCCGCATCAATCTTGGTACAGCGGCGCTGGAGAACCCCGAGTGGGCCGCCGCCGTCATCGGGCGCTACGGCGAGGCCGTGGCCGTCGGGCTCGATGTGCGCGGCACGAGGCTCGCCGCCCGCGGCTGGACGAAAGAAGGCGGCGACCTGTGGGAGACGCTCGACCGGCTCGAAGAGGCGGGATGTGCCCGCTACGTCGTGACCGACGTGCAGAAGGACGGCATGCTGCACGGGCCGAACGTCGACCTGCTGCGCCAGATCACCGAGCGCACGCCGAAGCCGGTCATCGCCTCTGGCGGCGTCTCGACGCTCGATGACATCTTGGCGCTGCGCGACATCGTGCCGCTCGGTGTCGAGGGCGCCATCATCGGCACAGCCCTCTACACGGGCGCGTTCACGCTGGCCGAGGCGCTGGATGTCGCCGGCTACTGACCCTTCGACAGGCTCAGGGCAGGCCGAGTCGACAGGCCCTTCGACAAGCTCAGGACGGGCCGCAGGGCCGGTCGACTCGGCCGGGCAGCCCTGGGCTGGTCGCTCCTTTCATCAGAACCCCGCCGCAGGTGACGACGGCACGGCCGATGCCGCACTCTGGCGGGCGCTGACGGATTTCCGAGCGGGCGAGGGCACCTCTGAGCAGGTCGTCGAGGCGTTGCGCACGGCGCGGATGCTCGTGCCTCTCGTCGCGGAGAAGGGCGAGGAGGGCATGGCGCCATCCGGTCTCGTCGTCGACAAGACGCAGGAGCTGTCGATCGTGACGGTGTCGGCGCCGGATGGTCGCACCGTCATGCCGCTGTTCACCTGCACCTCGACCATGCGGCGCTGGGACGCGAAGGCCAGGCCCATCCCCGTCGCATCGACGCGCGCCGCGCTCGCGGCGGTGGGGGATGAGACCGATCTCATCGTCATCGATCCGACGAGCCCGACTGAGTTCGTCGTGCGGCGCCCCGCCGTGTGGGCCCTCGCCCGGGGTGAGGAGTGGCAGTCGGCGGCCGCGAACCCCGACGTGTTCCTCGGGCTGCAGGACAGCATCGCGACCGAGCTCGCGGTGCTCGATGTTCAGGTGGCGGATGGTGATCCGCAGGCGCTGCTGCGCGGACCGGAGCTGATCGTGCGTCTCACCCTTGCCGCAGGGCTGGAACGCGCTGAGCTCGATGCCATCCTGGCTCGCCTCGCCCGACGCTGGGCCGCAGACGATCGCATCGCGACGCTCGTCGACTCCCTGCAGGTGTCGCTCGGCGGTCGCGCCCCCTGAGCCTGTCGAAGCTCCCTGAGCCTGTCGAAGCTCCCTGAGCCTGTCGAAGGGTCAGCTGACGGGGCCCGTCCACTTCTCGCCAGGGCCCTGGCCGGGCGCATCGGGGATGGTCGACAGCTCGCGGAAGCGCAGCTGCAGCGTGCGCAGGCCATCCCGAATCGGACGAGCGTGCATATCGCTGATCTCGGGAGCGGCAGCCGTGACGAGCCCGGCGAGCGCGCCGATCAGCTTGCGCGCCTCATCGAGGTCGATGAGATCATCGGCATCCGCGGTGTCGCTCAGCCCCAGCTTCACGGCCGCCGCGCTCATCAGGTGCACGCAGGCGGATGAGATCACCTCGACCGCACCGACATCCGCGATGTCTCGCACGGCATCGGTCGCCGCCTGCGCTTCTGATTGCTCGTCCCAGCGGCTGAGGCGCCCTTCGACAGGCTCAGGAACCGAAGATGGAATGGTGCTCATATCGACTTTCTGCTAGACTTTGTCGGGCTTCGGAGCATGCTCCGAACGGAAAGAGGATGAAGCATCCCACCCGCGCTTGCCGCTTAAGGCTACCGGGTCACACGCACTCCGCTCGCACCGGGCATCTGCTCGGGGTGGGTTGATCAGGGTGTCGAGCAGACGCAGGTCGGCTCGGGTGGATGCTGACTTCTTCTCCCGCCCGAGCGACGGATCCCCCGTGCTCGGCGGCTGAACACCACACTCTGAAGGAGCACCGCATCAGCGATCCCCGTACCAATGAGCGCATTCGCACGCCAGAGGTTCGACTCGTCGGACCGAGTGGCGAGCAGATCGGCGTCGTCCGCATCGAAGTCGCGCTCCGCCTTGCGCAGGAAGCCGACCTCGACCTCGTCGAGGTGGCGCCCAACTCGCGTCCTCCCGTGGCCAAGATCATGGACTACGGCAAGTTCAAGTACGAGGCCGCGCAGAAGGCCAAGGAAGCCCGCCGCAACCAGGCGAACACCGTGCTCAAAGAGGTGCGGTTCCGCCTCAAGATCGACCAGCACGACTACGACACCAAGCGCAAGCGTGCCGAGGGCTTTCTGCAGGCGGGCGACAAGGTGAAGGCCATGATCCTCTTCCGCGGTCGCGAGCAGTCGCGTCCGGAGCAGGGCGTGCGGCTGCTGCACAAGTTCGCCGATGATGTCGCCGAGTTCGGTTCGATCGAGTCGCGTCCGACGCAGGATGGCCGCAACATGACGATGGTGATCGCACCGCACCGCAACAAGAGTGACGCGAAGGCCGAGCAGAACGCCGCTCGTGCCGCCGCGAAGAACGCGCAGCGCGAAGCGAAGTCGGTACAGGCCGGCGACGCCGAGGCTCCCGCAGAGTAACCCAGACTTCCCGCGCAGGCGGGATGCAGAGAACAAGGAAAAGAAGAGATGCCGAAGCAGAAGACCCACTCGGGCAGCAAGAAGCGCTTCAAGGTCACCGGAAGCGGCAAGATCAAGAAGCAGCAGGCCGGAATGCGCCACAACCTGGAGCACAAGTCGAGCCGCCGTACCCGCCGCCTGAACCAGGACCAGGTGATCTCGGGCAACGACCGCAAGGTCGTCAAGAAGCTTCTCGGTCGCTGAGCGCCCGACGTCTATAAGGAAAACGAACAATGGCTAGAGTCAAGCGCGCAGTCAACGCGCAGAAGAAGCGTCGCGTCATCCTCGAGCGCGCATCCGGTTACCGCGGGCAGCGCTCGCGCCTGTACCGCAAGGCGAAGGAGCAGGTCACCCACTCCCTCGTCTACTCCTACCGCGACCGCAAGGCGCGCAAGGGCGACTTCCGCAAGCTGTGGA
>JASGDS010000185.1:0-13419 GCA_047607025.1 Microbacterium sp.
GCCACGAGCGTCAATGACCTTGATGCCCTTGGCCGAGACGTTCAGCGTGACCTTGCGGCCAAGCGACGGAACATAGTAGGTCTTGCGCTGCACGTTCGGGTCGAAGCGGCGCTTCGTCCGGCGGTGCGAGTGCGAGACGTTGTGACCGAAGCCGGGAACGGCACCGGTCACCTGGCACACAGCAGCCATGATTCACTCCTTCATTACCGTGAGAACAGACGTTCTCACCCAAGATCTCTTGTCTGCACGCCCGTCACTCGACCCGCAGAGCGAGCTGTGTGTGAGTGGGAGCATGCGAACTGCGCACAGGAGCGTGCGCAGACAAACAACGAGTCTATCATGGATGGCCGCTGCCCGCGGCGCCGCGTCACGAGCGGCGCGGGCGGAGAACGCGGCGCGAACCGAGTTCGGCGGTGAAGGTGAAGGGCTGCGGGGACGGGGAAGGGATCTGTCGGCCTGGCACGGTCACGTAGCCGCCGATGTCGCGCGTGAAAACCACGAGTTCTACTCCTCTTATGCTGCTGACTGCACCGAAGTCCCCCGACTTCGTCCCCCGTGCGTTGCTGATGTTCTCAGTCTGCTCACATGTGCGCGCTGGCGCATCATGCACTTTCACACGGGTGCAGAACTGCATCACCCCGCTCTCCCCGCGCGGAACGGCGACACGGTCGGGTCGCCTTCGAGGAAGAACCGCCAGGGAAACGCGTCGGTTCCTGCAACGCCTGACACCCCGACGCGGGGCCCGCTTCGTGACGGCACGGAATCATCCGGCAGCTGAAGGCGGGCGATGGCGCCGTGCAGCGGCAGGGGCACGATCGCGTCGATGCCGTCGTGCAGCGGATGCCGCAGCCCGACCGCATCGCCGAGCCTGCCCGGCCCGCGGGCGAGGTCGCGCGAGGCGCGAACGACGCCGCGCGCCGTGCGGCGCCTGGTTGCGACCTCCGCGCCCCGCAGCACCTCCCCCGCGCGCAGCAGCACGCCGCCCGCCATGCCATTCGGCCCGCAGACGACGTTGACGCACGAGTGGATGCCGTGACTCAGATAGACATAGAGATGGCCCGGCTCACCCCACATCGTGGCGTTGCGCGCGGTGCGGCCCATTCTGGCGTGCGAGCCGGGGTCGGGCACATCCCCTGTTCCCTGCCCGTGGTACGCCTCGACCTCGCTGAGACGCACCGCCACCTCCTCGCCATCCACGACGGTCGTGAGCACGCCGCCCAGCAGCCGCGGCGCCACCTGCAGCGGCAGTGCCTGCAGCTCGTCGCGGGTGGCGTCGTGCAACGTCACGAGGTGCCGCCCTCCCACGGGCCGACCGCGCACCAGCTGAGGTCGAAGCCGTCGAGGGTCGAGACCTCATCGCCCGAGTCGATCTCGATGATGTGCGTGATGACCTTCTGCGGCATCGCCTGCAGGGCGCTCGTGCCGTAGAAGTTGCTGGCGAGATCGGGCGCTTCGAGCACGGCGGCGTAGCGCCCGGATGGCGACACGCACATCTGCATGAGGGCACTGCCCTGGCCGGTGGTGAACAGCGTCCTGTCCGCCCCATCATCCGCCACGAAGGCAACCGACTGCGACTGCGGCAGCAGGTCGTCGCCGAGCGTGACGAACTGCCGCACCGTACCGCCGCCCGGCACAGGCAGGGCGGCTCCCGGCGTGCCGAGGTCATCCTCGGGCTCGACGAGCGACGACTGCTCGCCCGTCGTCAGATCGATCAGCACGGCGCCAGGTGTGTCGAGGCGCTCGACGAACGCAATGTAGGTGCCGCGAGTGACCGCGTCGACGGTCGACGCCGTGCCGAAGGGGGTCGGCGAACGATCGGCCGAATCGAGGTCGACGACCTCCATATCACCGGAGAAGTCGACGTAGGTGAGCAGGTTGGAGTCGGGCACGAACCGCCACCCCGCGATGCTCGGAGGGTTCTTCGCCGCAAGGGGGACGGGATCGGCGGACGGGTCGCGCAGCGAGGCGGTGTAGAGCACGTTGATCTGCGCGCCATCAGCGCCAGGATCGGGGTCGGTGTAAAGATAGCCGACGTACTCACCGCGCTCCGAGACCTGCAGGTCGGTGACGGTGCCCGCTCCCGGCAGCGTCAGCGGCTGCGGATCTCCGCCATCGGGATCCGTCACGATCACCTTCGAGCTGTCCGCGGTCGACTCCGAGATGACGAGGTGCTCGCTCGTGGCGCGGAAGTCGTCGATGACGGGCGCGGTGTAGACGGTCTGCGCATCGCCATCCAGGGTCGTTCGCACGATGACATCGTCGCCCTGCTCATCGCGCTGCAGCAGGTAGAGCGATGCCTCTGGCGTCGTGAAACTGGTGGTCAGGGTGGTGGATGGCCCACCCCCCTTGCTCGAGACGCCATCGACCGTGACGGTGTAGGTCGTCGCGTCGTCGAGCGGCACCGTGAATCGCACACCGACCATCCGACCCGCGCCGTCGACCGTGAATGGTGCCGCGGGAGTCACGGTCACCTGCGAGGGGTCGACCGCCTCAAGCGACTGGTTCGCGGTGAAGACGAGGCGGCTTCCCGAGGTGCGGATGGCCGCGGCCGGGTCGACCTGCACGCTGCTGACGCGGGGGCCCTGCACGAGGCTCCACGCCGCCCCTCCCCCGGCGAGCACCACGAGAGCGAGCAGCACCGCCGCGAGCGCCGCGCCGAATCGGCGCCGCTGCGTCGGGGGCTTCGCTTCTGGTGTCTGCGGTCCGCGTGGGCGACGTGAAACCGCCGACTTGGGTTGAGGTCGCTCAACCCGCTCCGGCACGGCGGCCTCGGGCTCGGAGCCGTTTGATCGACTCGAAACCGCGGCGGCCTCAGCGGCCTCGCGCTGGGCGCGCAGCTCGCGGCGAGTGAGTGGAGGATCAGTACTCATACGGATCATCCGGTTGATCGACGGGCGTGATCTTGTCGGGCTGGATGCTCATGGCGCCGCCCGCATCGGCGGTGACGGTGCCCGTCACCTCGACCCAGTCGCCCTTCGTCAGGCCTTTCGCCTCGCCATCCACCGGCAGGATGGCCGGCTGCGCATCGATGACGCAGTGCGTGATGACGAGGCGACCGAGACCGAGGGATCCGTCGTCATCCACGACGAACCCGATGAGGTCGACGGCCTGCCCGACGTAGCGGTCGGGGTCGGACGCAGAGGCGAACACGCTCGCCCAGTCGCCCACGCCGAAGGTCGACAGGTCGGCGGCGACCGTGATGTCGTCCGCCCCGGCGAAGAGCGGCGGCGTGCCGGTGTTCCTGTCCATCGCCAGGTCAACCGAGAGCGTGGCGGGCGGCAGCACGAGCGCTGCAACCGTGACGACCGAGGCGATGACACCGCCCGCGATGGCGGTGACACCTGTCGGGCCGATCGACAGATGTCGGGCGGAATCCGCCGATTCGGCCCGACGGCTGTCACCGGTTCCTGAGCTTGTCGAAGGGCCTATCGCCTGTCCTGTCGCCTGTCCTGTCGCCTGTCCTGAGCTTGTCGAAGGGCTTGTCGAAGGGCTTGTCGACCCGTGGGTGTGGCCATGGTCGTCCTCCGCACCGAGCGGCAGTGTCAGCGACAGCACCGCTCCGATGAGGGCGAGCACGGCCATCCCGACGGCGAACCAGGCCTGCGACGGGCTGATGTACAGCTGCAGCCGGCCCGTCACCGCGAGTGCGATCGTGACGACGGCGAGCAGCGTCGCGAGCCCGACGCCCAACCAGCGGGCACCCATGTGGACCATCCGTTCAGACAGCGCAGTCGAGTCAGACAAACAGGTTCACCCCCACCCCGATCACAAAGGCGGTGAGCACCACGATGCAGACGATGCCCGTGAGCACCCGCGCGGTGAAGGTCGTGCGCATGAGCGCGAGCATCTTCAGGTCGACGATCGGCCCGACGAGCAGGAATGCCACGATCGAACCCGACGAGAACGTCGATGCGAATGACAGCGCGAAGAACGAATCGACGTTGGAGCAGATCGCCACCGTCACCGCCAGCAGCATCATGGCGACGATCGACAGCACGGGGTTGGATCCGATCGCGACGAGGGCGCTGCGCGGGATGATGACCTGCACCGCACCGGCGATCGTCGCACCCACGACGAGGGCGGGCATCACCGCGCGCAGTTCGACGACGAACTGCGCGATGCTGCGCTGGGCACGCGAACCGTGCGCGTGATCCGCCGTCTCGCAGGTCTCGCGGAACCGCGGGATGAGCAGCGTGTCGGGCGACGGATGGCGACTGTAGACCCATCCGATCAAGTTGGCGACAACGAACCCGCCGAGGATGCGCGCGATGAGGATGCCGCCGTCGAACCCGAACGCCTGGTGGGTCGCGATGATCACGATGGGGTTGACGATCGGGGCGGCGACCAGGAAGGTCAGCACGTCGGCCGGCTTCAGTCCGCGCATCAGCAGACCGCGGGCGAACGGCACGTTGCCGCATTCGCAGACCGGGATGAGGATACCGAGCAGTGAGAGCGCGAGGCGCCGCAGCCACGGCGTCTTCGGCAGCACCCGCTCGATGACGTGCGAGGGAACCCACACCTGCACGACGATCGAGAGCACGACACCGAGCATCACGAACGGGAGCGACTCGATCAGCACGCTCATGGTGAGGGTCAGGCCATCCTGCACGCGGTTCGGCAGGCTCTCGGAGAACAGGTGCGGCACGAGCGCGTCGATGGCGAACAGGGCCGCGACGACCGCCAGGCCGATGCCCACCGCGGCAAGCGGGCGCTGCCTGGTGCGCTCGATCGTCGAGGTCACGCGGCCGACGATCCGCTCTCGGCGGCCTTCGCCGTGCAGTCTGCGCACACTCCGAAGATGTCGATCACGTGCTGCGCGTCGGTGTAGCCGTTGGCGGCCGCGGTGTCGCGTGCCCACTGCTCGACGGGGGCGGCATCGATCTCGACCGCGGCGCCGCACACCTGGCAGATGAGGTGGTGATGGTGGCCCTTCGAGCAGGCGCGGTACAGCGCCTCACCATCCGGCCCCTGCAGCGAGTCGGCGTCACCCGCTTCGGTCAGACCCGCGAGCGCGCGGTAGACGGTGGCGAGACCGATACCGGTGTTGTCATCGCGAAGCGTCGAGTAGAGCGACTGCGCACTGACGAAACCGACGGCCTCGTCGAGCGCGAGCCGAACGCGTTCGCGCTGCCAGGTGTTGCGCTGAGCCATGCCGACGATTCTAGGCCGCGCACCGTGGAGAGGGACTGTGAAGGCGTGACGAATCAGGCGTCACGCGGAACGCGCGAGTGCCCTGTCGCCATCCTGCCAGCCCTTGGTCTGGCGGAGAACACACGACGCTCAGACTGCGTACTTGCTCATGGACTGCGCGTAGCACGCGCTGTCTGCGCGCCCCGGTGCTGCATGGGATCGGACGGGCTGCACGGGAGCGGAGGTGCTGCCCGGTGTCGCCGCTGGGCTGCACGTGGCACGCGCTGCGTGGAAGCGCAGACACTGCGTGCGATGCGGCGCACCGCAAATGGAGCGTCGGACTGCGCGGCGGCTCCGAGCCAGCATGGGACCTCTGAGACTGCGCGTAGCACGCGCTGTCTGCGCGCCCCAGTGCTGTCTGGGAGCGAGCGCGCGGTCCGGTGCGGCCGCGGGCTGCGCGCTTGCTCCGAGTGTGCGTGGAAACTCCGAGGCTGCGCGTAGCACGCGCAATCTGCGAGCGCCGAGGAAGTCTGGGAGCGGACGCGCAGTCTGCGCGTGCTCAGGAACGGGGCGTGCGCTGGGCCGTCCGGATGGTGCGCGCGCGGAAGATCGCGATGAGGCGGCAGACGCCCCAGATCACGAAGGAGATCGTGGTGATGTACGGGCTGACCGGCAGTGTGCCCGCGATCGCGAGCAGGATGCCGCCGACGGCGGCGACGAAACCGAACACAGCGGCGAGCAGCGGAACCAGCAGCGGCCCCGCGCTGACCTTCATCGCCGCCGCTGCGGGCGTCACGAGCAGCGCCATGACGAGCAGCGCCCCGATGATGTGCACCGCGACGGCGACGATCATCCCGAGCAGCAGCATGAACAGCAGGCTGACCGCACGGGTCGGCACGCCGCGCGCCTCGGCCGAACGCGGGTCGAGCGAGTCGAAGCGCAGCGGGTTCCAGATGATGATGAGCCCCACCAGCACCGCGACGCCGATCACGATGAGCCAGGTGAGATCGGGGTCGCTGACCGAGACGATCTGCCCCGTCAGCAGGCTGAAGCGGTTGGTGCTTCGCCCCTCATACAGCGAGAGACAGAGGATGCCGAGGCCGAGGCCGAAGGGCATGAGCACGCCGACGACCGAATTGCGGTCACGGGCGCGCGAGCCGAGCAGCCCGATGATGACGGCGGCGATCATCGATCCGGCGAGCGACCCCGCGATCACGCTGCGGCCGAACAGCAAGGCGGCGGCGGCGCCCGCGAACGACAGCTCACTGACGCCGTGCACGGCGAACGCCATGTCGCGCTGCATCACGAACACGCCGATCAGCCCGCCAACGACGCCGAGGATGGCGGCGGCGACGATCGAGTTGGCGACGAGCTGCAGCAGGGCGCCGTAGCTCTCGAACGAGAAGACGTCGCCCCACGAGACGGTCGGAATCATGCGAACTCTCCCCGTGCATGGGCATGCTCGCCCTCGTGGTGCGGATGGTGCGGCTCGGCCTCCGGCGTGCCGGCGACGAACAGTCGTCCGCCTGCACGCACGACCTCGACCGGCGCGTCGTACAGGTCACTCAGAACCTCGGTGCGCAGCACCTCGTCGGGCGTTCCGAGCGTGAATCGGCCGCCCACGATGTACAGGATCCTGTCGGTCATCCCCAGCACCGGGTTGATATCGTGCGTGACGAACAGCACGGCGGCATCGCGATTCGTGCGCATCCGCTCGATGATCGCTGTCACATCGCGCTGGTTGGCGAGGTCGAGGCTCGAGAGCGGCTCGTCGCACAGCAGCAGCTCGGGTGGCGCCGCGAGCGCCTGACCGACGCGCAGGCGCTGCTGCTCTCCACCCGACAGCGACCCGACGGGCGCGTCGGCGTAGCCATCCGCCCCCACCGCGCGCAGCAGCACGTCGACTTTCGCCCTGTCACCTCGGCGCGGGAACGGCAGCCCGAATCGCGTGCCGTTCACACCGAGCGCGACGAGGTCGCGCGCGCGCAGGCTCGTGCCCGGCGGCAGCGGATGCTGCTGCGGGATGTAGCCGATGCGCGGGTTGCCCTTGCGAACGCTCTGGCCGCCGACGCGGATCTCGCCCGCGCTGAGCGGCTGCAGACCCAGGATGGCGCGCAGCAGGGTGGTCTTGCCGGAACCGCTCGGGCCGAGCACGGCGACGAACTCGCCTGGCGAGATGTCGAGGTCGAGACCCGACCACAGCTCCCTTCCCGGCAGGCGCAGGGCGGCGCCGCGAATCTGCAGCAGGGGCGTGGGCATGCGTTCCAGCCTATCTTCGGTCGAGAACCGTTCTCATCACACCGGCGACGAATGCAGGACCCCCGGCGTCTGCAGGAGGTTTTCGCCCATTTCATCCTGCAGGTCTCGGGTGGTCCTGCATCCGTCGAGGGGTGACTCAAGCCCTTCGACAAGCCCTTTCGACAAGCTCAGGACAGGCGTCAGGAACCGAGGGCGTCGGCGAGCGCGTCGATGTTCGACTGCATCCAGCTGACGTAGGTGTCGCCGTCCGGCAACGTCTCGGAGTACTGGATGACCGGAACACCCGCGTCATTCGCCGCGTCGACGACGGCTGTCGTCTCGGAGCCACCCGTCTGCGTGTTCGCGATCAGCACATCGATCTCGCCGTTCTTGATGGCATCGGTCGCCGCGAGCAGGGTCGCCGGCGGCACATCCTGCTCTTCTTCGACCGCCTCGGCGAAACCGTCGACCGTCGCATTGGTGAGGCCGGCCGCCTCGGTCAGGTAGCCGCCGACGGGTTCCGTCATGAAGACGGTGTCGCCGGTATGGGCGGCCGCGATGTCGCCGAGCTGGTCCTCCAGGTCTTTCAGACTGTCGGTGAGCGTGGTCGCGTTGGCCGTGATGTCGTCGGCACTGTCTGGCAGCTGCTTCTCGAGGTCTGTGGCCAGCGCGTCGATGAGCTTCACCATGGTGGCCTGGCTGTACCACATATGCTCGTTGAAGCCCTCGACTTCGCCGTCGGCGTCTGCCTGGTCATCACCCGGCCAGTCGTCGGAGTACTCGACCGCGGTGTACACGTCGGTGACGTCCGTGTTCTCGAGCATGTCGTCGATGTAGTGGTCGTATCCTCCGCCGTTGTCGATGACGATGTCGGCGTTCTTCACGGCGAGCTGATCCTGCGCCGTCGCCTCGTATTCGTGCGGGTCGGCCGAGGCGGAATCGACGATAGCGGTTACGTCGGCCGCGTCACCGACGAGGGACGACGCGAGGTCGGCGTACACGCTGGTTGACGCGACGATCTGCAGCTTCTCGTCGCTGGACGAGTCGGTGGCTGCGTCGTCCGACGACGAGCATCCGACGAACGCGACGGCGGAGACGGCAAGGACAGCGGGGATGGCGATCTTCTTCAGCACGAGCGCAAGCGTACATCAGTTGATAATGGTTCTCAAGTTCATGCTTCGACAGGCTCAGCAACCGGAGGGGATGTCGCCAATCAGCAACCGGAGGGGATGTCGTCAATCAGCACACGGAAGTCGTCCGCGGTGAGTGCGGCGGCGGCAGTGACATCGTCGGAACCGAGCACATCGGAGAACAGCTTCGCCTTGCGCTGCTGCAACGACATCACCTTCTCTTCGATCGTGCCGACCGAGATCATCCGGTAGACGAACACGCTGCGCTGCTGCCCGATGCGGTGCGCACGATCCACCGCCTGCGCCTCGACCTGCGGGTTCCACCACGGGTCGAGCAGCACGCAGTAGTCGGCCTCGGTGAGCGTCAGCCCCGTTCCTCCCGCCTTGATCGAGATGAAGAAGACGGGCACACCGCCCTCGCGGAACCGATCGATCATGCGCTGCCTGCGCGCCTGCGGCACCGATCCATCGAGGTACGCGAACCCGATGCCCCGCTCCTCGGCGACCGCGGCCGCGCGGCCGAGGAACTGCGTGAACTGACTGAAGACGAGCACGCGATGACCCTCGGCGACGACCTCCTCGAGCAGATCGCCGAGGGCGGTGAGCTTGGCGGATGGCACGTCGCTCGTCTCGTCGATGAGCGACGGGTCGAGGGCGAGCTGACGCAGCGTGGTGAGCGACTTCAGAATCTCGAACCGGTTGGACTCGACATCGTCGAGCATGCCCAGCACCTTCGCCCGCTCGCGCTGCAGGCGGGTGATGTACAGCTTGCGGTGCGCCGACGTCAGCTCGACCTCGAGCACCTGCTCCGTCTTCTGCGGCAGATCGAGCGCGACCTCTTCCTTCGTTCTGCGCAGCAGAAACGGCTTGAGCCGCCGGCGCAGCCGCTGCAGCTGCAGCGCACTGCCCTCGCGCTCGATGGGCTTGCGGTAGGTGTCACTGAAGTGCTGCACACCGCCGAGCAGACCCGGCGCGACGAGCGAGGCGAGTGCCCACAGTTCGGTGAGGTTGTTCTCCATCGGCGTGCCGCTGATCGCGATCTTGGTGGGCGCGTCGAGCATCCTGGCGCACTTGTATCCCCTCGACTGGTGGTTCTTGATCTGCTGAGCCTCGTCGAGCAGCAGGATGCGGAAGCCCGCGGCCTGGAACTCGTCGAAGTCGAGCCGGAAGATCGCGTAACTGGTGACCACGAGCGAGGCGTCGCCGATGGCCTCGCCCAGCGGGCGACCGCGCTTGCCCGAGGTGCGGTCGATGCCGATCGCGGTCATCGACGGCGTGAACTGCTTGGCGGACGCCACCCAGTGTCCGACGACGCTGGTCGGCGTGACGACGAGGAACTTCTCCTTCGGCTCGTCTGCGTGGGTCTCACCGAGCATGGCCAGGGCCTGCACCGTCTTGCCCAACCCCATGTCGTCGGCGAGGATGCCACCGAGTTCATGCCGTCTGAGGAATGAAAGCCACGAGTACCCGACCTGCTGATACTCACGAAGCTCTGCGCCGAAGCCGGCGGGCACCGGCCTCGATTCGAGCTCGTCTGCGTCGGAGAGCGCACGCAGCGCATCGAGCCAGGTGTTCTTCTGCGCCTCGACGATGCCCAGCTCGCAGAGCTCCCGCCACAGGTCGGCGTCGTATCGGCTGAGGCGCAGCGACTCGATGGGCCGGTCACTCAGCGCACGCGCCTCTTCGATGATGCGGCGCAGCACCGCGAACTCCTCGCCGAGCAGCGGGAACACGGTGCCACTGGGCAGCGCGAAGTATGCCTGCCCGCTGGCGAGCGCGGCGAACAGCGCAACGAACGGCACCTGCTCGCCACCGACCGACACCGCGATCTCGAGGTCGAACCAGTCGTTGCTCGCGCGGTGCGCGCCGAGTTCGACGAGGGGCGCGACCTGCGCCATCCGGTAGGCGGGAAGGTCGTCCGGCTCTTCGATGCGCAGCGACTCGACCTCGCGCAGCGCGGGCAGCACCTCGGCGAGGAACTCGACGGTCTGCGCCTGATCGAGCAGCCGCCGGGGGAACGGCACCGTCGTCGTCGGCGTGCCGAGCAGCTGAGATCGGGTGCCGCTGGCCGTCACGACCCGATCCTGGATGGTCCGCTCCGCGAGCGGCAATCGAAGCATTCCGCCATCGGCATATGTCCATCGCCAGGCGAGCGCGAGGCGCTCGTCGTGCCTCGTGATCGTGAGGAGAAGCGTGGGAGGCTCCGGCTGAGGAACGTCATAGCTGCCATCGCCGGACACCACCTCGCCGAGTCGCCGCAGCCGCGGCAGGTAGTCGTGTTCGAACACGGGAATGGAGGCGCGAGGGATGGAGAGCGGCTTCTTGCGCAGCTCGTCGAACTCGACGGCAACCGGCGCAGCGAGCGGCACGAGGTCGCGCACCGTGCCATCCTGGCCGACGCGAGCAAGACCAACGGTCGGCACGCCGATCGGCAGGAAGGATTCCCCATCGAGCGATGAGATGCCCTCCTCCTCCGGCTGGAACTCGGCCGCCACCCGCAGCCGTCCCTTCGACAGCCGCGCATCGATCCGGGCCGCATATGGCGGGGTGCGCAGGGGAACGGCGCCCTGCTCACGGTCATCCGCCACGAACGCCACACCGGCCTGTGCCGCCTCGTTCAGCAGCGCCCACAGCGAGCGCGAGGGAATCACGTCGAGGCGGATCCAATCGGGCGCGCTCCAGGTGGAGAGGTAGGGCATGCGATGGTCGTAGCGGGCGGCCGATGCATCGAAGTTGATGTGCGAGCGCCAGAGCGCGAGCAGTTCTCCGAGCGCTGACGCCTGATGCTCGGGCAGCGCCTCGTGCTCGACGTCTGCCCAGCGCAGCCGGGAACGCACCCACTGCCCGCGCGCCCCGCGAACGGCGGGACGGATGGCGATACCGCGCGTGCGCGGCTCGCCCGGTTCTTTCGCCCGCACGCTGAACAGCAGAGCCACCTGATCGATCGTGTCGATGTCATCCGGTGCGCCGGTGTCGAGCACTCGTCCGAGCGCCCTCTCCCACGGCTCGAGCACGGGCGCAGGCGGCGCGACCCACGACGGCAGAGCCATCGTCGACGCCCGTTCGCCGTGCGTCGTGTCTTCCAGCTCGCCCGCAACAGTGAGGATGGCCGCCATCGCGTGCACGCACTTGTCGGTACCGTGATCGCGGCACCAGGTGACGAGCGCCATCGTGCCGTCACGGCGCATCTCGGCCGAGGTGAAGACGCGCACCCCCTCCACCCGCACGTCGACGTTGTACGTGCCATCGCCTTGGCGGGGCTCACCCATCTCGACGGCGCCATCGCGGATGGTCGCCAACGCATCGACGAGAAGCGCCGGTTCGACATTCTCGACGATGTTCTTGAGGATGGGACCTGCCTTCATGCTTCCACGCTAGGCGACCCCTGTGACATCAGCAGCCGGGCCCTGAGGGATTCTCGTCGCACGTGGAGTTCACGAGCACGGTTTCGGCATCGACCGCGCGCACGCTCGCGGCGGGCGACGTCACGGTCACGAGGCCGTTGACGGGGAAGACGCCCCAGACGCCGAAGTCGGCGACCGCGGAATAGCTCACCGAGACCACGACCTGATAGGTGCCCCGCTCGGCATAGGCATGACTGGTCGCCGTTGCGGTGTAGTCGGCCGCACCGAGGTCGGTCCACCTCGCTCCGCCCGTCGCGGCGGTCAGCTGCTGACCATCGCCATAGTCGAAGGTGTACGACTCCGGAGTGAAGGTCACCGTGACGGGCAGCGTGAACAGCATGCCGCCGATCGACTGGATGCCGGCCGATGCCACCGCGTTCATCGGCATGCCGGTCAGGGCCAGACCCTCATCCGGTTCGGTCACCGGTGCGGGCACGACGGGCGCGAACACGGCGACGTCGTGATCCGAGATCGGCGGGATCACCGGGTCAGCAGGCGGCGGATCATCCGCTTCGCACCCGACCGTGACTCTCAGGCACCGCGAAGGATCCTCATCTCCGCCCGACCCGTCGTCTCCGCCGGAGCCTCCCGTGTCTCCGCCACCACCGCCTCCGCCTGCGGGCGGCCCGTCCACGGGTTCGTTGCCGCCGCCGTCGCCTCCCGACCCCGGCGTATTCTGGTCTCCCCCGATCGAGACGTGATCTCCCCCATTGTCGTCATCGACGCACAGGCCAGCTTTGATCTGCAGGCTCGTACACTCGGCCTCTGCCACTGGCCCAATTGATTCCGCTACCCCAGTGAGCTGACCGCCGAGAATCACCATGACTACGAGCGTGCGAGTCAACATTGCGCATCCACCGTTGTTGACTCATGGATTCGGAAGTTGCCGTCAACGGTAGTGAGACCAACCTTCAACGCGTACAACGGCTCGTCATCCACCGGCGTGACGTCGTTGCCATCACTGTCGACCAGGATTACATCAGTCGAGTCCATGCATACGACGGCTTCGACCGACGTCGACCCCGCGATTGTGCTCGCTGAGATCCCTGTGAAACTGAGGATCTCAAATTCGCCGACGAATGAAAGTCCCGCGTCCTCCAGAGTTTGCCTCGTCTCAAGCTCGCTCTGCCTCAGATCGCCAATCATGTACTCGGCCGGGTCTTCGCCCTCGCCGTTGGCAATCCACGTGTTCTCCGCCTCGTTGTACGCCCGATAGGTCGCCTCCGCGGCGGCGAAGGCCTCTTGCTCCGAGGCGAAGCCGGTCGGGGTGGGAGTCGGCTCAGGGTCCTCGGGAGTGCAGCCGGATGCCGCGAGCGCCGTGGCGACGGCGAGCGCGAGGATCAGGCGGCGGTGCGGGGTCATGGCCCTAAAGGTAGCGGGTTCCGAAAGACCGTGTCAGAGTTATCCACAGCCATCCGTGCCCCCGCCCTCAGTGGCCGACTTGCCCACAGCCATTCGCTCGAGGTCGGTGCGCCCGCGCACGTGTGGCCCGCCCCGAGCGGGCTCGGGACGGGCCA
>JASGDS010000186.1:0-5165 GCA_047607025.1 Microbacterium sp.
CTGTCGGTGCGGGCCTCCTTGGCGTTGAGGGCATCCGCACCCGCTGCGTGCGCGAACTCGTATCCCGCTCGCAGCGCGTCGGGGTAGATGATGTCGTCGTGATCGGAGTACAACACGTACTCGCCGCGCGCGAGATCGGTGCCGAGGTTGCGGGGGCGGCACGGCCATCCGGTGTTCTCGATGCGCTCCACGCGCATGTTCGGCCGGGTCTCGGCCAGCTTCTGCAGGCGCTCGAACGTGTCGTCGGGCGACCCGTCGTCGACGAAGATCGCCTCCCACTCGTCGCGCGGCAGCGTCTGCGCGTCGAGTGAGTCGATCAGGCGCATCAGGCCCTCGCCCGACCGGTAGGTTGCGACGACGACTGTGACCTTGATGCCGCTCGTTGAGCTTCCCATCAGTCCTCTTCTTCGACCTGGATACGGTGCTCGGCGATCAGCAGCGCGGTTCCCAGGTCGTGCGGGGTCGTGATCTTGATGTTGTCGGCATCGCCGAGCAGGATGCGCGCCGCGGTGCCGGTGAACTCGTGCACGAGGTCGGCGTCATCGCTGACGCGCTCGTAGCCAGACTCGAGGGCGGCGCTGTAGGCCTTCTGCAGCAGTTCGCGGTGGAAGCCTTGCGGCGTCTGCCCGAGCCAGGAGTGCGACCGGTCGAGCGAGCCCTCGATGAACCCGTTGTCGCTGACGAGCTTCACCTGCACGGTGGAGGGCGTGCCGAGCATCGCCGCACCGTTCTCGATGGCCGCGTCGATGACCTCGAGGATGCGCTGCTCGGTGACGAAGGGACGCACCCCGTCGTGCACGACGACGATGTCGCCGCTGGTCGCTTCGAGCCCCTGTTGGGCGCTGAGGTGGCGCTCGGCGCCCCCGATCACGATCGTCACGGGCAGGCCCGCATCGGCGAGGATCGTGCGGTACGCCTGCTCGTTGTCGGCCGAGACCGTGACGATCACCTCGTCGATCGCATCGACGGACATCGCCCGCACGGTGCGTTCGAGCACTGTCTTGCCCTCCAGCTCGACGAGCAGCTTGTTGCTGCCGAAGCGCGTGCCCTTGCCGGCACACGTCACGATCGCTGAGATCCGCTTTCCGTTACGCATTGCTCTCCCGCTGTGTGTCGTGCTGCGTGAGTTCGTGGGCAAACGCGCGCAGCGACGCGATCTCCTGCTCTCGGGTGAGCAGGTAGCCATCCGTGCTGCCGAACAGGTCGGCGTGCTTCGTGCGCATGTCGCGCGTGTACATGCGGGCGAAGGGCGACTCGGGCTCTGCCGGCTGCTGGCCCGAGATGTCGATGCCGAAGACGTCGGATGCCAGATCGGCGTTCGAGATCGGCGGCGTGGCCACGTTGAACGCGTCGAGATCATTGTCGAGTGCGATCTGGATGTCGCGCCAGAGGCCCCGTACGTCGTAGTGCTGGAAGAGACCGGCCGGTCGGATGTGCTCGACGCGGTAGCCGTTCGCGAGGTCGTACACGACGCCCTTCTTGAGCCGGGCGCCGTACAGCTGCGGCAGTCGCACGATCGTCGTGTCGAAGGCGTCGGCCAGGCGCCGCTCCTGGTGCAAGCGGTTGCGGCCGTACGGGGTGAGACCCTCGTCGGTCAGCGCGGTGCCTTCGTCTGGCGAGGTGTCACCCGGGTAGACGCACACGGTCGAGATGAGAACGAGCCTGCGGATGTGCGCTGCGGAGACCAGGTCGACGAGCGCGTCGATCTCTGCTCGATCCTCGTCACCGTGGTTGTTGATGCGGAACGAGTCGGCGCGGTTGCCTGACGACACGACGAGGTCGTACTCCTGACCCGCGATATCGGCGATATTGCTCGTGTTGTAGCGATCGGTGAAGTCGTGGGAGTCGAGGAGGTTCGATCCGACGAATCCGGTCCAGCCGATCAAGGCTGTGCGCGCTTCGGAGGGCATCCCTCCATTATCGCTGGTGACCGCCTTGGAGACGAATGAACGCCACTGTGTGTGTCGTCTGTGTGTGTCGTCTATGCGCGGTGGAAAAGGCCGCGCTTGGGCGGCGCCTGGCGGTGGTGGTAGGTGTAGGCGATGGCGCCGAGATCGGCGAGATCGCCGTGGTGCTCGTGCAGGTTCTCTCGGCGAAGGACGCGTCCGATGCCGCACTCCTGGGCGGCATGCTGCGGCGCCGTGCGCGAGACGGGAACGAACCGCTCGCCGCGCAGGCGCTCCGTCACCTCTTCGCTGCGGGCGTGCACGCCCGGCTGCTCCGGGTGGATGGCGAGGTGGCCGATCGCACGCTGCAGGAACTCGGGGTGCCAGGTGTCGCACTCGTGGTGCGTGGCGATGTAGGGAGCGTCGGTCGCCGCCGCACCGGAGACCGCGGCAGGGCGGCCATCCGTCGGCACCACCCGCATGCGCGACCGGCAGTCCCACGGCAGGGTGGCGATCGCCGCCCACGCGTCATAGGTGAGCTCGGGCGGGGCGACGAGCACCAGCCGCCACGACCGCGTGGTCTGCAGGGCGACGCTGTGCAGTGCGCGCTCCAGCAGCAGGCCGCCATGCTCGACGGGCACGATGATCGCGACCTGTGAGGTGGGGGTGGAGGCCGGGGCGATGACGGGGCTTTCGGCGAGAAGCGTCATGCCTCGACCGTAAGCGCCGAGGGTGACAGGATGGCCACGCGCAGGTGGACGTCAGGTGTCGGCGCGTGAACGTTTGGAGTGGCGCGCCACGAACTCCAGTGCGCGCACGCGCAGCGAGGTTCGCCGCTCGATGTCGCTGTGCAGCCCGCGCTCCACGTCGACGAGGCGCTGGTCGACGAACTTCGTCAGATACAGCGCGAGGCCGAGGCCGTTCGCATCGATGTGCTCGCGCAGGGCGGCGTCGCGCACGAGCGCGTCGTGCTTGGCGTGGTCGTTCCTGGCGGCGACGACGCTGTTGCCGGATTCGCCCGTGTCGTTCGTGCGCTGATGCCAGAAGGCGTAGTGCCGCTCGCCCAGGTAGTCGAGCGGGCCGTGTGCGAGCACTTTCAGGTTGAAGGCCCAGTCGCCGATGACCGGCAGTGATTCGTCGTAGAGGCCGAGTTCTTCGTGCAGCGACCTGCGGTAGACGAACGCGATGGGCACGAAGCGGTTGTAGAGCAGGGTGTCGCCGAGGGTCGGGGCGGCCAGGTGCGGCTGGAACGGCTCGCGCCGCACCTCGACCATCCTGCCCGCGACGCGCTGCTCCCACACGATCTCGATGCGCGAGACGACGCCCGCCCGCTCCGGATGGGCATCCAGGTAGGCGATGGAGCGCTCGAGGAACTGCGGATGCCAGGTGTCATCGTCGTCGTGCAGCACGAGCAGTTCTGCGCTGGTCGCGAGCACGCCCGCGTTCGCACTCACCCAGCGCCCTCGCGAGGCGGGGGCGTGGATGGCACGGACCCGGTGCCTGTCGTCATCGGGCAGCGCGGCGATCACGGCATCCACTCGCTCGGCGTCGCCGCCATCGTTGACGATCACCGCCTCCCAGGCGGTGCAGGTCTGCGAGGTGATGCTCTCCAGCGCCCGCCGCAGAAGTGTGGGTCGGTTCTTCGTACGGACGACGATCGAGACCCGTGGGTGGTGCGGTGCGGACACGCGGCCGAGCCTGCCATCCGCCGGTGAACGGGATGCGAACGGTGGGCGAACGCTCAATCAGCCGCGCAGGCGCGCCGCCAGCGAGTCGCGCCAGTCGGCGGTCGTGAAGCCCGTCGCGCTGAGCTTCGACAGGTCGAGCACGCTGTTGGCGGGGCGGGGGCAGACGGGGCCTGCCGCGGCCGCGAAGTACGCCTCGGTCGTGACGGGGGAGACCCGGGCGGGGTCGCTGCCCGTCAGCTCGAACACGGCCTTCGCCACCTCGGCCCAGGTCGCGGGCTCTCCCGCTCCCGTCAGGTTGTAGATGCCGAACGCGGGCCGCTCGGTGAGCAGATGACGGATTCCGCGGGCGATGTCATCGGTGAAGGTGAGGCGGCCGGTCTGATCGGCGACGACGGTCGGGTCGACGCCCCGCTCGGCGAGCGAGGCCATGATTCCGACGAAGTTCTTGCCCTCGCCGATGACCCAGCTCGTGCGCACGATGTAGTGGCGAGGCACGGTCTCAACGATGGCGTCTCCCGCGGCCTTCGTCTGGCCGTACACGCCAAGGGGGCTCACCGCCTCGTCCTCCCGATAGGCGCCGTCCTTCGTGCCGTCGAAGACGTAGTCGCTCGACACGTGCACCAGCGTGATGCCGTTCGCCGCGGCGACGCGGGCGAGCGCGGCGACGCCCGTCACGTTCGACGCCCACGCGGCGGCGCGGCCATCCGGGGTCTGCGCCGTGTCGACCGCGGTGTAGGCGGCGGCATTGATGATGGTGTCGTAGTCGCGCCAGCGCCGGGCGGTCTCGAGGCCCGGGTCTGCGAGATCGAGCGTCGAGCGGTCGGCGTATTCGATGTGTGCGGCGTCGCCGAGCTCGGCGCGCAGGGCGAGACCGAGCTGGCCGCCTGCGCCGAGGATGAGCGTCCTGCGCGGCGGAATCGGGGTGACGTCGGAGAGGCGAGGGTGGTTCTTGTCCTTCTCGCTGATCTCGACATCGGACAGCGGGATGGGCCAGTCGATCGCTGCGGTCTCATCGGCGAGGTTCAGGAACGAATACGAGGCGTCTGGCGACCAGTGGTCGTTCACGAGGTACACGTAGGCCGTGTTCTCTTCGAGCGTCTGATAGCTGTTGCCGACGCCTCGCGGTACGAAGATCGCCTTCGACGGGTCGAGTTCGGCGGTGAACACCGCACCGAACGTGGGACCCTCGCGCAGATCGACCCAGGCGCCGAAGATGCGGCCCGTTGCGACCGACACCCACTTGTCCCACGGCTCGGCGTGGATGCCGCGAGTCGTGCCGGCCGCATCGTTGAACGAGATGTTGTTCTGCACCGGACCGAAGTCGGGAAGGCCCGCCGCGACCATCTTCTCGCGCTGCCAGTTCTCCTTGAACCAGCCGCGGGCATCCCCGTGCACCGGCAGGTCGAAGACGACGAGGCCGGGAATGGTCGTCTCGGTGAGAGCGAGCCGTTTGCTGTACTCGGTCATCGCGCGGTCACTGGCCCTTCGAGGCGTAGAACGCTTCGACGCCATCCTTCGACGGCGCCCACCACTCCTCGTTGGCGCGGTACCAGTCGATCGTGTCGGCCAGGCCCTGCTCGAAGTTCTGGAA
>JASGDS010000187.1:0-9492 GCA_047607025.1 Microbacterium sp.
GAGGGCGCCCGTCTGCAGGTCGCGCACGGGCGCCGCCGTGCACGACCAGGGGGTGACGAACCGGTTGAAGTGCTCGGCGCCGTGCACCTGCACCGACTCGCCAAGGGCGAGGGCGGTGCCGGGCGCGGAGGTTCCCACATGGTCCTCGGCCCAGTTCGCGCCCTCGACGAAGCCCATGTCGGCCACGCGCGAGCGCACGCTCCTATCGCCCTCGATCCATAGCAGTCGACTGGCGGCGTCGCCCACCGCCACGATCACGCCCGCATCGTCATCCGGATGCAGCAGGGTGCGGATGAGGCCGAGTGCGTCGGCGAGCGGATGGCGCGAACGATACGCCTCGAGCGTCGAGCCGGGCAGATCGAGCGTGGGAACCGCGTCGGCGCCCACCAGGTTCGACACCGACCTGCGCCACGAGTCGCGCACGAGCGGGCGCACGTCGCGCAGCCTCGGATCGTGCTCGTTGCCGGCGAGCAGCTCCGCATGGGCGCGCTCGAGCAGCATACGCGGCGTTGCTGCGCCTTCGGTGGACCAGGGTGACGACATCGCTGCTCCTGCGACACTTCTCCACGACGCTTCTCCACGACACTGAGGAGTCGGTGCTGACATTCTACGCCGGGTGCAATTCAATGCAACGTTGCTCGGCGTACCGTGAGCACACATCACGGACGGCCACGCCCGTGCATCAGTCCAAGTCCAACGCAGTCGAAGGAGACAGCAATGACGAGCGTCGAAGAAGAAGTCTCGAACGTCTACGCCGCACCCGGCCAGGCCGGGTCGGTCGCCGATTATCGCGCCAGGTACGGGCACTACATCGGCGGCGAGTTCGTCGAACCGGTGAAAGGCCAGTACTTCGAGAACATCACCCCCGTCACGGGCAAGCCGTTCACCGAGATCGCCAGGGGCACCTCGGAGGACATCGACCGGGCCGTGGATGTGGCGTGGAAGGCCTTCCAGTCGTGGAAGAGGACGTCGCCGACCGAGCGGGCGAACCTGCTCAACAGGATCGCCGATCGCATCGAGGAGAACCTCGAGGCCATCGCGGTCGCCGAGACGTGGGAGAACGGCAAGCCGGTGCGCGAGACGCTCGCCGCCGACATCCCGCTCGCGGTCGATCACTTCCGCTACTTCGCCGGTGTGCTGCGCGCACAGGAGGGTGGCATCTCGGAGATCGACGAGAACACGATCGCGTACCACTTCCATGAGCCGCTGGGCGTGGTCGGTCAGATCATTCCGTGGAACTTCCCGATCCTGATGGCCGTGTGGAAGCTCGCACCGGCGCTCGCGGCTGGTAACGCCGTCGTGCTGAAGCCGGCCGAGCAGACGCCGGCATCGATCCTCTTCCTGATCGACATCATCGGCGACCTCATCCCGCCGGGGGTCGTGAACATCGTCAACGGCTTCGGCATCGAGGCCGGTGCGCCGCTCGCCTCGCACCCGCGCATCCGCAAGGTCGCGTTCACGGGCGAGACGACGACGGGTCGCCTCATCATGCAGTACGCCTCGCAGAACCTCATCCCGGTGACGCTCGAGCTCGGTGGCAAGAGCCCGAACATCTTCTTCGAGGATGTCGCCAGCGCGCAGGACTCGTACTACGAGAAGGCCAAAGAGGGCTTCGCGATGTTCGCGCTCAACCAGGGCGAGGTCTGCACCTGCCCGTCGCGCGCGCTCATCCAGCGCTCGATCTACGACCGGTTCCTCGCCGACGGCATCGAGCGCGTCGGCAAGATCGTGCAGGGCAACCCGCTCGACCTGAACACCATGATCGGTGCGCAGGCGTCGAACGACCAGCTCGAGAAGATCCTGTCGTACATCCAGATCGGCAAGGACGAGGGAGCCACAGTGCTCACGGGTGGCGAGCGCGTCGACCTCGGCGGCGACCTCACCGACGGGTACTACATCGCGCCGACCATCTTCGAGGGCCAGAACTCGATGCGCATCTTCCAGGAGGAGATCTTCGGTCCCGTCGTCTCGGTGACCGGATTCGACACCTACGACGACGCCATCCACACCGCCAACGACACCCTGTACGGGCTGGGTGCCGGTGTGTGGAGCCGCAGCGCCGACATCTGCTACCGCGCAGGTCGTGCGATCGAGGCGGGTCGTGTATGGACGAACACGTACCACCAGTACCCGGCGCACGCCGCGTTCGGCGGGTACAAGCAGTCGGGCATCGGGCGTGAGAACCACCTGAAGATGCTCGAGCACTACCAGCAGACCAAGAACCTGCTGGTGTCGTACGCCGAAGGCCCGATGGGCTTCTTCTGAGCGAAAGTGGCGAGAATGGCCGGATGGGGGCGCACCAGCGTCGCCATCCGGCCAGCCGCATTGGAGGATCGCATGTCAGAGGAGTTCTCTCGCGTCGACGTCACGCCAGACGCCGCAGCCATGCTGCGCACACTGACCGCTCAGTACGGCAAGCTCATGTTCCATCAGTCGGGCGGCTGTTGCGACGGGTCGAGCCCCATGTGCTATCCGATCGGGATGTTCATGACCGGGCCGAGCGATGTGCTGCTCGGCACGATCGACGCGGGCCTGGACGATCCGATCGAGGTCTACATGTCGGTCAGCCAGTTCGAGTACTGGAAGTACACCCACCTCACCATCGACATCGTGCCGGGGCGAGGCTCCGGGTTCAGCGTGGAGGGCCCGACCGGCATGCGCTTCCTCATCCGCAGTCGCATGCTGACGAACCCCGAGCTCGTCGCCTTCGGTCTCGCCGACGCCTGAGTGTCGCATCGGGGCCGAGACGTCCTGCGATTCACCGCAAGGTCGCACGCCGCCCCCGGCGGGAGCGCGGATCAGGCGTTGGCGGCGGCGATCAGCTCATCGACCTGCTCGGGCGGGATGCCCATCATGCCGACGCGACCGATCGGGAACGAGGCCATCATCTTCTGCAGCGCGTCGGGACTCATGATGCCCGTATCGCCTTCGCCGCTTCCGAAGGTCTGCGCCAGTTGCTGCTGCACGAGCGGTCCGACGACGGGATGGTCCAGCACGTCACCGATCGACGAGTTCTTCGTGATCGGGAGGCGCACCTCGTCACCCCTGACCTCGATCGTCGTCTCGCCGCGCAGGTCGCGGCTCGATGCGCCCACCTCGATGCGGTAGGAACCGCCCTCGACGACGAAGCGGTCGACTCGGATGTCCCAGTAGGCGAGGTCTGCGCGACGGATGGTCAGCTCGACATCCTCGGTCGCCCCCGCGGCGATCTCGACCGATGCGAACGCCTTGAGCTCGCGAGGTGCCCGCTCGACGATGGATGACACGGGCGCGGCATACACCTGCACCACCTCGCGGCCCTCCCTCTCGCCCGTGTTCGTCACCGCGACGTGCACGATGACGTTGCCGTCAGCATCCACGGTGGCGGTCGGCTCGCCGTAGGAGAAGGTCGTGTACGACAGGCCGTGCCCGAACGGGAAGGTCACGTCGAGCCCCTTCGCGTCGTACCAGCGGTAGCCGACGAGCACGCCCTCGCCGTAGCGCACGTGCCCGAACTCGCCGGGGAAGTTGCCGTACGAGGGGTTGTCCTCGAGCCGCAGCGGGATGGTCTCGGCCAGCCGTCCGGCCGGGTTCACCTTGCCGGTCAGCACGTCGACCGTGGCCGATCCGCCTGCCTGACCCAGCAGCCATCCCTCGACGATCGCCGGTACGCGGTCGGCGAAGGGAAGCGCGACGACCGAGCCGTTGGAGAGCACCACGACCGTGTTCTCGTTCGCGGCGAGAACGGCGTCGAGCAGTTCGAGCTGCTCGGCCGGCAGGTCGATGTGCTCGCGGTCGAAGCCCTCCGACTCCTCGGTCTCGGTCAGTCCGAGGAAGACGACCGCGACATCCTGCTGCGCGGCGAGCGCGGCGGCCGCGTGGAAGTCGGTTGCTGCGGCCTGTCCTGCGCCTGTCGAAGGGCCTGTCGAAGTGCCCACGGCGAACGCCGCCTTGTCGCCGTACACCTCGATGAAGGCGTCGAGCGCGGTATCGACCTTCGTCGCGCTGACGTGGCTGGAGCCGCCGCCCTGATAGCGCGGTGTGCGGGCGAACTCGCCGATCACCGCGATGGTCTGGTCATCCTTCAGCGGCAGCAGGCCGCGGTCATTCTTCAGCAGCACGATCGAGCGACCAGCGGCCTCACGCGCGAGCGCGTGGTGCGCATCGACGTCGAGAGGCCCTTCGACAGGCCCTTCGACAGGCTCAGGACAGGCCGCAGGAGCCTTTGCGTCGGCACGGGCCTGCGCCTTCGCGACGAGGTCGAGCACGCGCTGCGCCGCGGCGTCCACGAGCGCCTCGTCCAGTTCACCCGCACGCACGGCGGCGACGATCTCGGCGTCGGTGCGCCCACCGCTCGTCGGCATCTCGAGGTCGAGGCCAGCGGCGACCGCGGCGACCCTGTCGTCGACCGCTCCCCAGTCCGAGACCACGAGACCCTCGAATCCCCACTCGTCGCGCAGCACTTCGGTGAGCAGCCAGTGGTTCTGCGAGGCGTAGACGCCGTTGATGCGGTTGTACGAGCACATGACCGTCCACGGCTGCGCGTCCTTCACGACGCGCTCGAACGCGCGCAGATAGATCTCGCGCAGCGGACGATCGTCGACGTCAGCCGATACGCGCAGGCGGTCGTCCTCCTGGTTGTTGGCGGCGAAGTGCTTGAGCGACGTTCCGACTCCCTGCGATTGCACACCGCGCACGAGCCCCGCACCGATGACACCGGAGACGAGCGGGTCCTCAGACAGATACTCGAAGTTGCGGCCGCACAGCGGTGAGCGCTTGATGTTGATGCCGGGCCCGAGCAGCACGGCGACGTTCTCGATGGCCGACTCGATGCCGAGCGCCTCCCCCACCCGCTCGGCGAGTTCTGGATCGAACGCGGAGCCGAGGCCGACGGCCGGCGGGAAGCAGGTGGCGGGCACGCTGGCGCCGAGGCCCAGGTGGTCGGGGTCGCCCTCCTGCTTGCGCAGGCCGTGCGGGCCATCCGTCACCATGATCTCTGGCACGCCCGCGCGTTCGATCGGCTTGGTCGTCCAGAATGTGCCGCCGCTCAGCAGCGACGCCTTCTCCTCAAGGGTGAGGTCTGAGATGTCGGTCATGGGTCGCCTTTCCGTCGCTCGCAGACGTCGTCGTCCGTGCGGGCACCGTCGTTGAATGCTATTGGGACGACAGTAATGCCTGCGAGCCTTGAAAGTCAAGTGCTATTCGGTTTATGCTCAACGCATGCAGCGACGAGGTTCATACGCCAAGGGCATCGCGAAGCGCGAGGAGATTCTGCAGAAGGCGCTCGACGTGGTCGCCCGCGAGGGGTTCCGCGGGGCGTCCGTGAAGCAGATCGCCGATGCCGTCGGTCTCAGTCAGGCGGGCATGCTGCACTACTTCGCGTCGAAGGAGGAGCTGTTCACCGAGATCCTGCGCAAGCGCGACGAGGTGGATCAGGCCGTGTTGTCGCCCGAAGAGTCGGTCGTCGCCGACCTGGGGACGATGTGCGAGGGCCTGCTCGCCATCGTGCGTCATAACGCGGCGGTGCCCGGGCTCGTGCACCTCTTCTCGCAGGTCGCGGTCGATGCGGCCGACCCCGACCATCCTGGCCACGAGTACGTCCTGCAGCGAGGTCAGACGCTGCGCGAGGCGTTCAGCGCAGCGATCGCCGAGGCGCAGGCGGCGGGGATCGCGCGGCGCGACCTCGATGCGGACACGCTGGCGCGGCTCGTGCAGGCGGCGGCGGATGGTCTGCAGCTGCAGTGGATGGTCGACCCGTCCGTCGACATGGCGGATGCCCTCGGCACGCTTTTCGATCTGATCGCGCCGCCTGGCAGACTGGGCGCATGACGGAGGAGTTCGCCGAGCGGCGTACGGTGGATGGTCGGCTGATCGAGCGGGTCGCCCGGCCCGAGCTCGCCGTGCGGCTGGGTCTCGAGCCCCACCCGGAAGGCGGCTGGTATCGCCGCACCTGGGCTGCCGCGCAGCAGGTTGCCGTGGATGGCCGAACGCGTCCCCTCGCCACCTCGATCGTCTTCCTTCTGCCGGCAGGTGAGGCATCCGCCTGGCACCTCGTGACCTCGGACGAGCTCTGGATCTGGTCGGGTGTCGGGTCCGTGCAGCTGCAGCTCGGCGGCACGGGCGACGCACCGGTGCCGGGCGAGGTGCACGTCGTCGGTGACGCACGCGACGGGCACCTCACGCAGGCGCTGGTGCCCGGTGGGGTCTGGCAGCGCACGCTGCCGGCCGACCACGACGCCCTCGTCAGCTGCATCGTCTCGCCCGGCTTCGATTTCGCGGACTTCACGCTCGAATGACGGCGTGCGACGCGCGTTCACGCCTCGATTCGCGCACGAAACATCGATCGCTTAGCGTCGTGGCATGACGTGGGATGTGCCGTGGACCGCTGCCGTCGCCCTGAGCCGCACGCCGGACGGCACCACCGTCGCCTTCGATGATCAGCTGCCGCCGCTGCGCGATGCGGTGCGTGACGAGGTGCGCGCGCGATTCGGCATCGACATCCACTGCGTGGCGGGCGGAGTGGACCCGCTGGCACAGCCGTCCTTCGCGCAGCTGATCGCACAGCTGAGGGTCGAGCAGGTGGTCCGCACGCTGTCGCGGCGCACCAACCGGTCGCTCGCCGGAACCCGTGTGGCGGTCGTCGGCGGGGGGATTCTCGCCGAGGCCGTGCGAGATGCCGCTGTGCTCATCGGCGCGCGGGTGCGGCTCGTCACGGATGACGCGTCGTGGCGGCTGCGCACCGTCGTGCGCGGACAGCGCGCGGTGAGCCTCGCCGCGCTGACCGACCTCGCAGCCGAGCATGTCATCGCGACGGGCGAGGGCCATCCGCCGCTTGCCGCACTGCCCGCAGGGGCGACGGCGATCGACGCCTCGTTCGCGGGCACGGGGATCGCCCCCGGAGGCCAGCCCTCGGTGCGCCAGGGGGTGCTCGCACGGGATGGCGCCTGGATCGTCGCCGCCCCACCGCTGTGGCCGGACACACTCGACGCCGAGCCCGCGCAGCTGCGCGCCGTCGATGCGTTCGTCGCCCTGGCGCTCGCGCTGGTCACGGGAGCCGAGGCCGACAGGCGCTTCGCCGAGGCGGTGCTCGCGTGAGCCGCATCGCCGACCCGACGCGGTGGCGCGAGGGGGCCGACCGCCTGGAGTGGGCGCGAGGGTTCATGCCCGTCACGACGCAGATCGCCGACCGGATGGCCGATGCCGGCACCGTGCGCGGCGTGCGGGTGGCGGTGTCGGATGTGCTGGAGCCGAAGACGGCGAACGTCGCGCTCGCGCTCGCGGCAGCCGGTTCCGAGGTCGTCGTCACCTGCGTGGGGCGCGACACCGACGATGCCGTCGCCGCCGCGCTCGTGCACGCCGGCATCCCCGTCTACGCCGACTCGCACGCGACGAGGGCCGAAGACCGCGAGAACGTGCTGCTGCTGCTCGACCACGCCCCGGAGGTCATCGTCGACGACGGCTCCTACACCATCCGCCTGGCGCACACCGACCGCCCCGGCATCCTGGCCGACATGGCGGGGGCGACCGAGCAGACCACGAGCGGCGTGCGCCCCCTGCGCGAGATGCAGCGTCAGGGCGCGCTGCGCATCCCGGTGGTGGCGGGCAACGATGCGCGCACGAAGTCGCTCTTCGACAACGCGCACGGCACGGGTCAGGCGGTCGTTCTGGCGATCGTCGATCTGCTCGGACGTTCGCTCGCGGGCGCCGAGGTCGTCGTCGCGGGCTTCGGACGGGTCGGTGGCGGGATCGCGCGTCATGCCGCCGCTCTCGGTGCGCACGTCACGGTGTCCGAGGTCGACCCCGTCGCCGCGCTGCAGGCCGCGTTCGCCGGGTACGACGTGGCGCCGCTGGCCGAGGCCGCCACGCGCGCCGATGTGGTCATCTCGGCCACCGGCATCCGCGGCACGATCACCCGTGAGCATCTCGCGCTGCTGCCGGATGGCGCGGCCGTCGCCGTCGGCGGTGGGGTCGGCCAGGAGATCGCGCTCGATGACGCGGTGGCGCACGGTGCGCAGGAGGAGGGGCGCCGAGGCAAGGTCGCGGGTCTGCGGCTCCCGAACGGGCGCACGATCCGCGTGCTGGATGACGGCAACTGCATCAACGTGAGCGCGGCCGAGGGCAACCCGATCGAGATCATGGACCTGTCGTTCGGTGTGCAGCTGGCCGCCGTCGAGCACCTGCTCGAAGGAAGAGGGCGGTTGACCGCCGCCGTGCACACGCTGCCGCGCGAGGTCGACGACGCCGTCGCCCGACTCGCGCTCGACGTGTTCGGCGGCGGGCTCGATCGGCCGACCGCCGAGCAGCGCGACTTCCTGGCGTCCTGGCGACCCGCGGGGGTCGAGTGATGAGCGCCCTTCACGTGCACCGGGCGCCGTTCGTGCTCTCGCCGCATCGACCGCCGCTGGCCGATGGTGGTGTCGCCGTGCGGGCGGGGCGCATCCTGGATGTCGGACCGTTCGACATCGTGACGAAGCTGTTCCCCGGTGCCCGGACGATCGAGTGGCAGGGGGTCATCACCCCTGGCCTCGTCAACGCGCACACCCACCTGCAGTACACCTCCATGGCCGACGTCGGGCAGGCGGAGCACGACGGCTTCGAGGCGTGGATGAGTGCGTTCATGGTCGGGTACGAGCGGCCGAACGATTGGGGGGCTTCGGCAGCGGATGGCGCGGCACAGGCACTGCGCAGCGGCACGACGGCGGTCGCAGAGATCGTCACCGACCCGGCGGCCGCCCCCGCGGTGGGCGAAGCGGGGCTCGGCGGCATCGTCTTCTGGGAGGTGATGGGGTGGACCGACGCGGAATGGCGCGCGGGCGGCGCCCGCACCGTCGAGGAGCAGCTGCGCGCGCTGCCGCCCGCACCCACGCACGGTCTCTCGCCGCACGCGGTGTACTCGCTCGACACCGGGGTGATGCGCGAGCTCTCGGCGCTCGCCGCGCGGCTGGGCATGCGGCAGCACATCCATGCCGCCGAGTCGGCGTTCGAAGACGCCTTCGTGCGCACGGGCACGGGGCAGCTCGCCGACGAATGGCGGCAGGTCGAGCGCCGGGCGGAGTTCAGACTGCTTGCGGAGGGCGGCTGCGGACGCAGCGTGATCGGCTACCTCGACGAGCTGGGAGCCCTCGGTCCCCGCACGCACCTGGCGCACGGCATCTACGTCGACGCCGACGATCGTCGACTGCTGCGGGAGCGGGACGTGGCGGTCGCCCTGTGCCCGCGGTCGAACGCCGTCATCGGCCTCGACGAGGCGCCCGTCGCCGCGTACCTGCGGGAGGGCAACCGCATCGCCGTCGGCACCGATTCGCTGTCCTCGTCTCCTTCCCTGAACCTGCTGCAGGATGTCGCCGAGCTTCACCGCATCGCGCGCCGTCAGGGGTATGCGGATGCCGAGCTGCACCTGAGGCTGCTGCACGCGGCGACCAGGGGCGGGGCGCTCGCGCTCGGTCTGGAGGATACGGGGGTGCTCTCACCTGGCGCGCGTGCCGACCTCGCCGTCTTCCCCACCGCCGCGAC
>JASGDS010000188.1:0-3445 GCA_047607025.1 Microbacterium sp.
CGTGCCGTCGCTGTTGAGCACGATGTCGCGGCCGTTCACCACATTCGCAGCGAAGTCCGCCTGCACTCGCCCGTCATCCATCGCCATGCCCGGACCATAGATGTGCCCGAAGCGCACGATGCGGCATGTCAGGTCGTACTGCGCCTGATAGGTCGCGCAGATCGTCTCGGCCGCACGCTTGCCCTCGGAGTAGCAGGCGCGAGGGTTGAGAATGTCGAAGCCACCGTAGCTCGTCTCGGAGATCAGCTCGGTGCCGGCCGGCTGCGACCCGTAGACCTCGGCCGACGACATGAAGACAAATCCGCGGCTCTGCTTCGCGACGCACAGGTCGAGCAGGCCGAAGGTGCCGAGCAGGTTGGCGCGGATCGTTCCCACCGGGTCGGCTGCGTGCAGCGATGGCCGGGCGGCGCTCGCGCCGTGGACCACGTAGTCCACCGGCCCGTCGATCGTGAGAGGCGCGGAGACATCCTGTGCGAGCAGCTGGAAGTCGTCGCGGTCGACGATGTCGGAGAGAAGACGACGCGCTTTCTCTTCGTTACGTACGAGACCGATGACCGTGATGCTCGCGTCTCGTGCATCGTTGAGGGCCAGCAGGCTGCGCACGGTGTATGACGGGAGCATTCCCGAGGCACCCGTGACGAGCACGGTCGTTCCGTTCAGTTTCTCCCAGGGGAGGTCGCGCGCGATGATCTCGTCGAGATCTTCGGTCATCACCGCGTCGGTTCCGACAGTCACGAGTCAGCTTCCCGAGATCTGCTGGTTCTCGACCAGCTCGAAGAAGGTGCGAGAGATGTAGAAGTCTTCCGCGGTCGTGATCTTGATGTTGGATCGAGGGCCGTCGACGATGTGCACCGCGTGCCCGTAGCGGCGCATCAGCGAGCAGGAATCGATTGAGTCGTTCTCACCATCCGCAACCGCCTGGTCATACACCCCGAGGATGTCGCCCAGCCAGAAGCTCTGCGGCGCCTGCGCGGTGTAGAGCAGGTCGCGCGGAATGACGTCGTCGATGATGCCATCGGTGGAGACCACGATCGTCTCGAACACCTTGGTGCAGGTGATCGCCGAGCCATGCTCTTTGACCGCATCGATGTTGGCACTGATCAGCTCTGAGTCAATGAGCGGCCGCACGCCGTCGTGCACCAGCACGATCGTGTCATCGGGGTGGTCGACGGCGACGGCCTTGAGCGCGCGGTGACGCGACTCCTGACCGGTGGTGCCACCGTCGACGATCTGCGTCACCTTCTTCAGGTCGTAGCGGTGCAGCAAGCGGGTGAGGTGTTCGCGATATTCCGGCAGGATGGCGACGACGACGGAGTCGATATCGGGGTGCTCTTCGAAGTGCTCGAGCGTGCGCACGATGATCGGCTTGCCGTGGACTTCGAGGAACTGCTTGGGCAGCGACTTGGTGTTCATGCGCGAGCCGACTCCGCCGGCGAAGATGACGGCGACACTCATACCTGGTCCAATCCTTCTGCCTCGAGCGCTTCGAGCGCGCGTCTCGCGCCCTCGTGCTCGGGCCAATCGGCGGCCGTCTGCTCTGCCGCGAGGCGCTGCGCGAGCGCGAGACGCCGCGCGTCGATGACTCGCGCCTGAATCACCTCGACCGAGGTTCGGGGATCGTTGATGATCAGCTGGTCGATGACGCGGTCGGCCGAGTGCGTGTCGATGTGGTCGAAGTTCTCGGTGCGGAACCGCTCGATCTTCTCTTCCTGGAACTCACCACTCTCGAGCACACTCGCAAGCTCCTCCGAGGTGAGGCACACAGGCCCCGGCGCCATCTCGTCATAGTCGCGGTGAAAGCCACGTGTCGCGGAGTAGAGATCCCGGTCGTAGGCGAAGAAGATCATCGGGCGGTTCAGCAACGAGAACTCGTAGATGATCGACGAGTAATCGGTGACCAGCAGATCGATCGAATGGAGCAGATCGTTCGTGTCGGGGAAGTGCGAGAAGTCGAACATCCGGTCCGCGTACTCTTCGGGGATCGGCACCGGCTCAGACACGAAATGATGCATGCGGAAGAGCAGCACGTACTCGTCGCCACACGCCTCATAGAGCCGCTCGAAGTTGAGCTTCGAGTAGTCGTAGAACGCCGAATCCACCCCGCGGCCGCGGAAGGTGGGCGCGAAGAGCACCTTCTTCTTGCCCTCGAACTGCGGGTGGGCCTGCGTGAACGCGGCCTTGACGCGCTCCGCACGCTCGGGGTCGAGGAACGTGTCGACGCGAGGCAGGCCTGTCGGGATGATGGCCTCTGGCGGGATGCCGAAGACTTCGGAATAAACAGGAACCAGATGCTTCGACCCGGTGATCGCGAAGGTGTACTTGCGGTGAGTGTCGTCGAGCTTGGGGCTGCCGTAGTTGCCGAACCGGCTGTAGCCGACCGACTTGAACCCGCTTCCGGCATGCCACACCTGAATGAGCCGAGTCTCCTCCGGCACCTTCAACTCACGAAGCAGCGGGAAGTGGTCGTCGATGAGCACGATGTCGGCGTTCATGAACTCGGCACGCAGCGTGGCTGTGCCTTCCGCCGTCACCATGTCGACTGTTCTGAAGTGGTAGCGCAGGTCGAACAGCTCGTCGAGCCCGCGCTCCACCATCCGATCACGGATGCGCAGCAGGTTCCCCGAGATGCCGGCACGCATCTCCGACGCAAAGAGGATGGTGGGGCGCGCCTTCAGGCCGAACGGCTTCATCGGCGCACCTGCTTTTTGGTCGACGACCTCGACGACTTGATTTCACGACGGAGCCGGCTGGATGCGGCTCGGTTGGTAGTGAATCTGCGAACCTGATGCAGCACACGATGCCCCAGGTCGACCGCCCGCCCTCCCGTCAGCCGATCCACGCCCTCAAACGCTCGCGTCGAAGCACCGTTGGTCGTGCGATCAACCGCAGAGAGAAACTTGCGCAGTCCCGTCTTTGGCCGTGACGGCGGGGTGGTCTTCGGCTTCTGCGTGGGTGACGACTCGCTCGTCGAAACGTGCATGACACTTGGGTGCGCCTTGGGCTTGGGCTTTGAAGGTCGGGGTCTGTTCCGATTCAGCTGATACGTGCGCATGAGCAGATCGGCGCGCTCGTCCTCAGAGAATCCGAACGAGACGACATAGCAGGAGTAGTTGCCGTTGTACAGGAAAGTCCGGGACGAGGGCTGCAGCTCAGACGCTCGCGCCAGCGGGTACGACGCGATCGGGCCGCGCTTACCGTCAATGGCTGCCATGAACCGCCACGTGCCGTTGGACATCTGGTGGCGCTCGCGAAAGTTGGTCACGTTGATGCGGATCTCGAAGACTGCGTCCGTCACCTTCGTCACGTCAACGGGGAACCCGCGCAGCATGTCATAGATGATGAAGTCGACTTCACCCTCGGGTGCCGACTCGAACTCGGCCCTGAACGTGACGATCACGCGCTCCCAGGTGATCGATGTGATGAGCAGACGGCCAGAGGACTGCGC
>JASGDS010000189.1:0-7396 GCA_047607025.1 Microbacterium sp.
CTATTCGTTCGCCGTCGCGTTCCTCGGTACGGCGTCGGCGACCAATGATGTGCCCTACCTCGTGATGGCGGCGGTCATGTTCTCGGGCATGGTGCCGCCGCTCGCCATGGCGTTCGCCTCGACGGTGCTCGCACCGAAGACCTTCACGGCGGTCGAACGCGAGAACGGCAAGGCCGCCTGGCTGCTCGGCCTCTCCTTCATCTCCGAGGGCGCCATCCCCTTCGCCGTCGCCGATCCGCTGCGCGTCATCCCGGCTTCCATGCTCGGAGGCGCCGTGACCGGCATGCTGTCGATGGCCTTCGGAGTCGGCTCACGCGCACCGCACGGCGGGGCGTTCGTGTTCTTCGCGATCGATCCGCTGTGGGGGATGCCCGCGGCGATCGTCCCCGGCATGGTCGTCTCGGCCGTCGCCGTCGTGCTGCTCAAGCGATTCGCGCGCAAGCGCGAGGTCGTCACGCAGGACGGAGTCGTCGGAGCGGTCCCCGTTCCGGCCTGATCGATCACCGGACGAGGTCGGCGAGCACCTTCTCGAGTCGACGCTGGCGTGTGGCATCCTGCTTCGCGTCAGCGATCGACCGGGCGATCTCCGTGCTTCGCGGGTCTGTCTGACCGTCAGGGTGCTGCCGCCGGCCTCGGCCCGCCCTGTTGCAGCAGAAGGGTGTGACAGCGGGTGACGCGGTCGCGCCACCAGGTGACGCGGTCGGATGGCGCGGCGACGGCGTCGAGGGCGTCGGGTGTGATGCGTCCCACGGCGATCTCGCCGCCGTGCGCCTTGAGTGGGCTGGTCGTGACATCCGTCTGGACGAGGCTCGCGGTGCCGAGGCCGCAGTCGAAGTCGAGCTCGGGCAGCGATGCCGCGAGCTGTGCGCCCTGGGTCAGCCCGACCGAGGTGTCGAGGGCGCTGGAGACGACGGCGGGCAGCCCGGTCTGGGCGACGATGTCGAGCGCGCGGCGCACGCCGCCGAGCGGCTGCGCCTTCACGATGATGATGTCGGCCGCGCCCACCCGCGCCACCCGCAGCGGATCGTCGGCCTTGCGGATCGACTCGTCCGCGGCGATCGGAATGCCCCAGTCGGCCATCCGTCGCCGGATCTCGGCGAGTTCTTCGACGCTCGCGCACGGCTGCTCGGCGTACTCCAGGTCGAACTCGGCGAGCGCGTGCAGCGCGTGCTCTGCCTCGTCGATGTTCCAGCCGGCGTTCGCGTCGACGCGGATGCGGCCATCCGGCCCCAACGTCTCGCGCACGGCGCGTACGCGGGCGATGTCGTCGGCGAGCTGCTGACCGCGCTCGGCCACCTTCACCTTCACGGTGCGGCAGCCGTCGTAGCGGGCGAGCACCTCGGGCACGCGCGCGGCGTCGACGGCGGGCACGGTCGCATTGACGCGGATGGTCTCGCGGCGGGTCGGCGGCTGCGGATTGAAGCCGAAGTCGATGGCGGCGGCGAGCCAGGTCGCCGCCTCGACGTCGTCGTATTCGACGAAGGGCGAGAACTCCGCCCACCCTTCCGGCCCCTCGAAGAGGGCCGCCTCGCGGGTGGTCACGCCCCGGAATCGAGTGCTCATCGGCAGCGCGACCACCCGAAGGGTGTCGAGAACGTCCTCCAGCGCAGGCAGGTGCATACGACCATCCTGCCCCGAGTGCACGCCCTGCGTCAGAGCAGGGCACCGGATGTCACCACCAGCACGAAGCCGGTGACGATGATCGCGGTGCGCACGTCGTGGAGGCGGTCCCAACGCTTGTGCTGCTCGCGCCAGTCGGCGGGGTGGTTCTCGGCCGTCCACGTCTTGGAGCGATTGTTGATCGGCACGAGCAGCGTGATCGACAGCACCACGCTGACGGCGAACAGGAGGGCGCCGAGCAGGGCGGTGGTCGCCGGAGGCGTTCCCCAGGTGAGTGCGACGAGTGCTGCCGCGATGATGACGGAGCCGAAGTACCAGAACGGCATGATGCGGCCGAGCATTCGGGCGGCGTGCGCGCGACCCTGGATCGAGGCGGCGAAGGGCAGCCCCCGCAGGATCGGGTTGACGACGAAGGCGACGGCGATCTCCACTCCGACCAGAAGGCCGGAGACGGTGGTGGCGAGTACGGCGATGACGATGTCCATGATCCCCTTGGTTAGCAATGCTAGAAAAACTATCGGTGCTAAGCTATACCCGATTCCTTCGAAAGGCAAGGGGAGGCCGTGGCGGATCGAACGGCGCGGCAGGAGCGCAACGAGCAGCGACGTCGACGCATTCTGGATGCCGCGCAAGAGCGCGCGGACAGCGCAGGGTGGGCGGCGGTGACGACCCGTCACCTTGCGGACGCCATCGGCTACACGCAGCCGGTGCTCTACGGGCACTTCCCTGGCGGCAAGGAGGAGATCATGCGCACCCTGGCGCTCGAGGGCTTCGACGAGCTGGCACGCCGCAGCCGCGATGCCCTGGGGTCGGCACGGGGGAGCCTGGCGGTGCAAGCCGTTGCGAACGCCTATCTCGGGTTCGCTGACGAGCATCCGGCCGTGTACGAGGCGATGTTCTCGGGCGAGATCGGGGCGCGATTCGGCGAGGAGGGCAACGAACCAGAGCTGCGCGCTGGGTTCGAGGCGCTGCGGAGCGCGATCGGCGACGACGGCGACGGCTCAGCGACCGAGGTCTTCTGGGCCGCCCTGCACGGCATCTGCACCCTCGAACATGCGGGACGAATGCGGCCGGAACATCGTGCCGCCCGCATCGCCGAGCTCGCGACGCGGTTCAGACGGGCATAGCCTGGGAGCATGCCTCTTCTCGATCAGCCTGTCCGGCTCGGCGTACAAGTCGCGCCGCAGCACCTGCCGTACTCTGCCATCCGCGACGCCGCCGCCCGCTGCGAAGACGCGGGCGTCGACATCCTGTTCAACTGGGATCACTTCTATCCGCTCTCGGGCGACCCCGACGGCCCGCATTTCGAGTCGTGGACCATCCTCGCCGCGTGGGCGGAGCAGACGGAGCGCGTCGAGTTCGGCGCCCTCGTGAACTGCAACTCGTATCGGAACGCCGATCTGCAGGCCGACATGGCCCGCACGATCGACCACATCTCGGCGAAGGATGGCACGGGCCGGTTCATCTTCGGCACGGGCTCGGGATGGTTCGAGCGCGACTACGACGAGTACGGTTACGAGTTCGGCACGGTGGGGCAGCGCCTGAACGCGCTCTCCGAGTCGCTCCCGCGCATCGAGGACCGCTGGGGTCGCCTGAACCCCCCGCCGACGCGGAAGATCCCCGTGATGATCGGCGGCAAGGGCGAGCAGAAGACGCTGCGCCTCGTCGCCCGGCACGCCGACATCTGGCACAGCTTCGTGGGAGCGGATGGCCTGCCGCACAAGCTGGACGTGCTCGCGAAATGGGGCGAGGCCGAGGGACGCGACCTGTCCGGCCTTACGATCTCGAACGAGCTGAAGCAGCGCGACGAGGCCGACGCCGACGCGCTCTACGACGCGGGCGTGCGCCTGTTCACGCTGGGCGTCAGCGGCCCCGAGATCGACTTCGCTCTGATCGACCGCTGGCTCGCCTGGCGCGACGCCAAGAACACCTGACGCTCCATCCTGGGGGATGATGACCTCTCGTGCACGCACTATCGCCGTTCTCACCGTGCTCGCCCTTGCCGCGATCCTGACCTCCTGCGCGCCGGAGCCGCCTTCCGCGGCTCAGACGCCGTCCCCGACCGCGTCGCCGACGATTCGCCCGACGCCTCCGACCCAGATCGCCGAGTTGGAGGACGCCGTCGCTGCCGCGCTGAGGGGCGAGTCGTTCGACGTGGACGAGGACTCGGCGCGCGCATTCCAGCAGGTGGTGGGTGCGGATGGCGACGGCTGGGTCGCCGAAGGATTCCCGGGAGGCGTGGAAGTCACCCGCACCCGGGTGACTGCAACGTCGAGCAGAACGCACGGCGCGGATCTGACCTTCACGACCATCCCGTTCACGGCGCCCGCGGATGCGGAGCTCTGTGAGATTCCGTGGACGGGGCCGGTCAGCGACTCAGCGGAGTGCGAAGTGACGAAGCTCGACGACCATCGCGAGGTGATCGTCGAGCAGGGTGATATCAGGGAGGTCTACCTGATCGGCGATGTGTTCATCGTCAGTGGCAGCACCGAGAGCGCGTCACTGTCGCTCACCGAGCAGGAGAGCGCCACGCTCGACGTGCTCAAGGCGCTGGTGGCCGCGCGCTGACCGCGGAGTTCGGGAGGAGGATCGGGCTTCGGGAGGACGTCTCGAGCCCGAAGCGTCCTCCCGAAGCCCGTCTCTCGTACCGAGCACCGCCGTCGAAGCGGGCACGGGCACGGTCGAGGCGGCCGCTCACGGGCTTGAGTGCCGTGGCGCGGCCGAGGCCGGTCGGCGGCATGCCGACGTAGATCGACTCGGCGCGGGCGACGGCGTAGGTCTCGTGCCAGACTCCGACCGCGCCCTTCGCAGCGCGCGTGCCAGACTCCGACCGCGCCCTTCGCAGCGCGCGTGCGGCGGTTGTACTCGCCCCAGGCCGGCCGGTGCTTGGCTACGGGATTCGACGCGTAGGCGTACAGCTTGTCGATGCTCGTCCAGTACTGGATGATCGTGGGCGTGCGCGGAAACCCGAACAGCCGGTATCCGATCATGCCGGAGTCGGGGTCGCTCGCGAGCTCCTTGATCATGGGCGGCATGGCCAGAAACGTCGGCCACCACAGGTCGGGGCGCGCCCAGTTGTTGATGCGCATGCCGATGAGGAAGACGACGAGCTCGCCGTCGTAGTCGTGCGTCATGCGCTCGGGGATGGCCTTCATGAGTCCTCCTTGCTAAAATAGAAAGTGTAACTCTCTAATAATGGCGAGTCGAACTATCTAATGTCAAGAGGGCTCATGAGAATCTCTGCGCTGTCGGCGGCGACGAACGTGCCCGTTGCGACGATCAAGTACTACCTGCGCGAGGGGCTCGTGCCCGCAGGTCACCTCACCTCGTCGACCCAGGCGCAGTATGACGAGACGCACGTCGAGCGTCTGCGGTTGGTGCGCGCCCTGCTCGGGCCCGCTGGCCTCACCATCGCGCAGGCGCGGCGGGTGCTGGCCGCGATCGACGAGCCGGCCACCGACACGCTGGGTCGTCTCGCCCAGGCGCAGCACGCGACGACGAAGGATGCCGAGGCGACAGACACCGCGGCGGCCGAGCGCCTGGTCGCCCAGGCGGGATGGCAGGTCGATCCGTCGAGCCCGGAGCTCGCGCAGCTGGCCGCGGCGCTCGCGGCGATCGACCATGCGCGCTTCGAGATTCCCGAGCCGAGTCTCGAGGTGTATCTGCGCACGATGGCCGAGATCGCCGAGGCCGAGATCGAGGGCATCCCGACCGATTCCGATGAGGCGGCCATCCGATACTCGGTGCTCGGCACCATCCTGGTCGAGCCCCTGCTGCTCGCGCTGCGTCGTCTCGCCCAGCAGGACGCGTCCATTCGCCGCTTCGGCGGCGGAATAGGCTGAGGGCATGGTTTCTGAGCTGTTCGATGAGTCGCAGTGGGTGTCGGCGGGGGAGTACGAGGACATCACCTCGCACGTGTCGGCGGATGGCCGCATCGCCCGCATCGCGTTCGATCGGCCGGAGGTGCGCAACGCCTTCCGCCCTGGCACGGTCGATGAGCTGTACCGGGCGCTGGAGATCGCCCGCACCGACCCGAAGATCGGGGTCGTGCTGCTGACGGGCAATGGCCCGAGCCCCAAGGACGGCGGCTGGGCGTTCTGCTCGGGTGGCGACCAGCGCATCCGCGGGCGCGACGGCTACAAGTACTCCGACGACGAGACGCAGGTGACCGACCCGGCCCGCGCGGGGCGCCTGCACATCCTCGAGGTGCAGCGGCTCATCCGGTTCATGCCGAAGGTCGTCATCGCGGTGATTCCCGGATGGGCGGCGGGCGGCGGGCACTCGCTCTATGTCGTCGCCGACCTGGCGATCGCCTCGCGCGAGCACGCGCAGTTCAAGCAGACGGATGCCGATGTCGGCTCTTTCGACGCGGGCTACGGCTCGGCGTACTTCGCGCGTCAGGTGGGGCAGAAGGTCGCCCGCGAGGTGTTCTTCCTCGCCGAGACCTACGACGCCGAACGCGCGTACGAGATGGGCGCCATCAACCGCGTCGTACCGCACGCCGAACTCGAGGCCGAGGCGATCAGGATGGCCCGCACCATCCTCGGCAAGTCGCCGACGGCCATCCGCATGCTGAAGTACGCGTTCAACGCGGTCGACGACGGGCTCGTCGGCCAGCAGCTGTTCGCCGGTGAGGCGACGCGCCTGGCCTATGGCACGGACGAGGCCGTCGAGGGCCGCGACGCGTTCCTCGAGAAGCGCGATCCCGACTGGGCCCCCTACCCCTGGCAGTACTGACTCGGCGCTGGTGGACTGAGGGCACTGGATTGGCGTCGTCGTCTTGACCCACACGGAGGCGGGCTGCCCCGCCATCCTTCACGCGTTGAGCATGCGCAGGATGTGTGGGTTGTCGAGGTCGGTGTTGTCGATGACGATCGATGCGCGGTCCATCGGGTTCTCCTCTGCGGAGTAGATGCGGCATGCGGCCATGTACCTGTCGCTGTATGTTACTTGCGCGGAGGCGCGGCCGCCAAGTGCGGATGCGTCACGCTCGACTCCTCGAAGCAGTGCGACAGGCTCCTCGGCGTGCAGATAGATCACCTCGTCCCACAGGTCTCGAAGCGAGCCGCGCTGAAGGAACGTCGCATCGAAGATGACGATCTCGTCCGCTTCGACCGTTGTCGTTTCGTCGCTCCCGCACGTGGTGGAAATCTTCGGAGTCAAAGGCGGCGAGCTGATTGAGAACGGCGCGACGGTTCGATGTCGTATCGACTCCGTCTTCGTCCCGTCCCGCTCCGGGCCTGCTCACCCCACCGACGCTATCAATCCTTCGAAGACGGGCCGGGATAGAGTCGGATCGGGAGTGCACAGTGTCGACTGCTTCGGCAACATCTGTCCATTCACGGTATAAGGTGTACACCTTGCGTACACAATGAAGAGGTTCACCATGACAGCGGCGAAAGCGGGCATCCGCGAGTTCCGCGCGGGCCTGGCGGAGTATGTCGGCGCCGATGCTCCTGTTGCGGTGACGCGCCACGGTCGCACGGTTGGGTACTTCATCCCGGTCGCAGAAGAATGCGAAGCGGATGTGGTGGCCCTGCGTGCAGCGGGTGCAAAGCTCGACGCGCTGCTCGACTTGTCCGAGTCCGAGGTCGACGACATGGTCGAAGATTTCAGGCGCCGCCGTCGGGCGAAGCGTTGAGGCTTGAGCAGATCGGGACGGACGACCCGCGGGGGGTGCTGCGGGGGCTGCGGGCGGCGCTCGGCGCCGGTCCCGCGCTGGGGATCGGCGACGGCCTGCCGCAGGAGGTGCCGGCGGGGACGGCGGTGGTGCTGA
>JASGDS010000190.1:0-14878 GCA_047607025.1 Microbacterium sp.
GCCACGAGATTCTGCGCGGATTGACGTTCGAGAAGTCGAACGCGGGCGAGATGAAGTTCGCCACGATGTTGATGCCGACCGTGGCCGTCACGAAGGTCAGGCCGCCGAGCAGGATGGCGAACCCGGAGTCAATGCGCTCCACGGTGTGGATCGGGTCGGTGATCAGCTCCCCGAACACCGGCACGGTGGCCGAGGCGGTGAGCACCGTGAGGATGGAGAAGAACAGGAAGTTGACCGGCAGGCCCAGGAGGTTGCCGCGCTTGACCGCCGCGAAGCTCTTGCCGTAACGGGCGAAGTCTCCGAAGTTCAGCATCGGTCCGGAGAAGTACGACACGACGATCGCGATCGCCGAGAGCATGACCGGGATCGACGCCCAGAAGCCCAGCGGCTCTCCGCTCGACAGGTTCAGCGAGATGTTCGACCATCCCGCCTTCGAGACGAGGTAGACGGCAAGCACGATCATCACGACATACACGGCGGGGCCGGCGAAGTCGATGAAACGCCGGATGGTCTCCATCCCGTTCCAGAAGAGCGCCGCCTGGGCGACCCAGAGGATGGCGTAGGAGATCCAGCCGAGGGCGGGCAGGCCGAGGAAGCCGACGTCGAGCAGGTTCGCGGAGCCCGGGATGAACTTCAGGAAGATGATGTTGAGCGACTCCGCGGCGAGGAAGGTCTGCACGCCGTACCAGGCGATCGCGATCACGCCGCGGATGATCGCGGGAACGTTCGCGCCCTTGACGCCGAAGAGGAACCTGTTGACAACGGGGTAGGGAACACCTGTGCGCTGCGAGGGCTTCGCGACGAGGTTGGTGAACAGCAGCACGATGACGATGCCGACGAGCAGGGCGATGAGCACCTGCCAACTGGCGATGCCGAGCGCGAAGAGCGATCCTGCCGTGACGTAGCCTCCGACGGAGTGCACATCGCTCATCCAGAACGCGAAGATGTTGTAGCTGGACCAGCCCTGCTTGCGCAGCGGCGCGAGATCCTCATTGGCAAGACGTGGGTCGTAGTGCGGTCGCATGTTGCCGTCGCCGACCGGCATTCCTGCCGCTTCGACGATGTCGTGCGGCTTGGTGGGTGGGGATGTTTCCGACATGATGGAGCCTTTCGATGAGGGGAGGTCGCGAGAGGTGCTCCGGCACGGTGCCCGCCGGGCGATGGTGCGTTGCTGTGAAGCTATCGCTTCACGTTTCGGTGCGGATATCGTGCCTGTTACGCGTATGTAAATCCGGCCGGGCTACGCTTTCGTCGTGGCGAACCCTGCAACCGACGACCGTGCTCTCGTCGGCGCGCGCATCCGCCGGGTGCGACAGCAGATGCGGCTGAGCGCCGCCGAACTGGGCAGGCGCCTGGGCATTTCGACGAGCGCCGTCTCGCAGATCGAGCGCGGGGTCATGCAGCCGAGCGTCGCCAGGCTGATCGCCATCACCGATGCGCTGGGCGTGCCGCTGTCATTTGTGCTGTCGGATGGCAGGGCGACCCATTCCGACGGCTACGCGATCGAGCGTGCGGAGGATGCCGCTTCTGTCGAGTTGAGCGGAGGCGTGCGCTTTCGGCGCCTCGCCCCGGCAGAGAGCCCTGGAGTCGACTACTTCGAATCGGTGTACCCACCAGGTCAGGCGGCGACGACGAAGGACCACTTCTTTCGACACGAAGGCTACGAAGTGGGCCAGATCATCTCAGGCGAGCTCACCATCGACTTCATCGACGAAATCGTGGTGCTGCGGCAGGGCGACACCATCAGCTACCCCTGCGAGAAGCCGCACCGACTGCACAACGCGGGCACCGAAGACGCGGTCGCGCGCTGGCTCATCGTGCATCCCCCTCACGCCTGACGCGTTCCGGTCGCACGTTCTGCGATCCACGTCGGTTCCCGTCGCACTTCTGGTGTCGAAGACGGCGTTTCGGGCACCAAAAGTGCGACGGGAACGGTGGCGACGGGGTCAGACCAGGGGCGCGACCGAGGCGTAGCCGTCGGCGTCGATCGACGCGCCGGAAGCGTCGAAGACGCGAGTGACGCCGGGCGCGGATGACCAGGATGGCCATCCCGGGTCGCCCTTCGTGATCAGACCGACCGCGGCGGTGTGCGTCTCGTCGGCGAGCGCCTGCGGAGGATTCGGCCCTGTCAGCGGCTCGATCTTCACAGAGTCGAGGCAGTCGAACCAGAACGGCACGTCGATGCAGTGCACGGAGAGGTCGTGCACCATGCCGGGCTGGGTCGAGCGGAAGTCGTACCGATAGACCCACGTCGGCGCGGCTCCGCGCGCGCGCGCTTGCTTCACCACCGCGGTCTTGAACATGCGATCGGTGACGTACCGCCCGAGCACCGCGGCGTGGCCGCGCTTCACGACGTCACGGTTCGCGGCGAGGTACTTCTTGCGCGTCGCGCCCTTCAGCCCCGCCTTGCCGAGCAGCAGCGCCAGCGGAACCCAGCGCAGCTTGGTGGCGGCACCCGCGAGCGCCATCGAGAACTCGTCCTGTGTGGCGCCGAGCACGAGCGGTTTGTCGGCGCCGATCCCGGATGCCAGCGAGTCGATCGTGGGCTGGGTGAGCAGGTCGCCGTCGATCGCCGGCCCCAGCGGCATCCCCTCATCGAGCATGTCGGTGACGGCACGGGGCCCCGTCATGTCCATCGACGCCTTCTGCGCGTCGATGACGGCCTGCTCCGACACCGTCGACAGCCCCGCGCGGGTGGGCGCGACGCCCAGAGCAGTGGCGATGGCGCGGCCCTGCGCCTCCCAGCGCTCTGGCGTCACGTCGGCCGTCGCTCCCGACAGTGCCCACACCCCGTGGAACAGGTGCTGCGCCGCGGGCATCCCGAGCAGCGTCAGCACCGCTCCGCCACCTGCAGACTGTCCGGCGATCGTCACGCGCGAAGGGTCACCGCCGAAGCTCCGGATGTTGGCCTGCACCCATTCGAGCGCCAGCAGCCAGTCGCGCACGGCGCGGTTGGATGGCGCATCCTCGATCCAGCCGAACCCGTCGAAGCCGAGACGGTACGAGATCGTCACGGTGACGATGCCGTCGCGGTTGAAGGAGCGGCCGTCGTACCAGGGGCTCGCGGGCGAGCCTGCGACGTACCCGCCGCCGTGGATCCAGACGAGAACGGGCAGCGCGGCATCCGTCTCTCCCGGCGCGGGTGTGAAGACGTTGACGTTGAGCGTCGACTCGCCAGGCACCGACGGTTCGGGGATGAGCGTGATGCCAGGGTCGCCGCGCTGCGCCGTCGCCCCGAACTCGAGCGCGTCTCGCACGCCCTGCCACGGTTCAACGGGAACGGGGGCTGCGAACCGCAGCTCTCCGACGGGCGGCTGCGCGAACGGGATGCCGAGGAACGCGGCGCTGCCTCCCGCCCCCTGCTCGCCTCGCCACCGGCCGCGAACGGGGCCGGAGGCGGTTTCGGCTTCGACGAAGGCGTCCGTCATGGTGTTTCCTTCCGTAGACATCAGCGGACCCCTTTGATGGGCCAGGTCGCGACGGCCGCCAGGATCACGAACACGATCGCGAAGACGAACAGCATGGAGTAGCCGCCGAGCGACGAGATGATGATGAGCGCGACCGTCGGGCTCAGCGCCTGCGGGATGTTGGTGGCCACGTTCAGGATACCGAGATCCTTCGCCGCGGCGCCGCTCGCGTTGGGCAGCACCTCGGTCATGAGCGCGGCGTCCACCGACATGTACACGCCGAAGCCGATCCCGATGATGACGGCCATCGCGATCATGCCCGCCATGCTCGGCAGGAGCACGGGCATGAGGAATCCGACCGCCATGATGGCCGACGCGACATAGATGAACACCTTGCGGCGCCCCACCCTGTCGCTCCAGACCCCGGACAGCCCGATCGCGAGCACAGTGGGCACGAACGCGACGAGGGTCAGCGTGAGCACGGCGCCCTGCGCATCGGTGAGCGACAGGCCGATGTACTTCTGCAGCATGTAGAGCTGGTAGCTCGAGACGACGAAATAACCCAGCACGAGCAGGAACCTCGCCGCGAAGGCCCAGGCGAAGTCGGGGTGCTTGCGCGGGTTGACCCAGAAGCCCTTGAAGAACGCGCCCCAGCGGAACGGCTCCGCCGCGGCATCCTTCGACGACCAGTCGCGATTGACGACGACGAACAGCACCGTGATGACGATGACGGCGATGCCGAAGATGCGATAGGCGACGCCGTACTGCGCGGCAAGGGCGCTGGCCACCATGATGCCGACCATGCCGCCCACCTGCATGCCGATGCCGAGCATCGCGCTTGCCCCGCCGCGCTTCTCGCGGGGGAAGCGGTCAGCGGTGATCGTCGTCAGCGGCGCCTGCAGAAAGTTCAGGGCGACCTGGATGACGACCCAGAAGACCGTGATCCAGACGAGCTGGGTGAGCGATCCGAGACCGAGCAGCAGGATGCCGCCGATGAGCGCGCCGATGACCATCCACGGCGCACGTCGGCCGAAGCGCGAACGCGTGCGGTCGCTGAGCGCGCCGACCAGCGGCTGTGCGAAGAGAGTGAAGATGAACGACGTCGTGGTGACCACCGCGAGGTTGGCCTCTGCGCCGTCTTCGCCGAACACCAGCTGCACCTGGGTGGGAAGCAGGATGCCGATGAGGCCGGCGTACGTCGCGAACAGCGTCAGACCGGCGACAAGCATGCTGGGCAGCAGTCGCCTGGTGGCGGGAGGGCTTGCGGCCGCCTCGCCCGCAGCGGGCGGCTCACTGGTGATGACGCCGGTGGCCGCGACCGAGATCGCGGGATCGGGCGTGGGGTGCACGGTCACGGGGACTCCTCTTCGTTGAGATGTCGGAACGGATAAAGACGAATACTGCTTGGTTTCCAAGTGTGGCCGATGAATCTATAAATTTCAAGACCCGAATTATATGAATACCTCAAGGCGATCCACCACGACCCGAGCCTACGATGGTGGACATGCCCCTGGCCACACCCGACCTTCGCCGACAGAACCTGGGGCTCGTGCTTCGGCAGGTGGCGGAGACCTCGGCGGCGTCACGATCCGATATCGCCGAGACGACAGGACTCTCGCGCGGCTCCGTGACCTCACTCGTGGTCGAGCTCATCGATGCCGGGCTCGTGGTCGAGAGCGACGTCGTCGCACCGGCCGGGATGGGACGACCCCGCACGATGCTGCGGATCTCGGACACGGCACCCTGCATCGTCATCGGCCTGCTCGATGCCGATCATGCCACGGCGGTCGCCGCGTCGCTCGCCGGTGACGAACTCGCACGGGTGACCCGCCGCCACGGCCGACCCATGGGAGACCCCGGAGCGGTGCTGGACGTGGTCGCGCTCGTCATCGACGAGGTGACGTCGGCGATGGCGGATGCCGGACGCCGCGTGGCCGATCTGTGCGTCGTGGTGTGGGCACCCGTCGGCGGGACGCCGCCGCGCGTGCTCGCCGACACCGACCTCGGATGGAGCGAGGTGGATATCCTCGGGCTGCTGCGCACCCGATCATCCGGCATCGCCGCCTTCGAGTCCGCAGGAGGCGAGCTCGGCCTCGTCACCGACGTCGAGGTGGCCGCCGTCGCGGAGCATGCGAACGTCGGCTCTCCCGCCGCGATGCTGTACCTCAAGGCGGACTCAGGCATCGGCGGCACGGTCGTGTTCGCCTCCGGCCCGGGCTCGAGCGTGCGGACGATCGGAGCGGCGCTCGGCCATCTTCCCGTCGTGCCGGAAGGGGAGCTGTGCGGCTGCGGTCAGCACGGCTGCCTGGTGACCGTCGCCGGCCCCGACGTCATGCTGGCGGATGCCGGGCTCGGACCGCTTGCGGCAGAGGCCGGGCTGACAGCCGCTCAGAACGAGCTGCTCGCGCGCCTCGCCAGACACGACGCGACGGCACTGCGTGTCTGGCAGGGCGCATGTGCCGAGATCGCCCGCACCCTGCAGATCGTCTCACTCACCGTCTTTCCCGAGGTGATCGTGCTGGGCGGTTTCATCGCCCCCCTCGCCGCAGACGTCGATACCGCCTTCCGCCGCATCCAGCCCCACATCGCCGACGCGGCCGATCTCTCCAGTGCGCGCATCGTCGGCTCGACGCTCGGCAGCGACGCGGCGCTGCGGGGCGCGCTGCACGCGGCCAGGAACCGGCTGCTCGCGAAGCCGATTCCGCTGTGACGCATCCGCCTGCGCGGCCGGGCGCATAGGCTTACGGTATGCGACTCGAAGAGTTCAATGCCACCTCGCACGAGGCAGCGATCCTGATCGCGCGCGTGTGGGCGGATGTTCCCGGCTGGGCGGAGGCGATCGTGGCCGCGAGGCCCTTTGCGAACGTCGACGAGCTCGAGCGCGCGGCGGCGCAGGGCGCCGAAATGTGGGGGCGCAGCGAGCTCGACGTCGCGCTCGCCGACCATCCGCGCATCGGCGAGAAGCACTCGGGCGAGGGCGCATCCGCCGACGCGTCCGAGCGCGAGCAGGCGTCCATGGCGTCGGCGAGCGACGATGTCGCCGCGCGCCTCGCCGCGGGGAACCGCGCCTACGAGGAGCGCTTCGGTCGGGTCTTCCTCATCCGCGCCGCGGGGCGCTCGCCCCAGGAGATGCTGGCGGAGCTCGAACGGCGCCTGACGAACGACGACGACACCGAGGTGCGCGAGGCGTGTCAGCAGCTGGCGCAGATCGCCCAGCTGCGCCTGCGCACGACATTCCAGGAGGGCTGATGCCACACCTCACCACCCACGTTCTCGATGCAACCGCCGGCGCACCGGCATCCGGCGTCGCCATCACCTTGAGCGACGCGCACGGCGACCTCGTCGGAACGGCGGTGACCGACGCGGATGGCCGCACCCACTTCGGCGACGACATCCTGCCCGCGGGCGACTACGCGCTGCGCTTCGAAACCGGCGACTGGTTCCGCTCGCGCGGCGTCACCGCGTTCTACCCCTTCGTCACGGTGGCGTTCACGATCACCGACGCGACGCACTGCCACGTGCCCATCCTGCTCAGTCCCTTCGCCTACTCGACCTACCGCGGCAGCTAGGGTCGCTGAGCCTGTCGATTTGTCACACGGCGGAAACAACTGCTGAGTAGCCTCGCATCATGAGCGAAGCATCAGTGCACCTGGGTGCCCACAAGTACGGCAAGGCCGAGAACAGGCTCGTGCGCATCACGCGCGACACCGCCCGCCACGAGATCGAAGACCTGAACATCACCTCGCAGCTGCGCGGTGATGCGTTCGCCGGCTCGTTCTTCACGGGCGACAACTCGTCGATCATCGCGACCGACACGCAGAAGAACACGGTGTACGCGCTCGCGAAGATCCACGGCGTCGGGTCGCCCGAGCGCTTCCTCACCCTGATGAGCGAGCACTTCCTGTCGAACTTCGACTGGGTCGAGGGCGGGCTCTGGCAGGCCGAGCAGTACGAGTGGGAGCGCATCCTGGTGGATGGCGCGGGCCACGACCACTCCTTCGTGCGCAAGGGTCAGGGCACGCGCCTGGCGACCGTGCAGGTGGTGGATGGCGCCACGCACGTGACGGGCGGCGTGAAGGACCTCGTCGTGCTGAAGTCGACGGGAAGCGAGTTCACCGGCTTTCCGAAGACGGAGTACACGACGCTGTCCGAGACGACCGATCGCATCATGGCGACCTCCGTCACCGCGCGCTGGCGCTACGTACCGGGTGTCGACGTCGACTACAACGCCGTGTACGCCGCCGTCACCGAGGTGCTGATGTCAACCTTCGCGACCGTGCATTCGCTCGCGCTGCAGCAGACGCTGTTCGAGATGGGGAAGGCCGCGATCGCGGTGGCGCCGCAGATCGCCGAGATCCGCTTCGCCATGCCCAACAAGCACCACTTCCTCTACGACATCGAGCAGTTCGGGCTCGAGAACCATGGCGAGGTGTTCATCGCCGCCGATCGGCCATACGGCCTCATCGAGGGCGAGGTGGTGCAGGATGGCATCGCCCCCGCGCCCGACGCGTGGCTCGAGGTGCCGACCTTCATCTGAGCGTCGCGCGCCGCCGGCGCAGCAGCGCGAACGCCCCCTGCCGACATCGCCTCGCCCACAGCGAGGACGATCAGCAGGGGGCGTTTTCACGCGAGCGTGCCCAGGAAGATCGCAGACGACGCCTTCGGCCGCCCGAGCGGACGAGTAGCGTGGCGCCGAACCCGCGAGAAGACCGGCCACCGATGGCGAGGTGACCCAGAGGCGGGGCCGAGAAGAAGGAGACGTTCCCGCACATGCGATCAGCGCGGGCAGCACCTCAACGGAACTGCCGATCTTGGTGGATGCTTCTCCATCGAGAAGCCCCCTGCCTGGAAAACAGACAGGGGGCTTGGGTTCTCTTGTTTCGCTCAGTGGGCGTCGGACCCCGGCACGATCACGTGCGCGTCGAGCGGGTTGCCTTCCTTGTCGACGATCGGGAGCGGCCGGGAGTCTGCACCCTGCAGCTGCACCGGAATGAGACCGGTGCCCACCGCCTCCGGGTGGATGAGCGCGGCGGCGGCCGGCCCGCGCGGGGCATCCGACGCGGCGAGCGATGCCTCTGTCTTCGTCGACTCGCCGTTCAGCAGCAGGTTCAGCAGGATGGCGACGATCGCACCCGCCGAGATGCCGGAGTCGAAGATGAGCGTGAACCAATCGGGGAAGTTCGCGTAAATGTCCCCAGACACCGTCGGCAGCAGCGCGATGCCCACAGCGATCGCGACGACCAGCACGTTGCGGTTGTTGAACTGCACCTTGGTGAGGGTGCGGATGCCGCTGGCGGCGACCATCCCGAACAGCACGATGCCCGCCCCGCCGAGCACCGCACGCGGCACGCCCTCGACGATCGCCGACACCTTCGGCAGCAGGCCGAGCACGATGAGGATGCCACCGGCGACGGACGCGACGTAGCGCGAGCGCACTCCCGTCAGCGAGACGAGCCCGACGTTCTGCGCGAAGGCCGTGTAGGGGAAGGTGTTGAAGACGCCGCCGAGCATCGTTCCGAGGCCGTCGGCGCGCAGACCGTCTGCCAGTTGCTTGCGCCCGACCGGCTTGTCGACGACCTCGCCGATCGCCACCATGTCACCCGTCGTCTCTGTCATGATGACGACGCCGACGATGAGCATCGAGACGATGGAGGGCACGTTGAAGGTCGGCAAGCCGAACTCGAACGGTGTGACGAACGAGAACCACTTCGCGTCGCCCACGCCCGACCAGTCGACCATCCCGTCGAAGAACAGCGCGACGATCGTGCCGACGACAAGGCCGAGCAGCACGGAGACGCGGGCGAGTGCGGGTGGCGCGAAGCGCTCCACCGCGATGATGAACACGAGCGTGCCCGCCGCGAACGCGATATCGCGCGGGTTCGCCGCGCCATCGGTGCCGCCCGCGACGATCCATCCGGCAGCCACGCTCATGAGCGACAGGCCGATGATCAGGATGACGGTGCCCGTGACGATCGGCGGGAAGAACCGCAGCAGCTGCGCGAAGAACGGCGCCACGATGATCATGAACAGGCCGGTCGCGATCACCGATCCGTAGATCGCGGTCGGGCCGTGCTCGCTTCCGATCGCGATCATGGGGCCGACGGCGGCGAAGGTGACGCCCTGCATGAGCGGCAGCCGCACGCCGAAGCGCCAGAAGCCGATCGACTGCACAATGGTCGCGATGCCGGCGACGAACAGGTCGGCGCTGATGAGCATCGCGAGCTCCGAGGCACTGAGGCCGATCGCTCCGCCGACGATGAGCGGCACAGCGACGGCGCCGGCATACATGGCCAGCACGTGCTGCAGACCGAGAGGAAGGAGCCGTGCGAGTGGCGGAACTGAATCGACGCTGTTTGCTGTAGCTGACATGGCGTCAAGCTATCCACGCGGTGTTACGTCAGCGTTTCCGCGGCGAAACAAATTCGCTTAGGTCCACTACTGCGTGGGGGATGTTCTGGGGGGCGCTACTCTGCGGAGAAGACGGAGTGGACGGGGGCGGTGACGCGGGAGCGGTCGGCGAGGTCGGCGAGCTCGAGCACGACGGCGGAGCCGGCGACCACGGCGCCGAGATCGGTGACGAGTCGCTGCGCTGCGGCGAGCGTGCCGCCCGTCGCCAGCACGTCATCCAGCAGCAGCACGCGCTCGCCCTCGCGCAGCACGTCAGGGGCCTCGATCGTCGCCGAGCCGTACTCCAGGTCGTAGGAGGCGGCCGCCGCGGGCTTGGGCAGTTTGCCCGCCTTACGGATGGGCAGCATCCCGACGCCCGTCATCGCGGCGACGTACCCAGCCAGCAGAAAGCCGCGCGCCTCGATGCCACCGACGATGTCGAACTCGCCCTCGAACGGTGCGGCGAGCGCCTCGCAGACCGTCCGCAGCGCGTCAGCGTCCGCCAGCAGCGGCGAGATGTCGCGAAACAGGATGCCAGAGCTGGGGTAATCGGGCGTGAGATCGATGAGCGATTCTGCGCGTGCGAGTGCGTCGGTCACGCTCCCAGGCTACCCGCCAGGACCGGGCGTGAAGTCGAGAGGACGGGCGCGGATATGGGCGAGGGCCGACTCGATCGCGCCACGCACCACGACGTCTCCGCCGAGCTCGCTCGCCACGAGCTGCGGGTAGGGGCTCTGGAACTGCTCCTGCAGCACCACGCGCGCCTGAGTGACCACCGGCCCGAGCGACGACGCGATCGCCCCCGCGAGCACGACCCGATCGACGTCGAGCAGGCTCGACATGACGACGACGACGCGAGCGAGCCTCTCCCCCAGCCTCTCGATGATCTTCTTCGCAAGCGCGTCGCCTTCCGAGGCGGCATGGAACACGTCCTCCGCCTCGACATCCTCGACATCCAGCTCGCGCAGGGCGCTCGGCTCGTCGGATGACGCGAGCCTTTCGCGTGCCCATGCCCTGGCGAGGCGTCCCACACCGTGCCCCCACTGCGCGCCGGGGAACAGCGCCTGCATGAACCGCGCCTCACCCGCTCCCCCGCGCGCGCCGCGCAGCAACCGACCGTCGACGATCAGGCCTGCCCCGAAGCGCTCCCCCGAAAGCAGGGTCGCGCTGTTGTGCGTGTCCGCGCCCACTTCGTGCTCGGCGAGCGCCGCCAGGTTCGCGTCGTTCTCGACGACGACGCGTCCACCCAGGCGAGCGAAGCCGGCATTCATCAGCGGCCAGAAGGCGCCGTCACCCACCGGCGAAGCGCCCTGAGCGTCGACGGGTGCGGGGATGCCCACGATCGTCACGAGCACGTCATCCGCGGTGCGGTGCGCCTCAGAGAGCGCGGCCCCGATGAGCTCCTCGGCGGCGCGCACGCGACCTTCGCGCCCGACCTCGTGCGCATCGACCATCGCGTGCACCCGTCCCAGCACGCGGCCCCGAAGATCAGCGACGACGACGCGATAGTGCACCTCACCGGCGTCCACGCCGACGACGACTCCCGCATCGTCGCGCAGTCGGTACCGGATGGCGGGGCGCCCCACGCGTGCAGCGGTTCGATCAGGGGTGACGCCCGTCAGCCATCCGCTCGACTCGAGGTCGGCGCACACATCGAGCACGGTCGCGCGGGTGAGACCCGTCTCGCGCATCACCTCGGCCGCCGTGAAGTCCGCTCCGGCAAGCGCCAGACGAAGCACGGCAGCGACATTCATGCGCCGAAGCAGCTGCGGCGACGTCGCGGTGTCCGAGCCCATTCCTCGACCATACTGCCGCGAGCGCGCACCGCCACGTCAAAGGTCTTGACGTGGCATCGTCAGGGTGCCAGAGTAGGCAGTATCGATTTATTCAGAGAGTAAATAAACCTTCTGGATGGTCGTGTCCCGATCTCCAACGGAAGGACAATGGTGTCTGTGAAACTGAGGCGCGCCCTGCGCGCCGGTGCGTTCGGCCTCGGCGTCGCGCTCGTCGCCAGCCTGCTCAGCGGCTGCTCCGCCGCCGACGGACGCGAGACCATCCGCTTCACCTTCAGCAAGCGAGAAGCGATCGACTACATGACCCAGGTGGTCGACGACTACAACGCCTCGCAGGACAAGGTGCGCGTCGATCTGGACACCTCGGGTGTCGATGTCGTCTCGGCGAGCTTCGTGCGGGGCAACCCGCCCGACCTCATGCTCGCCAACTACAACTACGAGGTCGCGCGCTTCATTCAGCGTTGTGCGCTCACCGACCTCTCCGATACGCCTGCGGCCAGCCGCATCCTCCCCTCGCTGCCCGACCTCATGGCGCAGTACGGCACCTGCGAGGGTCGCACCAGCGCGCTGCCCTACTCGGTGATGGGCGCCGCCGTCATCTACAACAAGCAGATCTTCGAGGACAACGACCTCGACGTGCCCACCACCTGGGATGAGCTGCTCGACGTCTGCGACAGGCTCAAGGCGGCAGGCATAGATCCGTTCTACGCCACCTTCAAAGACGACTGGACGGTGGGTCAGGGCTGGTACGACTACTCGGTCGGCGGATCCGTCGATGTGCTGGACTTCTTCAATCAGCTCGCGGCCGAGGGCGACAGCGTGGGTGCCGATTCCGCGGTCTCGTTCCAGAAGGACTTCGCCGAGCCGCTCGACAAGATGATGCAGCTCGCCACGAACTACACCAACTCCGACGCGTCGAGTCGCGGATACAACGACGGCAACACCGCATTCGCGAATGGCGAGGCCGCCATGTACCTGCAGGGGCCGTGGGCGTTCAGCGAGATCGCCAAGACCTCGCCCGACCTCGACCTCGGCACCTTCCCGCTGCCGATGACGGACGATCCGAACGACCTCAAGGTGCGCGTGAACGTCGACCTGGCGGCGATGATCCCCGAGGGGTCGAAGCATCAGGAGGCCGCCCGTGACTTCCTGGAGTACCTGTTCCAGCCCGACATCATCGCCGACTACAACGCCTCGCAGCTGGGGTTCACCCCCACCACCGAGGCGCCGGAGGTCACCGACTCCCGCATCGAGGGGATGGAGCAGTACTACGACGCAGGCGCCTTCTATCAGGGGCCGTCCAACCTCGTGCCGAAGACCATCCCGGTCTTCAACTACATGCAGGGCGTGGTGCTCGGGAATGACCCGAACGAGGCGCTCAAGACGATGGATGCCGACTGGGCGCGTCTCGCGTACCGACTGCCGGCACCCACGATCGATCCGAATGCCAGCGAGTAAGACGAAGGAGTCTTCGAAATGAGTACGACGACGACGATCGTCACACGAGGCGATCGGAAGGCGCAGCGCTCCACGAAGCGCGTCGAGCCGATCTACTATCTGTTCCTGCTCCCCACCCTGGCGCTGTTCACGCTCGCCATCACGGTGCCGGGCATCATGGGCATCTTCTTCAGCTTCACCAACTCCATCGGCATCGGCGATTGGAAGCTGATCGGGCTGACGAACTACATCGCCCTCTTCAGTGACCCCGCCATCCTGCAGAGCTACCTGTTCACCTTCGGATTCGCGCTGGCGACGGTCATCGTCGTCAACGTGATCTCGTTCCTGCTGGCGGTGGGGCTCACCAGCCGCATCCGCCTGAAGACGGCGCTGCGCACGGTGTTCGTGATCCCCATGGTCATCTCGGGCATCATCATCGCCTACGTGTTCAACTTCCTGTTCTCGAACTCGCTGCCCTCGGTGGGGTCGGCTGTGGGCATCGGATGGCTGCAGACGAGCCTGCTGGCGAACCCCGACCTGGCGTGGATCGCGATCGTGATCGTGACGGCATGGCAGTCGATTCCCGGCACCCTGCTCATCTACATCGCAGGCCTGCTCTCGGTGCCGGGCGACGTGTATGAGGCGGCAGACATCGACGGGGCGAACAAGACGCAGCAGCTGCTGCGCATCACCGTTCCCCTCGTCGCCGGCTACGTGCTGATCAACGTCATCCTCGGGTTCAAGAACTACCTGAACGCCTACGACATCATCGTCGGTCTGACCAACGGCGGGCCAGGCACCGCCACCAGGAGCATCGCGATGACCATCATCGCGGGCTTCAACGGCGGCGACTACGCCTACCAGATGGCCAATGCGACGATCTTCTTCATCGTGGCGATCATTATCTCCCTCATCCAACTCTCCGCGAACCGCGGAAGGAGCATCCTCTGATGTCCGCTGTCACCGGCTCGACGCGCTCGGTCGTCACACGCGGCCGCACTCCGAAGATGAAGATGGAGCGGGTCAACTGGCCGGCCACCATCATCCTCATCCTCTGCACCGCGACCATCCTGGTGCCGCTGTACGTCACCATCTCGATGTCGTTCAAGGGGCAGAAGCAGGCGGTGGATGGCAACGCCTTCTCGCTGCCCGCCCCCTTCAGCATCGAGGGCTTCAAGACGGCATGGACGCTGACGAACTTCCCCGTCGGCGCGTCGATCTCGCTGCTCGTCACCGCCGGCACGGTCGTGTGCACGGTAATCCTGGCCGCGGTCGCCTCCTATGCGATCGTGCGCAACTGGGAGCACCGCCTGTTCCGATGGTCGTTCTTCTACCTGCTGGCGGCGATGTTCATCCCGTTCCCCGTCGTCGCACTGCCGCAGATCCAGTTGACGGGTCGCGTTCATCTCGACAACCCGGGCGGCGTCATCATTCTCGCCACGATGTTCCAGCTGAGCTTCAGCGTGCTGCTGTTCACCGCGTTCCTTCGGTCGATTCCGCTGGAGCTCGAGGAGAGCGCGCGCATCGACGGGGCGACGACCTGGCAGACGTTCTGGCAGCTGATCTTCCCGCTGCTGGCGCCGATGGCGGCGACGGTCGGCATCTTCGCCTTCCTCTACGCGTGGAACGACTTCATGATGCCGTCGTTGATCATCTCCAACCCCGATCTGCAGACGCTGCCGGTGCGGCAGAGCCTGTTCCAGACGCAGTTCAGCAACAATTACCATGTGTCGTTCGCGTCGTATCTGATGGCGATGGCACCGGCGATCATCGCCTACCTGTTCACACAGCGCTGGGTGATGGAAGGAGTCACACAGGGTGCCGTCAAGGGCTGATTCACCGTTCTCACCTGCC
>JASGDS010000191.1:0-3015 GCA_047607025.1 Microbacterium sp.
CACGAAGTCTGCCCCCGCGATGCGTTCGAGGTCGGACTGCATGTTCACGAAGTCGGCCGACAGGATGCTGGGGTTGATGCGGGGGGCGGCAGGCAGGGTGTTCATCGTGACCATTATCGCCGCTGCTCGTTTGTGCGCCGCAGCAGGGCGAGGAACATGCCGTCGGTGCCGTGGCGGTGCGGCCACAGCTGGGCCGCCCCGGTTCCTGTGGCCTGTCCTGAGCCTGTCGAAGGGCCTGTCGAAGCGTCGGGAAGATCGAGCGGTTCGCGCACGACCGACTGGATGGCCGCTGTCGCGTCGATCTCTTCCACGTCGCCGCGCGAGTCGATGATGGTCCGCACGACCCCGACCGTCTCGGCGAGGTGCGGCGAGCAGGTCACATAGGCGACGACGCCGCCCGGTTTCAGCGCGCCGACGGCGGCGTTCAGCAGGCCCTCCTGGATGCCGGTGAGCTCAGCGATATCGCTCGGCTGCTTGCGCCAGCGCGCCTCGGACCGACGCCGCAGCGCGCCGAGGCCCGTGCAGGGCGCATCGACGAGGATGCGGTCGTAGACTCCCGCGCGCTCGGCGGCGAAGTCACGACCATCCTGCTCGTGCACGATCACGTCGGGATCGATCGGCGTGACGGCCTTGCGAACGAGACCGGCGCGCGCTTCGACGATCTCGTTCGCCTCCAGGTCCGCTCCGCCGAGACGGGCTTCGGCCGCGAGCACGGCGGTCTTGCCGCCCGGGCCCGCGCACAGGTCGAGCCAGCGTTCACCCTGCGCCACGGGGTGCAGTCGGGCGAGTGCGAGAGCGACGAGCTGCGAGCCCTCGTCCTGCACGCGCGTGCGCCCGCCCGTCGCCTGCACGATCTCGGCCGGATCGCCGCCATCCAGGCGCTGACCGATGGGCGAATACGTCGTCCGCTCCCCCTCGACGACGTCGGGCGGCAGCACGGCCAGGGTGACGCCTGGCGCCTCGTTGTCGGCGGCGAGCAGCGCGTCGAGCTCGTCTGCCCTCCCCTCGGCGGCGAGCGCACGCCGCAGCGCGCGGATGATCCAGACCGGATGAGCCGTCTGCAGCGACAGCCGCTCGTCGTCCGAGCGCGCCCGCTCGGCGATGCGTGCCATCCAGGTGGCCTCATCGTCGCGCGAGATGCGGCGCAGCACCGCATTCGCGAAGCCCGCGGCGCCCTGGCCGCGCTCCGCACGAACGAGCGCGACAGTCTCGTTCACGGCCGCGTGGGACGCCACGCGGGTCGCCAGCAGCTGATGCGCACCCAGGCGCAGCGCATCGAGCGTCGCCGCGTCGATGCGGAGGAGCTCGCGGTCGCTGGCCGCGCGGATGATCGCGTCATAGGTGCCGATGCGCCGAAGCGTGCCGTAGGTGAGCTCGGTCGCGAGTGCCGCGTCATGCGCTCGCAGGTGCGCGCGCTCGATGAGCTGCGGCAGCAGCAGGTTCGCGTAGGCGTCTGATGACGACACCTTACGCAGAACCTCGAACGCGACCCTCCGTGGCGTGCTCACGATCCGAGCCTCGTCTCGTCGCGGCGCCCGCGCAACCAGGCATCGGCATCCATCGGCGGTTTGCCCGCCGGCTGCGCTCGGGTCAGCAGCAGCGGCTCGGAGCCCGTGCCGACGAGCACGCCACCTTTGATCTGGGCGACCTCTCCCGGTGCGAGTGCGCCGTCGGTCCCTGTTGCCTGTCCTGTTGCCTGTCCTGTTGCCTGTCCTGTTGCCTGTCCTGTTGCCTGTCCTGTTGCCTGTCCTGAGCTTGTCGAAGGGCTTGTCGAAGGGTGGGTGAGCGCCAGAATCTTGAAGCGCTCGCCGTCCAGGGTCGTGTGGGCGCCCGGTTCGGGGGTGACGCCTCGATACCGGGCGAGGATGGCGTCGGCGGACTCCGTCCAGTCGAGCCGGCCATCCTCGATCGTCAGCTTCGCCGCGGTCGTCGCCTCGCCCTGCTGCGGCACCGCCGTCGCGGTGCCCGCCGCAATGGCGCCGACGACCCCGACAAGCTGCGCGGCACCAGTGCCGGCGAGATGCGCGAGCGCGTCGCCTGCTGTCATGCCGGCGGATGGCCCATCCGGGACGATCGAGAACACGTCGCCCGCGTCGAGGGCGGGCACGAGCTGGAACACGGCGGTGCCGAGCTGTGCGTCACCGGCGATGAGCGCCCGCTGCACGGGAGCCGCACCCCGCCACCGCGGCAGCAGCGAGAAGTGCAGGTTGATCCAGCCGCGCGCGGGTGTCGACAGCAGCGGCTCGCGCACGAGCCCGCCGTAGGCGACGATCACGCCCAGGTCGGGCTGCAGTGCAGCGAGCCGCTCCGTCACCGCGGCGTCGAGCGTCGCGGCCTTGATGACGTCGAGTCCCAGGTCTTCCGCCGCCTGCGCGACGGGCGACGGCGTGAGCACGCGCTTGCGGCCGAGCGGGGCATCCGGTCGCGTCACCACCGCAGCGATATCGACGCCGGCCGCGTGCAGCGCCCGCAGCGACGGCACCGCCGCCCCCGGAGTGCCGGCGAAGACGATGCGAAAAGGTGCTGCGGATGCCATCCCCCCATCCTCTCAAACTGCTCTCTCCCTCCCAAGCAGCACCGGGGCTCGCAGAGCGCGCGTGGCACGCGCAGTCTGCGAGGAATCGTGCAGTCTCGCCGACCACGGCCCACCCACACCGCACCTCCCCTCGCAGACAGCACCGTCTCTCGCAGACAGCACCGTCTCTCGCAGACAGCACCGGGGCTCGCAGACAGCACCGGGGCTCGCAGAGCGCGCGTGGCACGCGCAGTCTGGGAGCAACCGTGCAGTGTCAGAGCTCGAGGCGCGGGGGGTCGAGGCGCACGGCGAGGGTGACGCGGGCACGCCCCCGGGCCGGGCGGCGACCGCGGGCCTTCACCGCGGCGCTCACGACAGAGGCCCGCAGCGTCGCGGTCACCGCCGCGCCGTGCGCGTAGTCGAAGCGCACGAGGGCGCGCGAGCCCGGCACCCCGTCCCTGTCGATGGGAACGGGGCCCAGCACCGCGGAGGGTGCCAGC
>JASGDS010000192.1:0-2803 GCA_047607025.1 Microbacterium sp.
TCGCGGGCGCCACCGCGCTGCTCGGTGCGCCGCGCCATCTCGGCATCCACTCCGGCGGCATGGTGCTCACCGAGCGGCCCGTCGGCGAGGTGGTGCCGATCGAGCATGCCCGCATGCAGAACCGCACCGTTATCCAGTGGGACAAGGACGACGCGGCCTGGATGGGCCTGGTGAAGTTCGACCTGCTGGGCCTGGGCATGCTGGCCACGCTGCAGCACTGCTTCGACATGATCAGGGATGCCACGGGCGAGACGTGGGCGCTCGACACCATCCCCAAGGAGGAGAAGGAGGTGTACGACATGCTGTGCGCGGCCGACTCGATCGGCGTGTTCCAGGTGGAGTCGCGCGCCCAGATGGGGCTGCTGCCGCGCCTCAAGCCCCGCCGCTTCTACGACCTCGTCGTGCAGATCGCCCTCATCCGCCCCGGCCCCATCCAGGGCGACGCCGTGCATCCCTTCGTGCGCAACAAGGCTGCCGTCGCCGAGCATCAGCGCACGCACCCGGGCACGACGATGGACGAGTCGATCGCCGCCGTCGTCCGCTACGCGCATCCGAAGCTCGAGCCCGTGCTGAAGCGCACGCTCGGCATCCCCGTCTTCCAGGAGCAGCTCATGCAGATGGCGATGGCCGTCGGCGACTGCACGGGCGAGGATGCCGATCTGCTGCGTCGCGCCATGGGCTCCAAGCGCGGATACGAGCGCATCGAAAAGCTCAGGACGAAGCTGTACGAGGGGATGGCCCACAACGGGCTGAGCCAGGAGGTGGCGGACGACCTCTACCGCCGCATCCAGGCGTTCGCGAACTTCGGGTTCGCCGAGTCGCACTCGCTGTCGTTCGCGCTGCTCGTGTACGCGTCCAGCTGGATCAAGCTGCACTACCCCGCCGCATTCCTCGCGGGCCTCCTGCGCTCGCAGCCGATGGGCTTCTACTCCCCCGCCACACTCACCGCGGATGCCCGCCGCCACGGCGTCGAGGTGCTCCGTCCAGACATCAACCTCTCGGGCGCGACCGAGACCCTCCAGCGCGTCGCGCCGCGCGGCCAGAGCCCGCTCAGATACGACGGCGACTTCGCCGTGCGGCTGGGCCTCGCCGGCGTCAAGGGCATCGGAGAGGAGACCGCGAAGCGCATCGAGACGGAGCGCGAGAACGGCCCCTACACCGATCTCGCCTCCCTCGTGCGCCGCACCGATGCGACCGAGGCGCAGCTGTCGGCGCTCGCCGCCGCAGGCGCCTTCGAGTCGCTGGGGATGACCAGGCGCGAGGCGATCTGGATGGCGGGGGCAGCCGCCCAGGATCGGGCCGAGTACCTGCCGAACACGGTCACCGCGGTGCAGCCCCCGCTGTTCCCCGACCCGTCGAGCTTCGAGCGGCTCGCCACCGACCTGTGGGCGACGGGCGTCTCGGTCGACGACCATCCGATCGCCCACTACCGCCCCAGGCTCGATGAGCGGGGAGTGCTGCCCTCGACCGCGCTGCGCACGCACGAGACGGGCCGCCGCGTCGAGATCGCGGGGCTCGTGACCCACAGGCAGCGACCGGCGACCGCCTCGGGCGTCACGTTCCTGAATCTCGAGGACGAGCACGGCCTGATGAACGTGATCTGCTCGCAGGGCGTGTGGCAGCGCTACCGCCGGGTGCTGCGTGACAGTCCCGCGCTCATCGCCCGCGGCATCCTCGAGCGCTCACCGGATGGCGTCATCAATCTGCTCGCCGATGCGTTCAGCGACCTGCGCGTGGACGTCATGCACCGTTCGCGGGATTTTCAGTGAGGGCGCGTGCAGCCTCGCGACGATGCCGCAGCCGCCTGAGCTTGCGCACGACGCCGCGCGCGGGCACGCCGACGAGATAAACCAGCGCCCCCTCGACGCTGCGATCCTCCGACTCCAGAGCGAGCTTGCGCTCCCAGACCGTGCGCACCCAGCGCTGCGGCCCGAGCCTCGGCGCGAGCTCCCCGGCCCTGCGCTGCTCGACGAGCGTGCAGAGCGTCGCGACGAAGTCGTTGTCCGCCTGGTCGTGGAAGTAGTTGTCGCGCAGCCATCCGGCATCCGGATGGCGGAATCGCCGCTCGACGACATCGGCCGCGCTGCCGAAGAGACCGCTCGATTCGAACACGAGGTTGATCAGCTTCGGTGCGACGCCGAAGGTGTCGATCGCGAGGGCGGGAATGCCGCGCGCGATGGCCTCGACGATCGCCGTCGAGCTGACCGTGACGAGGCCCTCGGCGTGGTCGAGCGCCTCACCCATCGACACCGTCGAGAACACCAGGTTGGGCGGCACCTCACCGAGGCTCTGAATGAGCTCGGGGAACGGATCGTGCTCGGCATGCGTCTGCGCCTCGCCCGCCCGCCCGCGCAGCTTCACCACCACGCGCCGGCCGGGATGGGCCCTCGCCGCCGCCACGAGGATGCGAGCGACGACGAGGCGATCCTCGACGGACCGCGGCACGATCGCCTGCGTCGCGAAGACGAGATCGGTCGCATCGGCGTCGATCGGCGCATCCGAGGTGTCCGCGCCGACAGCGAACGGCAGGCTCGCCAGCGCGAAGCGCTGCTCGATGCCTCGCTCGCGGGCGAGCGCGGTGAACTCGCGGATCTCCCGATGCGAGTGCAGCACGAACAGGTCGCACGCGCGCCTGTGCTCCAGGGCCTTGCGGGTCGCGGGAATGGAGATTCCCGGCAGACCGGTGATGATCACGGGCCGGGGCGTGAGCGTCGAGGCGAGCTGTGCGACCACGCGCACCAGCGGCCCCCGCGCGGCGACGAGCACCGCGTCGGCACCGGCCATGGCCTCGCCGAGCTCGTCA
>JASGDS010000193.1:0-8822 GCA_047607025.1 Microbacterium sp.
GAACTGCCCGTCTTCGGCTCGGTCGCCGAGGATGACGTCGAGGCCGTTGGCCATGACCTGGGCGTTTGCGCCGCCTCCGATGTCGAGGAAGTTCGCCGGCTTCACGCCGCCGTGATTCTCGCCCGCGTAGGCGACGACATCCAGCGTCGACATGACGAGGCCCGCGCCGTTGCCGATCACGCCGACCTCGCCATCCAGCTTCACGTAGTTGAGGCCGTTCGCCTTGGCCTTCGCCTCGAGCGGGTTCTCGGTCGACTTGTCGGCGAGCTCTTCGTGCTCGGGGTGGCGCACCTCGGTGGCGTTGTCGTCGAGCGACACCTTGCCGTCGAGGGCGATCACCTCGCCCGCGCCCGTCAGCACGAGCGGGTTCACCTCGACGAGCGTCGCGCCCTCGCCCGTGTAGACGTCGTAGAGCTTGACGAACACATCCGAGACCTTGTCGACGAGGTCTTCGGGGAAGTTCGCCGCCTGGGCGATCTCGACGGCCTTGGCCTTGTCGATGCCCGTGCCAGGGTTCACCTCGACGCGCGCAAGCGCTTCGGGCTTCTCGACAGCGAGCTGCTCGATCTCCATGCCGCCCTCGACGCTGCACAGCGACAGGTACGAGCGGTTGGCGCGATCCAACAGCACCGAGAAATAGAACTCGCGGGCGATGTCCGCCCCCTGCGCGACCATGACGCGCCCCACGACGTGGCCCTTGATGTCGAGACCGAGGATGGCCTGGGCCGCCTCGTACGCCTCATCCGGCGTCTTGGCGACCCTCACGCCGCCGGCCTTGCCTCGACCACCGGTCTTGACCTGGGCCTTCACGACGACCACGCCGCCGATCTTCTCGGCTGCCGCTTTCACCTCCTCCGGAGTGTCAGCGACGATACCGGCGAGCACCGGCACCTCGTATTTCTCGAAAAGATCACGGGCCTGGTACTCGTATAGATCCACAGGTTGTTCCTTCGTCACAGCGACAGGGTCAAGGCGGGTGGAATACGTCTCGACGTCGAGAGAACTCGACCAAGCAACAAGCCTACTCCGCGCGAACGCGCGCGACGAACCGACTACTTACTCGGGCGGGTGAAGTGCACCGGCACGGCGATGGCCGCGGAGATCAGGATGATGCCGAGGGCGAAGATCACTCCGTTGAACGCAGTCACCGCGAACGCGAGCGGGAACATCGCGATCCCCGCGAGGAAGAGCACCAGGGCAATGACGAACATACGCCCATCCTATCCCGCCCGCCGACGCGCTCCTGACACGGCGGGTGCGAGGATGGAGCCATGGCGAGACGCGCGACAGTGGTGGGGTCGGGACCCAACGGACTCGCGGGCGCCGCCGCCCTCGCCCGCGCGGGTTTCGACGTGCGGGTGATCGAAGCGTACGAGACGATCGGTGGCGGCACGCGCACCGCGGAGCTGACGCTTCCCGGATTCCGACACGACGTGTGCTCGGCGGTGCACCCCGGCGCGCTCGATTCGCCCATCTTCCGTGCGCTCGGCCTGCGCGAGAGCGTCGAGTGGATCATTCCCGAGATCTCCTACGCCCATCCGCTCGACGACGGGCGGGCGGGCATCGCCTGGCACGACATCGAGAGAACCGCGGATGGCCTCGGCGCCGATTCCGACGCGTGGCGAGACGTGCTCGGGCCGCTCGTTCGCCGGTACAACGGCGTCGCGGATTTCACGGGCAACCAGATGCTGCGCGTGCCGCACGACCCGGTCGCCGCCATCCGCTTCGGTCTGCGTTCGCTGCGGGTCGGCACAGGGCGCTCACGCGGCGTCTTCGCCACCGACGAGGCCCGCGGACTGCTCACGGGCGTCCTCGCGCACGCCAACACGAGACTCCCCTCGCTCGCAGCCGCCGGCGCCGGCCTGCTGCTGGCGACGCAGGCGCACAACAGCGGATGGCCCCTGCCGCGCGGCGGCGCGCAGTCGGTCGCCGACGCGCTCGCCGCCGATATCCTCGCGCACGGCGGCAGCATCGAGACGGGAACGCACGTTCACGACCTGGCGGATCTCGACTGGGGTGATCCCGCCGCGGGCGATGTGCTGCTGCTCGACACGGCTCCGCGGCTGGCGCTGAGCCATCCGGATGCCCCCATCTCGTGGGCCCGCAAGGTCTACGAATACCGGTACGGGCCTGCGGCCTCGAAGGTGGACTTCGCCCTGGATGGCCCCGTGCCGTGGGCGAACGCCGATGTCGCCCGCGCCGTCACGGTGCACCTCGGCGGCACCAGGGGCGCGATCGAGAACGCCGAGAACACCGTCGCCCGTGGCGGGATCCCCGCGAACCCCTTCGTGCTCGTGACGCAGCCGTCCGTCGCCGACGACTCGCGTGCTCCCGCGGGCAGACACACCCTGTGGGCGTACATGCACGTGCCCAACGGCTCCGATTTCGATGCGACAGAGGCGATCACCCGGCAGGTGGAGCGATATGCGCCCGGCTTCCGCGACATCATCCTCGCCTCGCATGCGTCGACCGCGCGCGATCTTGCCACGTACAACCCGTCGGCGATCGGCGGCGACTTCGCCGGCGGCGCGGTCACGATGCCGCAGCTGCTCGGCCGCCCGGTGATGTCTTCGGCGCCGTGGCGCACGCCGATGCGGGGCATCTATCTCGCTTCGGCCGCGACGCCTCCCGGCCCCGGTGTGAACGGGATGGCCGGATGGTACGCCGCCCGCCTCGCGATCCGCGATGCGACGGGCGAGCGCGTCGAGCTCGCCGACCTCCCCGCGTAGCGGTCAGATCCAGCCCTTGTCGCGGGCGATGCCCGCGGCCTGCGCACGGTTGTCCGCGCCCGTCTTGCCGATCGCCGAGGACAGATGGTTGCGCACCGTGCCAGCCGAGAGGAAGACCTCGGCGGCGATGGCGGCGGCGCTTCGACCATCCGCCGCCAGGCGCAGCACCTGCTGCTCGCGCTCGGTCAGCGGATTCGCGCCGTCGAAGAGCGATGCCTCCGCGAGTGCGGGGTCGACCACCCGCAGCCCCTGATGCACGCGCCGCACGGCGGCGGCGAGCTCCTCGGGCGCGGTGTCCTTCACGACGAAACCGCTCGCACCTGCCTCGAGCGCGCCGCGCAGATAGCCAGGCCTCGCGAAGGTCGTGACGATGAGCACGCGCGTCGCCGGGCTCGCTTCCAGCACGGCCCGCGTCGCCTGAATGCCGTCGACGCCCGGCATTTGGATGTCCATGAGGCAGACGTCCGGCTTGAGCGCCCGCACCTGCTCGACCGCCTCTTCGCCGCTGCCGGCGAATCCCACCGCCTCGAGGTCGTCCTCAAGATCCAGCAGCGCCCCGAGCGCACCCCGCACGAGCGCCTGGTCGTCGACGAGCACCATCCTGATCACCAGGTCACCTCCACGCGGGTGCCGCCGGATGGCGAGGGCTCCACCGCGAGCCTCGCCCCCGAGATCGCGGCGCGCTCCGCCATGCCGCGCAGTCCGTTGCCCGCGTCGCCGTCGATGCCCCTGCCATCGTCTTCGACCAGCACCGTGCCGGCTCCCAGCGCGATGCGCACCGTGCGCGCATCGGCATGACGCAGGATGTTCGTCGTCGCCTCGCGCACGATCCAGCTGGCCGTGATCGACTGCGCGGGCGAGAGTGCTTCCGCCGAGCCCTCGACCTCGACGGCGACCCCCGCCGAACGCAGCGCCTCACCCGAGACGCCGAGCTGCTCGGCCAGGGTCGATGCCTTGAGACCCGTCACGGTGCTGCGCACGCCGGAGATCGCCTCTCCCGTGAGCGAGGCGATCTCTTCGATTTCGGCCTTCGCTCGCTCGGGATCGCGGTCGATCAGCCGTACGGCCAGCTCGCTCTTGAGCTTGATCACGGTCAGGGTGTGGCCGACGAGGTCGTGCACGTCTCGGGCGATGGTCTCGCGCTCTCTGCTCGTGACCAGTTCGATCTTCAGCTGGTCGGCATCCGCACCGCGCACGATGAGCTGCGTTGAGATCGTGTTGACCACAGCCAGCAGCAGCACGACGAAGAAGATCGACAGCGCACCGTCCTGCGGCCCCTCGATGAAGAGCACCACGACGACGATCACCATGCTCGCTCCCGTCGTCACCCAGTGCCACCTCCCGTGAATGCCGTATGCGGCATACGACATGAGGAAGGGCAGCAGGGCTGTCGCCTCCGACCCGATCGCGGGGATCGTGAGGCCGATGCACGCGATCTGCGCGAAGTACATCAGGATGACGGTGCGCCCTGGCGGCCCCAGGGTGTGCGCACGGAAGCTCACCGTGAAGCCTGCGACGTACGAGGCCGTGAAGAGGATCACCCCCATCCAGCCGAGCACGAGCACGGCAGGGGACGCGGGCGAGGTGACGAGTGCGCTGACGGGGAAGACGAGGAAGACGAGCCAGACGGCCGCCATCAGCCATCCCCACTTCTCCCACGGGTCCTGCGGTGGGTTCAGCTCGCCCATGCTCCGACCCTACTCGTCAGGCGCGGCGGCGCGAGCGCCGCACACCCGCGACTCCGATGGCGAAGAAGACGAGCGCCCAGATCGTGACGTTGAGCACGAGCTGCCACAGCGGGTCGCTCGTCGTGCCATCCGTCAGCACCCCCTCGGTCACAGGCCACCGCACGAGCGCGACGTAGCCGTACATCGGCGTGAACCTCGCGACGTCGAGCATGAAGCCCGACAGCGGCATGAACACGTTGCCGAAGAAGCAGAAGAAGGTGATCGCGATCGAGGCGAGCGCCGCGGCGGAGTCGGCGTTGAACAGCATGCCGACGCCAAGGCCCCAGAAGCCGAAGACAATGCCGAGGCCGAGGATGAGCCCTGCCGCGGCGAACCACATCCAGGCGTGATCGGCCTCGGCGCCCGTGGCGACGCCGACAAGGAACAGCACGCAGACGGACAGCGCCGAGAGCGTCACGGCCGCGACGACCTTGGTGAGCACGTACCCCCATGCGGGCAGCGGCGTCATCGCGATCTGCCTGCCCCAGCCCTGACGCACTTCGGATGCGGCGAGCGAGCACATCGAGCTCATGGCCGTCGCCGTGCCGAAGGCGGCCATGGAGACCATGATGTACCAGGCGACGTTGCCGTTACCCGCACTGGCATCGGCGTAGTCCATCGAGACGCCGAACAGCACGTACATCGCGATGGGAAGCGCGAGGGTGAAGGCGAGCGTGAAGGGGTTGCGCAGCTGCCGGATGATCTCGATGCGGTACAGCGTGGGTGAGACGATCGTGCGCGGTACGGTTACGGTGGTCATGGCTCAGTCCTCCGTGAGGGTGGTGAAAGCGCTCTCCAGGGTGGGAGCGCCGATCTCGAGCTCGGTGGCTCCGAGCTGAAGCAGGCGAAGTGCGAGCGCGTCCGAAGACTCGGTGCGCACCGTGATGCGGCCAGCGTCGACGCCGACCTCGGCGACGGTTTCGTCGGCGCGAAGCTGGGCGACGAGTGCGTCGGATCCGGCGGGAAGAGAGGCGGAGACGACGCGACCGCCGAGCGAGGCGCGCAGGCTCTCTGTCGGGGCGTCGGCCACGATGCGGCCACGGCTCATCACGACGGTGCGGCGCGCGAACTGCTCCGCCTCCTCCAGGTAGTGCGTGGCGAAGATGATGGTGCGGCCGGCGTCCGCATCCTCGCGCATGACCTCCCAGAAGCGGCGTCTCGCGTTCACGTCCATACCCGCGGTCGGCTCGTCGAGCACGAGCACATCCGGATCGGGCAGCAGCGCGAGGGCGAACTTCACCCGCTGCTGCTCACCGCCAGAGCACCGACCGACGCGGCGTCGGGAGAGGGAGTCAAGGTCGGTGCGCTGCATGATCTCGTCGACGTGGCCGAGCACACCGTGCAGCCCAGCGAACGCGGTGACCGTCTCGTGCACCGTCAGGTCGCTGAGCAGTCCCCCCGTCTGCAGCACGGCCGAGATGCGTCCGGATCGGACGGCCCTGCCAGGAACCATGTCGAGCACCTGCGCCTCTCCGCCATCCGGGCTCGACAGCCCCAGCAGCATGTCGAGCGTCGTGGTCTTTCCCGCGCCGTTCGGGCCGAGCAGGGCGACGATCTCGCCGCGCTCGATCGTCAGGTCGATGCCATCGACGGCGCGGATCTGGGTGTCGCCGTGGCCGAAGGTGCGGGTGAGGTTCGTCAGCCGCACGGCCGTGGTCTCTGTGGTCGATGTCGATGTCATGCCTCAAGACTCTCGTGCGGGGCCATCCGCGCGCCGGATGGCGATGTCACGTTCTCGGTATGACAGATGTCACGTCGGAGCTGTCGCGTCGGAGCTGTCGCGTGTCGATACGCTGAAGGGGTGACCATCGACGTCTTCACGCCCGCAGACGGCATCCGCCAGCTCACCTTCAACCGGCCCGAGAAGCGCAACGCGATCACCTCTGCGATGTACACGACGCTCGCGGGCGGCCTCGCCGAGGCGGATGCCGACCCATCGACGCGCGTGATCGTGCTGACCGGTGCGGGCGGGTTCTTCACGGCGGGCAACGACCTCGGCGACTTCCGTCCGGGTGCCGACGCGTCGGACGCACGCCGCTTCCTGCACGCCATCGTCGACTGTGCCACCCCCATCGTCGTCGCCGTCGAGGGCGTCTGCGTCGGGGTCGGCACGACGCTGCTGCAGCACTCGGACTTCGTCTACGCGGGCGAGCGCACGATATTCGCGCTGCCGTTCACCAAGCTGGGGCTCACGCCCGAGGGCGGGTCGTCGCAGCTGCTGCCTCGGCGCGCAGGTCGGCTGCTCGCGAACCGACTGCTGCTGCTCGGCGAGAAGTTCGATGCGGCCACGGCGCAGCGCGCGGGCCTCGTGACCGATGTCGTCCCGGATGGCAGGGCGCTGGATGCCGCGCTGGAGTGCGCGCAGAAGCTGCTCGCGCTGCCGCCCGAGGCGCTGACAGACAGCCTGCACCTGCTCGCTGACGACCGCGACGCGCTGCACGAGCTCATCGATCAGGAGATCGAGGTGTTCGTCTCGCACATCGCCTCTGCAGAGTTCGCGAAGCTGCACGGCCTAGGCTGAAGGGCATGACTGAGCACCTCGAACCCGGTACCCCTGCCCCGCTTTTCACCCTCACCGATCAGGATGGCGACGCCGTCGCGCTGGAGGATCTGCGCGGCAAGAAGGTGGTGCTCTACTTCTACCCCGCCGCGATGACGCCCGGCTGCACCACCGAGGCGTGCGACTTCCGCGACAGCCTCGCGTCGCTGCGGGGAGCGGGCTATGTCGTGCTGGGCGTCTCCCGCGACGAGCCCGAGAAGCTCGCGCGCTTCCGCGAGCGCGACGGTCTGACCTACACGCTGCTGAGCGACCCCGATCATCGCGTTCACTCCCGCTACGCCGCGTGGGGTGACAAGACGAATTACGGCAAGGTCATCCAGGGCGTCATCCGCTCGACGTTCGTGATCGACGAGCACGGCATCGTTCAGCATGCCCTCTACAACGTCAAGGCGACCGGTCACGTCGCGCGGCTGCGCAAGCTCCTCGGCCTCGACTGACGCCCGTCACCGCCGAGTGACCATCCTTTTGCCCGAGGGGCACCGTGATTCTGGGCGTCACTCGGCAAAAGGATGGTCACTCGGCAGTTCTTGCCTGCCCTGAGCCTGTCGAAGCGTCAGGCGGTCTCGCCGGAGGCGACCGTCTCGGCCAGCGCGTGCACCTGCGGCAGGTGGTGCGCACCGTAGAAGTCCGCCGCGGTCAGGCGCGCGGTGTCGGCGTCGGTGAGCGCGTCATGCTTCAGCACGGCCGCGACCGCGAGCGCGTGCTGCCAGGCGCCGGCGAGCGTGCCGAGCAGCATGAGGTAGGGCACAGACACCGCCGACGCGTCGCGCAGCGACGAGGCGAATCCGAGGAGGGAGGTGGTCGCGGTGCGCGCGGAGGCGACGGCCCGGTCGAGGCGCTCGGCGGTGCGCGTGGCGACGGGGTTGTCGGAGCCCGCGAGCGCCGACGAGGTCTCGGCCACCTGCGCGAAGAAGGCCTCGGCCACGGCGCCCTGGTTGCGCAGCAGCTTGCGTCCGAGCAGGTCGTTCGACTGGATGGCCGTCGTCCCCTCGTAGATCGTGGTGATCTTCACGTCGCGGTAGTGCTGCGCGGCGCCCGTCTCCTCGATGAAGCCCATACCGCCGTGCACCTGAACGCCGTCGCTGGTGGCGAGGATCGCCTGCTCGGTCGACCATCCCTTCAGCACGGGCACGAGGAACTCGGCGAGCGCGGTCGCGTCGGCCTCGCCGCGGTCGAACAGGTCATTGACGAGAACGCCGAGCGAGCGGGAGGCGTAAGCCTGCGACGACATCGACAGCAGCAGGCGGCGCACGTCGGGGTGCTCGGCGATCGGCGTGCCCGCCGGGCGGTCGATGACGGGTCCCTGCAGGCGCTCGGCCGCGTAGCCGGCGGCCTGCTGCAGCGCGCGCTCGGTGAGAGCGGTGCCCTGCACGCCGACGCCGACGCGCTCCTGGTTCATCATGACGAACATTCCGGCGAGTCCCTGGCCGATCTCGCCGACGAGGTAGCCGGTCGCGCCCTCGTAGGCGAGCACGCAGGTGGGGCTGCCGTGGATGCCGAGCTTGTGCTCGATCGCGACGGTCGTGACCGCGTTGCGCTCGCCGAGCGAGCCATCCGCGTTCACGAGGAACTTCGGCACGACGAACAGTGACAGGCCCTTCGCGCCCTCTGGCGCATCCGGCGTGCGGGCGAGCACGATCGGCACGCCGCAGGACGACGGTTCGTGGAAGCTCTCGGGCCAGAAGATCTTCATCACCTGGGGCGACCACGACCTGACCGACAACATCGTGCACCTCGTGCTCGCCCGCACGGCGGATGCGCCTGAGGGCGCGAAGGGCCTGTCACTGTTCGTCGTGCCGAAGTTCC
>JASGDS010000194.1:0-2623 GCA_047607025.1 Microbacterium sp.
CCTGGTCGACCTGGTGAAGATGACGGCCGTGGCCTCGGCCATCGCCGTGGGCGACGTGACCTACGAATCCATCATGATCTGGACGCAGCGCGACAACGTGCTGGAGCTGCTGCTCCTGATCCTGGCCTGGTTCGGCCTGTTGACCTGGCTCGTGAGCCGGGCGGGCCGCTGGCTGGAACACCGCCTGAGGATGCCCGGCTATGGCCAATGAAGCCACCCTGACGGCGCACTCGGCAGCGCCCGCGGCCTGGCCCGCCCTGTGGCGCACGGCGCGCAATCCCTGGCTGCTGGGCGGCCTCGCCGCGCTGGCCCTGGTGCTGTTCTGGAACGCCACGGGCACCACCCCGGCCGCCATCGCGCACCTGTGGCGCTGGCTGCCCGCGCTGCTGCGCGGCATGTGGGTGAACATCGAGATCAGCGTGCTGGCCGTGGCGCTGGGCACAGCGGTGGGGCTGGTGCTGGGCGCGCTGTCGCTCTCGCCGGTGCATGCGGTGCGCGTGGTGGTGCGCTGCTACGTGCAGGTGTTCCGCAACGCGCCCATCCTGGTGCTCATCTACTTCACCACCTACGTGTTCCCGTTCGAGGTGAACATCGTGCAGTGGACCTTTCCGTTCCCCGACTGGGTGAAGGTGGTACTGGGCCTGGCCCTGCCCACGAGCGCCAATGTGTCCGAGATCTTCCGCGGCGCGATCCAGTCGATCCCGAGCGCGCAGTGGGAGGCCGCGCAGTCGCTGGCCTTCCGCCGCCGCGAGATCTTCCGTCTGATCGTGCTGCCGCAGTGCGTGCGCCGCATGTTGCCGCCCTGGATGAACCTGTACGCCAGCATCACCATGAGCACCTCGCTCGCCTCGCTGGTGGGCGTGCACGACGTGGTGGACACGGCGCAGATCGCCAGCAACACCGTGGTGCGCACCGACTTCACCATCCTCGTCTACTTCACGCTGCTGGCGCTGTTCTTCGCCTACTGCTATCCGATTGCCCGCGCCACGCGCGCGCTGGAGCGACGCTATGAACGCCACTGACTCCTTCCTCTCCACCCTCGCTGCCTCCGGCCCGGCGACCGGCGCCCCGCTCGTGCAGCTCAAGGACGTGCACCTGTCCTTCGGCGACAACGAGGTGCTCAAGGGCATCGACGTACAGGTGCGCCGGGGCCAGGCCGTCTCCATCATCGGCCCCTCGGGCTCGGGCAAGTCCACCATCCTGCGCTGCATCACGGGCCTGCTGCGGCCGCAGCGCGGCGAGATCGTGGTGGGCGAGACGCGCGTGGACGCGCTCAGGACCGAGGCCGAGCTGATCGCGCTGAGGAAGCGCGTGGGCTTCGTGTTCCAGCAGTACAACCTGTTCCCCCACCTCACGGTGCTGCAGAACCTGGTGATCGCCCCCACGCGCGTGGTGGGCCGCGACCGCGCCACGGCCGAGCGCGAGGCGCGCGCTTTGCTGGAGAAGGTGCGCCTGTCGCACAAGGAGAGCGCCTACCCCGGCGAACTCTCCGGCGGCCAGCAGCAGCGTGTGGCCATCGCCCGGGCCCTGGCCATGCGGCCCGAGTTGATCCTGTTCGACGAGGTGACCTCCGCCCTCGACCCCGAAACCGTGGGCGAGGTGCTCACCGTGATCCGCGACCTGGTGCGGGACGGCATGACCTGCGTGCTGGTCACGCACGAGATGCGCTTCGCCGAGGAGGTGAGCGACCAGGTCTATTTCACCGAGGCCGGCCGCATCGTCGAGCACGGCCCCGCCGGCCAGATCTTCGGCAGCCCGCGCAGCGAACGCACGCGCGAATTCCTGCAGCGTGCGCTGGGCGACGGCCCGCGCACCCGCCCCGTCGCGCCCTCGGAGCCCTTGCCGTTCAACCGCCTGCGCTTCGCACTCTGATCCACCCCACCTCCACGAGCAACCACCATGCCCCAGCCCCGCCCCTCCTCCCTTGCCCACGAACGCCGCCTGGCCATCGACGCCGCCCTGGCCGACGTGCGCCACCTCATCGCCGGCGGCCCGCCCAACCGCGCCACGCTCGCCGCCATCACCGCCCGGCTGGAGCAGCTCGCCGCGAACAAGGCGCTCTTCGGCCGCGCTGACTTCCCCCCGCCGGCAGAGACCGAGGGCGTGAGCGCCTCCACACGCTACCGCCTCAATCCGGCCGATGGCGACGCGGGCCTGGCGCTGTACCTGAACTCCATCAACCCCGGCAAGACCACCGCGCCGCACAACCACACCACCTGGGCCGTGATCGTGGCCGTGGAGGGGCAGGAGGTGAACCGCATCTACGAGCGCACCGACGACCGCAGCGACCCCACGCGGGCGCAGATCCACGTGGCGCGCGAGACCACCGTGCAGCCCGGTGCGCCGCTCGCCTTCCTGCCCGACGACATCCACAGCATCCACGTGGTGGGCTGCGAGCCCACGCTGCACTTCCACCTCTACGGCCAGCCGTTGGAAACGCTCACGGGCCGCGTGGCCATCGACCCCGAAACCGGCGTGGTGAAGAACTACAACGCCGCCTATTTCCGCCCCAGCGTGAGCGTCCAGTCGGACCACCTTGACCAAGCTGACGGAGCTCTCAGGGCGGGTTGATCTCGTCGGTTGGCTCGTCAGTGAGGTAGTACCTGCCGACGGCTTTGTCCAG
>JASGDS010000195.1:0-2605 GCA_047607025.1 Microbacterium sp.
CCCACGACTGTTGTAGCCCCAGCACTGCACCGCGCCTGCCGTGGTCACCGCGCATGTGTGGTTGGGGCCCGCCACGACGGCTGCGGCACCGCCCGCTTGCAGGCTGGCTGGCACGGTGGTTTTCCCAGAGGTGTTGTCGCCCCAGCACTGCACCGTGCCCGCCGTGGTCAGCGCGCAAGTGTGGTTGGAGCCCGCCGTGATGGCGTTGGCGCCGCCGGCTTGCAGGCCGGCGGGCACGCTGGTCTGCCCGGAGCCGTTGCTGCCCCAGCACTGCGCCGCGCCCGCCGTGGTCAACGCGCAGGTATGGGTGGCGCCTGCTGCGATGGCGGTGGCTCCGCCGGATTGCAGACTGGCGGGCACGGCGGTTTGCCCGGAGATGTTGTCGCCCCAGCACTGCACCGCGCCCGCCGCAGTCAGCGCGCAGGTGTGGAAGCCGCTCGCCGCGATGGCGGCAGCGCCGCCCGCTTGCAGGCTGGCGGGCACGGTGGTTTGCCCGAAGGTGTTGTTGCCCCAGCAGCGCGCCGCGCCCGCCGTGGTCAGCGCGCAGGTATGGGCCTCGCCCGCCGCGATGCCGGCGGCAGCGCCGGGCTGCAGGCTGGCGGGTACGGTGGTTTGCCCGAAGTCGTTGTTGCCCCAGCACTGCACCGCGCCCGCCGTGGTCAGCGCGCAAGTGTGGTCGTAGCTCGCCACGATGGCAGCGGCACCGCCGGCTTGCAGGTTGGCGGGCACGGTGGCTCGCCCATTGCCGTCGTAGCCCCAGCACTGCACCGCGCCGGCCGTGGTCAGCGCGCACGCGTGGTACCAGCCCGCCGCGATGGCGGCCACGCCGCCGGCTTGCAGGCCGGCGGGCACGTCGGTTTGCCCCTTGTCGTCGAAGCCCCAGCACTGCACGGCGCCCGTCGTGGTCAGCGCGCAGGTGTAGTGGCCGCCCGCCGCGATGGCGGCAGCGCCGCCCGCTTGCAGGCTGGCGGGCACGGTGGTTTCCCCTAAGCCGTAATACCCCCAGCACTGCACCGCGCCGGCCGTGGTCAGCGCGCAGTTGTGGAAGGCACCCGCTGCGATGGCGGCCACACCGCCGGCTTGCAGGCTGCCGGGCACAACGGTTTCGCCATTTCTGTTGTAGCCCCAGCACTGCACCGCGCCGGCCGTGGTCAGCGCGCAGGTGTGGTAGCCGCTCGCCACGATGGCGGCAGCGCCGCCGGCTTGCAGGCTGGAGGGCACGGTGGTTTCTCCGTAGCTGTTGGCACCCCAGCACCGCACCGCGCCCGCCGTGGTCACCGCGCAGGTGTGGGTGCCGCCCGCCGCCACCTGGGAAACGGTCTGCCCCAGCAGCGTGCCACCCACGCCCTGCGCCCGGGCGGCGGCTGGGGCCAGGCAGGCGATGGCAACGAATGCGATCAGCAGCAGCGTCAGCAACAACCGGGGGGCAAGCGATGGGCGGCGGGGCATGGCGGAACCTTTGCATGTAACCAAACCGCCGAAATGTTAGGAAGTTGTTGCGCGCTTGTATGTCCTCAGAACTGAGGACACGGCTCGGGGAAATCTGAATGAAATCGGCCCCCAGCACTTACGCAGCAAGCGCCAGCAGCTATCAAAACAGTAGTTTCACTACAGCACCAGCGGCAGCCACAGGCTGAACTCGCCCCCGCCTTCCCACGCGCCCCACTGGCAGCGCCCGCCCACGGCCTGGGCGCGGTGGCGCACGTTGGCCAGGCCGTGGCCGGCCCCGGTGCCGGCGGCGGCGTCGTGCGGGGCGAAGGCGGTGAAGGTGCTGGCGCCGTCGTCGCGGATGCGCACCCGCACTTCGCCGCCGTGCAGCGCGGTGGCCACGTCGATGGTCGTGGCCTGCGTGTGCTTGAGCACGTTGGTCAGCACCTCCTGCACGATGCGCAGCACGTGCAGCGCGCTGTGCGGGTCGAGCCAGGGCAGCGGAGGCAGATCCTGCACGCTCCACACCAGGGTGATGCCGGCGGCCTTCAGGCGCGGTGCCAGGCGGAAGCGCACGGCGGCCAGCAGGGCCAGCAGGTCGGCGTCGGCGGGGTCGAGCGAGTCGATGGCGAGCTTGAGGTCGTCGATGCAGTCCTTGAGCACCTGCGCCGTGTCGACCGTGCTGGCCTGGCCGCGCTGCACCATGCGCAGCGCGCTCATCAGCGAGGAACCGATGCCGTCGTGCATGTCCTGCATCAGGCGCTGGCGCTCGGCGGCCAGGGTCTGCTGGCGCTCCAGCGCGCGCAGCTGCTCGTGGCTGGCGGTCAGCTCGCGCTCGCGCGCGGCGAGCTGGCTCTCCAGCCCGGCGTTGACGACCTCGACCGTCCGGATGGCGCCCAAGTAGCGGCGGTACACGATGGCCAGGAAGATGGCGAACAGGCCGATGGACAGGTAGGGCGCCAGGTACAGGCTCTCGGGCGGGATGCGGTAGTTCATCAGCAGCAGGTCGTGCACGCCCACGGGCACGGTGAGCGCGAGCCAGGCCGACAGCACCAGCCCCTCGCGCGAGCGCGCGCGCCACGACGCCCGCAGGCCCAGCACCGCCACCACCGTGATGAGCACGCCGGTGGCCGCATAGATCAGCGACCGCACGGCCTCCGGGCGCGGCAGCCCCCAG
>JASGDS010000196.1:0-3818 GCA_047607025.1 Microbacterium sp.
GTTCTACTCCCGCAACCTGGCCGGCGAGGTCACCAAAGGACTCCAGCAGAAGGCGGCGTCCGGCGGCACCGTCACCAAGGCACCGTTGGGTTACCTCAACGTGCGAGAGCGCGACCCGCAGGGTCGCGAGGTCCGCACCGTCACGGTGGACCCCGAACGGGCGCCGCTGGTCGCGTGGGCGTTCGAGGCCTACGCCGCCGGCAACCGATCCCTGTCCGACCTGGCCGACGAGCTCGCCGTCCGAGGGCTGACCAGCCTGCCCACTCCGAAGCGGCCCGCCAAACCGATCGGGGTCTCCACGCTGCAACGGATGCTGCGCAACCCGTACTACAAGGGCGACATCGTCTACAAAGGCGCTCGCCACCTTGGCATCCACGACCGGCTCGTGCACCCGACCGTGTGGACCAAGGTGCAGAACGTCCTCGACGCCCACAACCTCGCCGGCGACCGCACGCAGACTCACGAGCACTACCTGAAAGGGTCGCTCTACTGCGGCTGCGGGAAGCGCATGACGATCAACCATGCCAGCAACCGGCACGGTGAGACCTACCCCTACTTCATCTGCCTTGGCCGGCATATGGGCACCAGCGGCTGCGAGCGACAGGCGGTGCTCGTCTCGACCGTGGAGCGCCTGGTTGCCGAGCACTACCGCACCATCGAGCTCTCACCCGAGGCCGCCGACGCGCTCACCGGGATGATCGAGGACATCTTCGACCGCATCGACGCCGAATCCGAGACCCAGCGCCGCGATCTGACCCGGCAGAAGGAACGTCTCGAAGATGAACAACTGCGTCTGCTGCAAGCCCACTACGCCGATGCGATCAGCCTCCCGGTGTTGAAGAAGGAACAACACCGCATCGACGGGATGCTCACCGACATCGACCAACGTCTGTCTGCCTACCGGGCTGGGCGTGAGGACGCCAAGCTCCGGCTACGCGCCTACCTGCACCTGGCGACCAACGCGCATGCGTTCTACCTCGCCTGCGACGGCGCCCGCCGGCGGCTGTGCAACCAGGCGTTCTTCACCAGGATCACTCTCAAAGAGAACCTTGAGGTGACCTCGGAGTTCACCGGCATCTACGAGACCATCCTCGATCCCACCAACCGGCTCCACGCCGAGTTCTGGCAGCGCACCGGCCAACTCCACCCCGACATCGACTTGGAGCACAACGAAGAAACCCTGCCCCACGATCAGCGGGGCAGGGTTGGAACTTCGACCAAATGGTGGACCTAAGGGGATTCGAACCCCTGACCTTCTCATTGCGAACGAGACGCGCTACCAACTGCGCCATAGGCCCTTACAACCTGCACTACATTACCAGAGCAGGATGGTCCGCGACGAATCGGATCAACTGGCGGCGCGGCTTGCGAGCAGCTCGCGCACGTGCGCCTCGATCGCCGCATCGTCGTTCGCCGCGGGGGCGGATGGCGCGAACGGCACGGGGGCGGGAACGCTCCGCTCCGCCTGCTCGCGCATGGCCTCGGCAAGCGCCGCCGTGCGAAGCGACTGACGGGCATCCGCCTGTGCCAGAACGGCCGCGGCACGCGAACCGGGCGTCTGCGACAGCGGCGCGGGCAGCGCGCGGGGGGTCCAGCCACGATCTTCCGCATTGAGCAGAACCGGCTCGACACGGCGAACGGGCTCGGCGACACGAACCTCAATGGGCTCGGCCATGCGGCGCTCGCTTCTGCGCGATACGGCGGCCATCCGACGCAGCACCTGCACGCCGACGATCACCGCCACCATGCCGCCGACCAGCCACCACGGCGACCCGGCGACCAGCGCACGCCAGACGCCGACGCCGATCAGTGCCAGCCCTACGACGGTCAGGATGGTCGCGGCCAGCCTCGTTGCGCGGCGCGCGCGACGCTGCCTGGCTTCAAGAACATTGGGGTCGAGGCGCAGATCGAGCGCGATTTGGCGCAGCCTCTGCGCTTCTCGCTCGCGCTCGAGTCGACGACGCTCGGCCTCGAGGGCGGCCTGCTCGCGCTCGCCGCGCAGCTCCTCCTCGACCTCGCGGCGCCTGCGGTCGAGTTCGACCTGTCGTTCCCGCGCGCGGAGCTTCTGCTCCTCCTCGCGCATGCGACGCACGAGCTTCTGCTGCTCACGGGCATCCCTGGCGCTCAGCTCGAGGCGAATCTCATCGGGGGTCTCACTCGTCTCTGCCAGCACGCGCAGCGCCTGGTTCAGCCGCACCGCATTGCGCTCGGCGGCGTCGAAGCGCATGCGCGCGAACCACGTCGGCAACAGGTAGACGAGCCAGAGCGCGGCGACGACAGCGATCACGACGCCGCCGCCCAGCACCTGCCCACCCATGCGCACAACCGTAAGCGACCAGGCTCCCCCACCCGCTCATCCCTCCGGCATGTCTCACTTTTGGTGCTCGACGGGCGGCCTCGACCACCAGAAGCGGGACATGCCGGGTCAGCCGGGGAGGAAGGAGTGCGACCAGGTGCCCGACGTGCGGCGATACCGGGCACGATGGCTCGGGCCGTCCGGCGATGCCTCCCAGAACGTCGCTTCGACGGGCGTCAGGGCGAATCCGATCCACGAGTCGGGGGCGGATGGCGATGGCTCGGCGGCATCGAACACCGCCCAGGCACGCTCGCGCTCGGCGCGGGGCTGCGCGGCGAGGGCGTCCGTGTTCAGCCACGCGAGCAGCTGCAGGTACCGCGAGCGCCGGGCGAACGACGCCGCCTGCTCCTCGGCGGGGGTCTCCGCGACCGTCCCGCGCAGCACCAGCTGGCGTCCGCGCTCCTCCCATCGAACGACGAACGCCGCGACGGGATTCGTGCGCAGCTGCTCGACCTTGCGGCTGCGCGAGTCGGTGTGGAAGGTGACGGCCTCCTCCATTACCGAGGTCAGCAGCACCGTGCGCGCATCCGGCATCCCCGACGCATCCACCGTCGAGACGACGGCGAGCGGCCGAGATGGATCGTCGTTCGACGGTGCCCACTCCGCAAGCATCTCGAACGGATCGTCTGGCACCGCGCCATCCTGCACCGACCAGCTCATGACGTGAACTCGAACCGCGCCACCTCGCCGAGCACGCGCGCGATAAAGTCGATGCCTGCGTCGACAAGGCGCTGGCCGTACTCGGCATTCGCGCGCGTCGCGTCGCCGATCACGCCGCTCGGCCCGAAGTCGTCCGACAGCCATCCGAAGCTCACCGGATACCCGTTGAAGCCGATCGTCTCGTACTCGGCGACGTGCTCTGGCACGTTGCGCACCGCCAGCGACATATCGACGAGATCGGGGCGCAGCGCAAGCATGAGGCTCGTCTCCGAATGCCCGGCATGGATGCCCATGCCGCGTTCGTCCGCCCCTTCCGCACCGTCGCCCGCGACCTGGGTGCCGGTTCCGCAGCTGAACGTCTTCAGCCCGAACCGACGGCGGATCTCGCGGTTGGCCACCTGCAGCAGTGCACTGTTGCCCCCGTGCCCGTTGACGAACACGAGCGATCCCGCTCCCGTCGCGGCGACCGACCGACCGATGTCGATCAGCATGTCCCACAGCGTCTGCGCCTCCAGCCAGATCGTGCCTGGCGCCCAGTGATGTTCGTCGCTCTTGCTCGCCGCGATCGGCGGCAGCAGCCAGGCATCGATACCGGATGCCGCTGCCCGCAGGGTCGCGGCTGTCGCGATGGCCTCGGGAATGACGAGGTCGGTGTTCAACGGCAGGTGCGCGCCGTGCTGCTCGAGCGCGCCGACGGGCTGCACGATGATCGACTCCTGCCCGATGAGCTCGGCCGCGCGCGGCTGCGGCAGGTCGGTGAGCAGCCTCGTCATCGGATGGCCCCCTTTGTCGGACCGGCGTA
>JASGDS010000197.1:0-6796 GCA_047607025.1 Microbacterium sp.
CGGGCGAGATCGGCGAGGGTGCGCTCTGGCGTCGTCACGCGGGCGCCGGCGAAGATCTGCAGATCGGATGGCGGCGCGCACCCGTCATGCGTGCGCAGCTGATGACTCTGCGGTCGTCTGGCCGCGCGCACCGCGCAGCGCTGCACGTGCAGCGGCGGCGTCAGCGTGCTCGTCACGCCATGCACCCACGCGGCGGTGAGCAGCACGAACGCGTAGCCGCGCGGCAGCAGCGGGGCGATCGCCGCCGCCCGTACGCGGGGAGGGGCGGGAGCGTCAGGAGGGAGGAAGCCCGTCGCCAGCGGAACCACGTGCCCATCCAGGCGCGCCGCACTCAACTCCGCGACCGCGAACGGCGCATCGGGAAGGAGCAACGAGGTGCACTTCGTCATTCCCTCAGTCTGCGCGGGTGCGCGCGGGTGGCGGGAATGCCTGTGGATGACCTCCTCAGCCGATGGCGCGCAGCCACGCCCTGCGGGCGTCGAGCGCCTCCTGTGCATCGCGGATGGCCTCGGCATCGCCGGACGCCCGAGCGTCGGCGAGTTCGACCTCGAGGCGCTCGATCGCCTCCTGCAGCTGGCTGGAGAGATCATTCGCGCGAGCCTTGGTCTCCGGGTTGTTGCGCTTCCAGTCGGCGTCCTCGCGGCCCTTCAGCTCCTGCTCGATACGACGCAGCCTGTCGTCGAGAGCACGCTCGGCATCGCGCGGCGTGATCCGTCCGACCTCGTCCCAGCGGCGTTGGATGCCGGTCAGCAGACGACGCGCCTCGCTCAGATCCTTCGTGTCCGCGACGACCTTCGCCTCGGTCAGCAGGGCCTCGCGCGCCTCAATCCGGGGCGCCGACTCGGCGACCTCCGCCGCCTCACGCGAGGTGCGCGCACCGTACAGCGCGTCGCCCGCGGCCTTGAAGCGCTCCCAGAGCGCGTCATCCACCTTGCGGCCCGCGCGGCCAGAGCGCTTCCACTCGTCGAGCAGCGTGCGATACGCGGGGATGCCGTCCTCGCCCTTGGGCGCGAGCGCCTCGGCCTTCTCGACGAGCCTGGTCTTCGCGTCGCGCGCAGACTTGTGCACCTCGTCGAGCTCGGCATAGAACGCACGCCTGTTGCGCTCGACCGTGGCACGGGCATCGCGGAATCGCTTCCACAGGGCCTGGGCCTGCGCCTTCGGCAGTCGAGGGCCGTTCTTCTGGTGCTCCTGCCAGGCGGCGAAGAGGTCATTCAGCTCGGCGGTCGCCTGCTTCCACTGCACCGACTTGGGATCGCGGGCGGCGAGCGCCTCCGCCTTCTCCGCGATGGCGGTGCGCTCGACGATCGCCGCCTCGACCGCTTCGCGGGCGGCCGCCTGCTCCGCAGCCGACGCCTCGCTCAGCTTTTCGACGAGCGCCACGACGCGTGCCTGCAGGCCATCCAGGTCGCCCACGGCCGCAGCATCGGTGAGGTCGCTCTGCAGGTGCGCGGCCTGCGAGCGCAGCTCGTTCGCCGAGGCGCCTCCATGCACCAGACGCTGCTCGAGCGTCGTGACCTTGAACTCCAGATCGGTGTACTTGCGGGCGAAGTAGGCGAGCGCCTCCTCCGGCGTGCTGTCCGGATACTCTCCGACCACGCGCCATCCATCGCCCTGCTTGACCGAGACGACGCCGTCTTCGACCTTGCCCCACCGGGAGACGTCCTCGGCAGGAGTCGTTGCAGGAGCGGTTGCCACGGCCTCGGCTGCCGCAGCGCGCGTCGGAACCGGAGCGGGCGTCGGAACCGGAACCGGAGCGGGCACGGGTGCGTCTTCGACCGGCGCTGGGGCCTCTTCGACCGGCGCGACGGCCTCGTCAGCGGGCGCGGCTGCCTCTTCGGCCGGCGTCTCCTGCACGGCCTGGTCGTCAGGCGTTGGCAGGTCGGATGTGCTGGTATCAGACACGGGGACTCCTTGCGCGGCGCACCGCGTTCGGGGAACGGGACGTGGTCAGCCTAGTACGCCCAGCACGGGGATGCTGGGGGGACGGCCCCAGATGTCATTCCGAAGCGGTCTCGGTTGGCGTGGGAACGGCCGTCTGGGTCGTCGGCTCGGGCGTGGCCACGGTGCCGGGCGGTGTGTAGAACGGCGTCGGGTTGGTCGTGGGCGTCGGTTCGGGTGTCACGACGGGCACGGGCTTGCCCGGCCCCGCATAGTAGTACACCGCCTGCCCCGCGATGGCGAGGGCCACGATGATCGAGGCGACGACGGTCGCGATGATCGTGTCGCGACGACGCCTGCGCACCTTCGCCTCATGCAGACGCTGACGGGCCTGATACGCGCGCGTGCGGCGCTGCTGCTCGCGAGCGTTCTTCGACTTGCCACCTGCCACGTCAACTCCTCTTCTGTGGCGCACTGCGAAATGACATTACCCTGCCTGGTCCTTCCTCGGGCTCAGAACATGACGCCGATCCAGTCCAGCCGCAGCTGGGCCAGTAGCGCGACGATGACGTAGCTCACGATCGCGAGCAGCGGCATCCACCCCATGAGCGTGTCTGCGAGCTTCTTCGCTCGCTTGCCGAGCGGGATGGCCTCGGTGCGAATGCCGTGCAGCAGCGTCGCATAGAACGTCGGGATCGTGACGGTCCAGGTCACCATGCACCAGGGGCACAACGTGGCGAGGTCGTAGATGCTCTGCGAGATCAGCCAGCACACCAGCGCGAACGCGCCCGCCGTGCCCAGCGTGAACAGCGACCAGAACCACTTCGGGAAGCGCACGCCGCCGAGCAGCGCGACGCCCACGACGAGCGGGGCCATCCAGCAGGTGAGCCCGATGATCGGATTGGGGAAGCCGAAGAGCGAGCCTTGCCAGGAGTCGAGGTTCTTCGAGCACTGCACCAGCAGGCTGAAGTCGCAGGACGCATCCGTGCCCGGGTTCTCCAGCGCATTGAACTTCTCCAGCGTCAGCTGGAACGCCGCCCACCAGCCCACGATCGACGCGAAGATCAGCCAGATGGCGAGGGCGGTGGGGCGGGGCCTGGCTTCGGTCATTCTGTGATTATCTCCATCGAACCTGGCCGCAGACGGCACGCAATTCGTGTCGGGGATGAGATAATGGCTCCAGTGCACCCTCGGGTCGAGGCTCGAGGCGCGCGCTGAGCGAAGACTTCGAGGCGATGACTGTCTCGAGCGGCCAGAGCGAACTGCCGGTCGCGAAACAGATGAGTTCGCCATCCCGTGCGCGGGACGGCGCGAGAATTTCGGGCGGATGCCCACGAGGAGTAGCCAGCGATGGCTGAAGAGAACGACGACACCCAGAACCAGACCGACGAGAATCAGGTACCCCAGTCGCCGCAGGAAGTCGACGAGCAGACGCCCGTCGACAGCATTCCTGCCGCGGAGACTCCTACCGAGGAGATACCTGTCGCGGAGACTCCTACCGAGGAGAGTCCTGCCGAGGAGAGTCCTGCCGAGGAGAGTCCCGCCGAGCAGAGTCCGGGCGAGGACGCTCCCGCGGATGTGACGCCCGCGGATGAGACGCCCGCGGATGAGACCCCTGCGATCGCAGAGCCTGAGCCTGAGCCGATCACCGCGGTGTCGCTGGGGCTCATCGCTGCGGACTTCGTGTCTCGCCCGTCGACCGAGCTCCACTTCTACGCGCCGACCATCGCGCCGCTTCCCGCATTGCCTGAGCCGGAGAACGACGACGATGACGAGCAGTCGGGGTCGAACCGCTCCGCCCGGCGTCGTCGCCGCCGTGGCGGGTCGAGCGACGGCGAGCAGGACGGCTCAGGCCGCCGCAAGCAGCGCGCGGTCGAGGTCATCACCGAGCCGCAGCGCATCAAGGGCTCGACGAGGCTCGAGGCCAAGAAGCAGCGCAGGCGGGATGGCCGCGAGGCGGGACGCCGTCGCCCCGTTGTCACCGAGGCGGAGTTCCTCGCGCGTCGCGAGGCCGTCGACCGGCAGATGGTGGTGCGCTCCAAGGACGGCATCGTGCAGATCGGCGTGCTCGAGGACGACGTGCTCGTCGAGCACTACGTCGCTCGCAACCAGGATGCCTCGCTCATCGGCAACGTCTACCTCGGCCGCGTGCAGAACGTGCTGCCCAGCATGGAGGCCGCGTTCGTCGACATCGGTCGAGGACGCAACGCCGTGCTGTACTCGGGCGAGGTCGACTGGGACGGGGTCGAGACGGGCAACCAGCCGCGACGCATCGAACTCGCGCTCAAGCAGGGCGACAAGGTGCTCGTGCAGGTCACGAAGGACCCGGTCGGCCACAAGGGCGCCCGCCTGACGAGCCAGATCTCGCTGCCCGGTCGCTACCTGGTCTACGTGCCAGGCGGGGCGATGAACGGCATCTCGCGCAAGCTGCCTGACACCGAGCGCGCCCGGTTGAAGAACATCCTCAAAGAGGTCGTCCCCGCCTCCAGCGGCGTCATCGTGCGCACCGCGGCCGAGGGCGCGACCGAGGATCAGCTGACTCGCGACGTCACGCGCCTGCGCAACCAGTGGGAGCACATCTCCGCCCTCGTCGAGAAGGGGCAGGCGCCTGCACTGCTGCACAGCGAACCCGATCTGCTCGTCAAGATCGTGCGCGACGTGTTCAACGAAGACTTCACGAAGCTCGTGATCCAGGGGTCGGATGCCCAGCGCACGATCACCGAATACCTCACGAGCGTCGCTCCCGACCTGCTCGACCGCGTCACCAGCTGGGAGGGCGAGCGGGATCCGTTCGACGAGCTGCGCATCACCGAGCAGATCGAGAAGGCGCTCGACCGCAAGGTGTGGCTGCCCTCCGGCGGATCGCTCGTCATCGACCGCACTGAGGCGATGACGGTCATCGACGTCAACACCGGCAAGTTCGTCGGAACGGGCGGCAACCTCGAAGAGACCGTCACGAAGAACAACCTCGAGGCGGCAGAGGAGATCGTGCGCCAGCTGCGTCTGCGCGACTCCGGCGGCATCATCGTCGTCGACTTCATCGACATGGTGCTGGAGTCGAACCGCGACCTCGTGCTGCGCCGACTCGTCGAGTGCCTGAGCCGCGACCGCACCAAGCACCAGGTCGCCGAGGTCACCTCGCTCGGGCTCGTACAGATGACTCGCAAGAAGATCGGCCTCGGGCTGCTCGAGACCTTCAGCGAGGCCTGCGAGGTGTGTGCCGGCCGCGGCGTCGTGGTGCAGCACGACCCCGTGTTCAAGCATCGCTCGTCGTCGGGTGGCGGCTCCCCCCGTCGCTCGCGCGGCGGTTCGCACCAGCAGCAGGCGCCGGCCGGATCCACGCACGTCATCACCGAGGGCGCGAAGTCGGCGCTCGCGCAGATCGCCGCATCGACCATCCCGAAGTCTGCCGAGAACGAGGAAGAGGCTCCGATCGCCATCGACCTGCTGACGCTCGACGAGGGCGAGACGCCCACACTTGACATCGAACTGCCAGGGGATCCGCGTGGCGGGCAGGATGCGCCTTCGGTTCCTGGGCCTGCTTCGGCTCCTGAGTCTGCTTCCTCGGTTCCTGAGCCTTCCTCGGTTCTTGGGCCTTCCTCGGTTCCTGAGCCTGTCGAAGGACGCCCCAAGCGTCCTCGCAGGCGTCGTCCCGTCGAGAAGCCGAAGTCGGTCGCTCCCGAGTCGGAGGCCGCACACCTGCTCGACTCCGTGCTCGACGCACTGCCGGAGCCGAAGGCGCCGGGCCAGGGGAGGGGCCGCCGTCGCGTGACGACGGCCGCCATCACCGGCACGGCCGCGCCGGTGAACCCGGAGGACTAGAACCGGTCCTTGGCGCGCACGCGCAGGCCGCTGGCGATGAGCCTGCGCGTCAGTTCGTGCGCGCTGACGCGCTGCGCGCCCTGCGCGATGAGTCGTGGGATGGCATCCTGCGGCACGTCGTAGTGATCGAGGTCGAAGGCACGGCGGGAGAGATCGGCGCGTGCCGCGAAGGCGTGCAGCTCGTCGAGGCTGGTGTCGCTGACGAGGTGCGCCCACAGCCGTCCATGCGCGGGCCACAGGGGGTCGTCGACGAGCACGCTCATTCCGCCACACTAGAGGCACAACACTCGCGACAACATGCCCCTCCGCGCTTTTGCCGGAATGGCATCGCATCGGGTAGAGTAGACCCTTGGTGCGTTCACCTGTCGTGCGCTCTCCCACTGGCGGCGCGACGAAACGCCTGCATCTGGCGCACCGATCCGCAGGCGAAGTCTTCTCATTGAGATTCGGAAGCGCATCGCTTCCCTAGTGAAAACAGGTATCAACGTGGTTTACGCAGTTGTTCGCGCCGGTGGCCGGCAGGAGAAGGTCGAGGTCGGCACCGTGGTGACCCTCGACCGTGTCAAGGCTGCCGAGGGCGAGACGATCGAGCTGCCCGTCGTCCTCTTCGTCGACGGCGACGCCGTGACGACCGACGAGGCGAAGCTCGCCAAGGTCACCGTCACCGCAGAGGTGATCGGCGACCTGCGCGGCCCGAAGATCGTCATCCAGAAGTTCAAGAACAAGACCGGCTACCGCAAGCGCCAGGGGCACCGTCAGGAGCTCACGCGCGTCAAGGTTACCGGCATCAACTGATCGAAGCGGAAGAGGCTTAAGTCATGGCACACAAGAAGGGTGCGAGCTCTACTCGCAACGGTCGCGACTCCAACGCACAGCGTCTGGGCGTCAAGCGCTTCGGCGGTCAGGTCGTCAGCGCCGGTGAGATCATCGTGCGTCAGCGCGGCACTCACTTCCACCCCGGCGCGAACGTCGGACGCGGTGGCGACGACACGCTGTTCGCCCTCGCCGCAGGCGCGGTCGAGTTCGGCACGAAGGGCGGCCGCAAGGTCGTCAACGTGGTCGCTGGGGCGTAAGACTCCCTCGACCATCCATC
>JASGDS010000198.1:0-7722 GCA_047607025.1 Microbacterium sp.
ATGAAAATCTCCACCATCGAACGCGGCAAACGACGCGACGACGACTTCGCCAACACCTACCGCCAATGGCTCCTCACCGCTTGACAACCCATAGGAGCATCACTCGAGCCTGCCGGTTCCACGCCGGCACGGATGCCCGTGAGCAGCAGCTGGAGCTGGCGCGCGAAGCGCGTGTCGCCATCACCGCGATCATGGCCGGATGCCACGACAAGCGGCACGCCCTCGCCGAGGGCCGCATCGCGCTCGGCGACCGAATAGCGATCCTCCCCTGCCGACTGCATCCGCTCCTGCTCCTCGATGACGAAGCCGACGACGAACGCCGCGACGCACTCCGCGGCATCCAGCAGCATCCCCAGCGGCCACCCGGCGTCGACGCCGCGCTGCAGCCACGGCTCCTGTGCGCGCAGCACCGCTGGGTCGGTCAGCCTGGTGCCGCTGAAGGTGCGCGCGCCGTCTCGGTGCTTCAGGTATTCGGTGCGCAGCGCCCGCGCATAGGCGCCGATCGCCTCCGGCCACTCGAGCAGCGCGCCCGATGCCTGGAACGCGGCATTCACGCGCCGCTGTATCTCGGTGCCCATCTCGTCCAGCAGCTCCTGCTTGCCGTGCACGTGGTGGTACAGCGCCGGCGCCTTGACGTCGAGACGCGCGGCGACGGCGCGCACGGTCACCGCGTCGATGCCGTCGGCGTCGAGCACATCGAGCGCCGCCTGCACGATCCCCTCACGCGTGATTCCCTTCATGCTTGACATCTTAACAATGTTAAGTACGATGGAGCCACCATTTTAACTTAGTTAAGGAGAAGCCATGCGCGCAGCAGTCATCACCTCCCCCGGCAGTGCACCGGAGGCGGCAGAGTTCCCCGAGCCCGCCGGCGACGAGCAGCTCTCCCTCGTCGGTGCGGGCATCCATCAGATCGTGCGCTCCCGCGCCGCCGGCACACACTACAGCTCCGAATCCACCTACCCGCTCGTGCCCGGAATCGACGCGGTCGTGCGCACGAGCGACGGCCGACTCGTCTACACGGCAGGTCCTCGCACGCCCTGGGGCACGATGGCCGAGCACATCGCCACGCGACTGCAGATTCCGCTGCCGGATGGCACGGATCCCCTCGCCGTAGCAGCGGGCGTCAATCCCGGCATGTCGGGGTGGATGCCGCTCGTCGCACGCCGCGAGGCCGTGGGCTCGCTCGACACAGTGCTCATCGTCGGCGCAACCGGCATGTCCGGCGGGATGGCCGTACAGGCGGCGCTGGCAATGGGCGCCGAACGTGTGGTGGCGACGGGGCGCAATCCGCACGCGCTCGCGCGGCTCGCCGGCTTCGGCGCCACCACCGTCCCTCTCGACACTGTTCCCGATGCGCTGGCGCACGAGCTCGGGCAGCCGGAGCACCTGCTCGTGCTCGACTATGTGTGGGGCGCGCCAGCCGAGGCGACGTTCGCCGCGCTTGAACGGCACGGCATGGACGACGACCCCACCGACATCTCGTACGTGCAGATCGGCGCTCTTGCCGGAGCGACCGCGGCCATCCCCGCCAGCCTGCTGCGCAGCAGGAACATCCACATCGCCGGCTCAGGCGGTGGCGGCACGCCGTTCCAGACCATCCTCGAACAGATTCCGCACATCATCCAAGCGATCGCGGATGGCACGATGGAGGCGCCGTACACGGCCTACCCGCTGTCGAGGGTGACAGAGGCCTGGGCGCACACCGGCCCGACGCGCGCGGTCGTGACCCCCGACGCCGAATAGGATGGGAGGACGGGCCTTTAGCTCAGCTGGTAGAGCGCCACGTTTACACCGTGGATGTCGTCGGTTCGACCCCGGCAGGGCCCACCACCCACCCCGGCATGTCTCAACTTCTGCCCCGCCATGTCTTAAGAACGTGCAGTGAGAGACTCCCTCGCCGCACGTTCTTAAGACATGGCGACGGTGAGTTCGTCGCCGACGCGGATGGTGCCGCCCGCGCCGTCGGGCAGGGTCAGGATGCCGAGGGTCGGCGCCTGCTGATCGAACTCGGTCGTGAGCGTCTGCATGAGGTTGACGTCGCGGATGCCCGTGTCGGGGTTTGCCGCGACGGCCATGCAGCGCCCGATCGGCGCCTGCGCCACCAGCCGCACTCCCCCGATCTCGAGCGTCGCGCCGTCGGACGCCCACTGCAGCTCCTCCCACGGATTCGAACCCTCGATGACGATATTGGAGCGGAAGCGCCTGTCATCCACCGGTGCCGACACCTTCGAGCCGACATCGTCCACCGTCGCCTCGCCGTGCAGGGTGATGAATCCGCGTGGGCGATCCTGGAAGCGGGACGTCACGCCGTCCCCCACGAGTTTCAGCGGAAGGCGGCCCGGGCGGTTCAGCCGCCGCACCTCGGGTCCGGCGATCATCCATGACCCGACACGGTCGGAGATCTGCCGTCGACCAGCCTCATCCAGCCCCGCCTCGACGATGACCTCGTCGCCCTCCGCGATGCGCAAGGTTTCGCCGTCGAACGACAGCTGCAGCCTCCCGAGCGAAGGGAAGTCCATGAGCGCGAGTCCTTTGGACTTCGGCCAGTAGTCGAATCCGTCGCGCTCCTCGGGCGCGGCGGCATCGGCGAACCGGAACGCCAGCACGCGATCGCCCTGCACCCGGCCGTCATCCTGCACGACGATCTCGTCACACGGCACGGGTGTGAACCCCTTCACGGGGTATCGATAGAGCCTCGCAACGCGCATCACCGCGAGTCTAACCGCGTGCCCGACCGCAGTGTGAGGATGCGGCCAGGTCCGACGGAGAGCGTAGCGGCATCGTCGACGGCTTCCGGATGAGCACCCGCCATGTCCACACACTGCCACGGACCATCCGTGCGCAGGCCCAGCGCTCGCGGTTCGTCGAGATAGTTAACGACTCGCAACTCGGCCTCCTCCGCGACACGACGAGCGGATTCGAGCACGACGTCTCCGTCGAAGGCGACCGAGATCCGGGGCTCCGGCAGCATCCCGTCGCTGCCCCCCGTGCCGCGCATCGACATCGGCTCGTGACGGAACACGTCGGCCGCACGCACCGTCTCGGCGTCGGAGGCCCCGACGAGAATCGCGAGCTCGGTCGTCACCGTCGTTCCCAGATACTGGGCGCCAGGCACGGGAATCTCCGACCCGGCGGGCTCGTCGCGCAGCGGGTGGATGTTCACACTCATCATTCCGACGGAGCGCGACAGGGTGAGGGCGAGAGCGTCCTGCTCTCCCGCGCGGGAGACCAGCTCGTACTCCGTGAGCTTTCGCACGAGCACGGCGGCATCTGCCGCCGCGATGGAGCGGTAACCGGGGAAGGTGGGAATCGGATGCTCGCCCCAGCCGCCTTCGGCCGAACGCCCCCGCGCGGTGAGCCCGTACTGCCCAGCGCTGCGTGAGCACTCGACATCGGCGGCACCGACCGGAACGAGCAGTCGCAGCCGATGATCACGGGCGGAGTTCACGTAGTCGACGGTGACCCGCAGGAATCCCTCGTCTGCGCGCAGCTCGACGACGGTGTCGACCGTCAGCGGAATCGTCTGCGCCGAACGACTGCCCGAGCCATCCAGCCCGATGGGCAGTTCATATTCTCGGCGCACCAGAATGCGACCACGCAGCGGGCCCGTCTCGAGCGTCTGAATCTCGACGTGCGCCGCACGCGTGATCGAGCTCGAATCATCGAGCGGCCCGTAGTTGTACGCGTCACCGCAGTCGCCGTCATCGACCAGAGCCAGCACACCGTCGAGTGTCGTGTCACCCGCGGTCACACGCACGGTGCCGTCGTCGTTCACGCCGATCTGCACCCGTCCGTTCGACAGCTGCCGCTCAGACACCTCGACGGGATGCTCCGGTGCCACCGCGTCCTGCGGCGACACCGTGCAGGCGCCAAGAGCGGGCGCATCCGCGCACAGCAGCGCACGCTGACGGGGCGCGGCGATCGTCTCGACGTGCCATTGCTCCCGCCCGGACGCATCCGCGGCCACGCGCTCTTCGAGCTCCGTGGTGAAGGCTGCCAGGTCCCACACACCGTGCGGATCCTCCGCGACGTCGAACCGCAGGGCGTGGTCGCCCCAGGTGCTGACGTTGATCTGCTGTCCGAACAGCTCGCGCCCGTGAATGCGCCGCAGAAGTCGCGGCAGGTCCGCACTGCTCATCGTCTCGTCTCCGAGAACGGTGGGGAGCGCGCCGAGCAGCTGCACGCCCGGCAGGACAAGCTCGCTCTCCGCGCCGTTCAGCGTCACGTCCACCTGCACCTGCTGCCGCGCTCCCGATGGGTTGAAGACGACGTGCCGCTGTGGGCTGACAGACCTCGCAAGGCACCGCAGGATGTCGTCCGTGACGCCTCGGGCGATGTGCCCCGCCGTGTGGATTCGGGTTCCCACCTGTTCGGCGGTCGCGTCGACACCGCATCCGGTGACCGAGTCGTGCGCGGTGCTCTCGATGAGCCGATGCCACGCGGTGCGGAAGAACGCGTCATTCTCCCCCGTGCCGTACATCAGATCAAGTCGCTCCGCGGCATCGAGCGCACGTTCCGACCGCGCCATCTCGGCCTTCAGATTGGTACGAATCGAGAAGACGCCCGGCAGGATGTTGCCGCGGGCGTGGGAGCGCAGCTCGCCTGTCACGACCGGCAGCGACGAGCGTGCTTCGAACCGCTGCAGGTGCTCGCCGAGCGTGGCGACCGTGATGCTTGTGCGCCCTGCGCCATCGAAGGAGTCGATGACGTCGATCAGGTCGGCGGGCGGCGCCGAGTGATCCGTGCCGAGCATGGCGAGCACGGGATCCTCGCCGAACCACGATCGCGTGCGCTCGACATAGTCCGGGGCGAGCTCGTTCAGCTGGCCCGGGATGGCGAACATGTCGAGCCCGTTGCCGTAGCTGTCGAACAGATACTCGCAGCGCACGACGGAGCCGTCGGGCGACCGCCAGTCGAACGCGTGCGTGCGGATGCGATCGGGAACCCCGCGCCAGAGGGCGGCGTGACCAATGCCGAACCCTCCCAGGATCTGCGGCACCTGCGCCGCGTGTCCGAACATGTCGGGCAGATAGCCGATCGGCATCGCGCCGCCCAGCGCCTCGCTCGCCGCGATGCCCATCTCGAGGTTGCGGATGATCGTCTCTCCGTCGCAGCAGAACTCGTCCAGCAGGATGAGGAACGGACCGATCGCCAGCCGCCCCGATTGCACGAGCGCGACGACCCGCGCCCTGCTCTCCGGGCGCATCTCCAGATAGTCTTCGATCGCAGCGGCCTGGCCATCCAGGGTGAATCGGTAGTCGGGCGTCTGCTCGAGCAGGTCGAGAAGGGCGTCGATCATGCGCACGAGGCGCAGCCGGAACACGTCATGCGGCTCATACCATTCTCGGTCCCAATGGGTGTGGGGAACGACGACGATCTCACTGCTCACGGATGGCACTCTCTTCAACTTGTGGGCGGATGGTCACAGGCACAGGGCGAGGATGCTGCGGTCGGGCCCCAGCAGCTGAAAGGGGCCGTCTTCCCGCGGAGCGCTGAGGGTGACGCGGTCACCGCGCACCGTCTGGCGACGCCCCGCCCCGTCGACGAGCACGAGCGAATCGGCATCGAGCGCCGTGAGGCGGTCGTCGTCACGCAGCAGGATGGGCGCGTGGAGCAGGTCGGGAACGCTGAGGCCGTCACGCATCGCGACCGTGCCTGTGATCGTGGTTCTGCCCGCTTTGACACCGTCCAGGATGGCGTCCGGCGACGCGTCTTCGGCGCAGACCCACGTTGTCGGGGTCCCCGGTCCGACGCGCTGCTCGCGCCGGTGGAAGTCGGACCCGCCGAGGAGGGTCGCACCCTGGTCCCACAGCGCGAAGTAGGCCAAGGGTGCGGTGGAGATGAGCTCCTCGAACCAGGTCGCGTGCCACAGCTCGATCGCGCGCGGGCGCCTCTCGAGCGGGTGAAGCCACGAGCAGTCCCCCGAGATCGGATGATTGACGCTGAGTACCCCGCCGCGCGCCTCGACCTCGTCCACCCAGTGCTGGGCGGGCTGCCTGAAGTCGATGAACCCGATGTCGCCGAAGGCGTTGGCGTGCCCGCGATGCGTGGTCACCTCCTGCCCGGGAATGAGGGAGATGCCGTACATCTGGCCGATCTCGGGAAGATGCGCATGATGGCTCGTCGTGTTGTGGTCGGTCACCGCGAGGAAGTCGAGCCCGGCCGCAGCCCCGAGTGCGGCAAGTCCCCAGAGGCTCTCCTGGCCATCGGAGTGCAGTGTGTGACCGTGGAAGTCCCCCGCATACCAGCGCAGGCCATCGGGAGCCGGAAGCTCCCGTTCGCTGCCGCGCGCGACCCCGGTCACCGCGGGAGCGACCGGCCCGTGATCGATGCCCGATCGCGCGGGCTGCAGGATCTCCACGTCGACGTCCACACCTCCGGGCGGAAGCTGATGCACACCGAGGATGAGCCCCCACTCGCCGGCCTCGAGGGGGCCGGGCAGGTAGCCGGGCGTGGCGTCATCCGCGCGGATCACGAAGGACTGACGCGCTCCTCCCGACCATCCCCGCCACGCCGCGGCGCCCGCGCAGCCGAGGTCGATCACGGCGCGCTCGGTGTCGAAGGCGATGCGCACCTCGAGTGACGTGACGCCGTCGGGCACCTCGAACGGCACGCGCACGTAGCGGTCGTCGTTCTGGATGTCGTGGGTCAGCCGCAGTCGATGGATGCTCATTCGCCGATGCGCTCCGTGGAGTCGGCATCGAACAGGAGCGCTCGGTCCGGATGCGGGACGGCCCAGCCGCGACTGCCTGCCTCAGGCTCCTTCTCCTCGGGAACGACGAGCTGGAAGGTGTGCTCGCCCGCCTGCACGATCACGTTCGACGTCGCGCCGAGCGTCTCGGTGACGACCACTTCGACGGCGATGCCGCCCTCGACCGCGACGTCCGACCACTCGAGGTATTCCGGCCGGATGCCCCAGATCACGCTCTGCCCGTCGGCGACGTCCGCGGCGGCGTCCGTCGGCACGGCGACCCGCGTGCCTCCGATGGCCACGGTTCCCTCGGCCACCTCGGTCGCGAGCAGATTCATCGGCACCGACCCGATGAACCCTGCGACGAAGGTGTTGTTCGGCCGGTGGAAGATCTCGCGCGGCGAGCCGACCTGCTGCAGCTTTCCCGCCTTCATGACGGCGATGCGATCGGCGAGCGCCAGCGCCTCCGCCTGGTCGTGTGTGACGAACACCGTCGTCACGCCCAGGTCACGCTGCAGCTCTTTCAGGAAGGTGCGCGCCTCCAGGCGCAGCCGCGCGTCGAGGTTCGACAGCGGCTCGTCCAGCAGGAGCACATCGGGCTTCGTGGCGACGGCGCGCGCGAGCGCGACCCGCTGCTGCTGTCCACCGGAAAGCTGCGCGGGACGTCGCTCGATCAGCCCGTCGAGCGACAGCCCTCCCGCCACGCGCGCGGCCGTCGCGCGCCGCTCCGAACGATTCACCCTGCGCACTCGCAGCGGATAGGCGATGTTGTCCGCGACATCCATGTGCGGGAAAAGGGCGTAGTCCTGGAACACCATCGCCACGCCTCGCTCCCCCGGTTCCGCGTTGGTGACGTCCTTCTCACCGATCACGAGTGTGCCCGAGGTGATGCTCTCGAGGCCCGCGATCGAACGCAGCAGGGTCGTCTTTCCGCACCCGGATGGTCCGAGCAGCGCGAAGAACTCGCCATCGGCGATGTCGACGTCGATGCTGTCGACGCCCCTGACGCCGCCCGGGTACTCCTTGAC
>JASGDS010000199.1:0-2669 GCA_047607025.1 Microbacterium sp.
GAGATGCCGAGCGACTCGAGTGCCTTCGCGGCGACACCCTCGCCCTCGTGGATGAGGCCGAGCAGGATGTGCTCGGTGCCGATGTAGTTGTGGTTGAGCATCTTCGCCTCTTCCTGGGCGAGGACGACCACACGACGGGCACGGTCGGTGAATCTCTCGAACATGTCACTCCTCCTGCAGGCGACGAAGTACGTGACTCCACGCTACTGAGAAGCGCCAGCCACCGGGCGCATGTTCGCCACGGGCATACGCCCGACTGACTATCCCTGCGGATCGCGCAGGTCGCGCCTGGTGTCGAGGACGAGCTCCTCGGCGTCGACCGCCGTCATCAGCTCACGCATGACCTCCTCGTTCAGCGTGCCCTTGTCGCGCTCCTCCAGCAGCACGCGGCGGCGCACGTTGATCCAGCCGCGCGAGAGCTCGCGCAGCCGCTTGCTGACGAGCTGACGCTTGGCCGGGTCGTCGGTCTCCGGTGAGGAGCCCTCCTGCTCCGTGTCGTTCTCCACGCGCACGAGTGCCCTGGCGATCCGGTTGAAGCGGTCCATCGTTTCGTCGCCGAATTCTTCGCGCCATTCCTTCTGCTTGCGGCGCAGATACTCCTGTCCGATCTCGTTCGTGCGCTTTCGCACCTGCTTCAGCTGCCGCTGGTCACGGGCATCCTGCGCATCGCTCGACACGCCGAGCCGCTTGATGACGGGGGCGAGCGTGAGCCCCTGCACCAGCAGCGTGCCGATCGTGACGACGAAGGCGCAGACGAAGAGAACGTGTTCATGGATGGTCGACATCGCGCCCTCGGTGAGGTCGTTCAGGGCGGCGGCCATGGCGAGGGTGACGACGCCGCGCATGCCCGTCCACGACACGACTGCGCGCTCCTGCACGCTGAGCGACTCGGGAATGAGGTTCGCGAGGCGCTCCTTGGTGAGGGGTTTGCCCCTGCGATTCGCACGGATGGCGCGCATCCGCACCCGGCGGGCGGCGGCGCTCTCCGGATCGCGCTGGTACGCCTCGATCGCGCGTTTCCAGCGGGCGATCCTTCGACGCTGCATGACCTGCGCGATCGCATACGACACGAAGACGTAGACGGGACGCACCAGGATGACCACGCCGATGACGGCGAGCGCGATGAGAAGGTCGCTGACGCCCTCGTCCGCCTGCAGGCTCGTGAGCACGTCTGGCAGCTGCAGACCGATGTAGGCGAAGACGAAGCCCTCGAGCAGGAAGTCGACCGACTTCCACAGCAGGCCATCCTGCTGCCGGGTGCGATACGAGGTGCGCGGCGCGTTGAAGCCGACGAACAGACCCATCGCGACGACCGCCAGCACGCCGGAGCCATGCAGCTCCTCCGCGATGGCGTAGGCGGCGAAGGGCAGGAGCAGGCCGATCGTTCCCGTCAGCACCGTGTCGTTCAGGCGCAGCCGCAGCTGATGCAGCACGATGCCGAAGACGAGGCCGATGCCGCCGCCCACGACGACGGCCAGCACGAACTCGACGATGCCGTCCCACACGGTGACCGCAGACCCGGCGACGACGGCCGCGAACACGCGCACGAGGGTGAGTGAGGTCGCATCGTTGATGAGGCTCTCGCCGCTGAGCACCGTCATCACATGGCGGGGCAGGCCCAGCTTGCGGCCGATCGCCGCAGCCGAGACCGCGTCGGGCGGGCCGACGATCGCACCGAGCAGCAGGGCAGCTGCGATGCCGAGCTCGGGCATGATGACGTACGCCACGAGCCCCACACCCACGGTCGTGACGACGACGAGGCCGATGCCGAGGCTCGTGATGCGCGAGAACTCACGACGGAAGCTGACGAACGACACATCCAGCGCCGCCGAGTACAGCAGCGGCGGCAACACGAGGTTCAGCAGCACGTGCCCGTCGATCGACACGGATGGCACGAACGGGATGAGCGAAACGACGAGCGCGACCGCCGTGACGAGCAGGGGCGCCGGCCATCCTCGCCACCGGGCGAAACCCGACACCGCGATCGATCCGACCAGCACGATGAAGATCTCAGCACCCATGCTTTCAGGCTATCGGGCGCCAGCTATGCGGGGAATATGCCGCCGGGTGCATACGTTGCCTGAAGCAATGTCTGAGTCACTTTCGCTCTCCGTGCTCGACCTGGTGCCCGTGCGCACAGCACAGTCGACCGGTCAGGCCATCAGCGCGTCGCTCGCGCTCGTGCAGACCGCCGAATCACTCGGCCTGCGCCGATACTGGTTCGCCGAGCACCACAACATGCCGGCCGTGGCATCCACCTCGCCGCCCGTGCTCATCGCCGCCGCGGCCGCGCGCACCTCGACCATCCGTGTCGGCTCCGGCGGGGTGATGCTGCCGAACCATTCGCCGCTCATCGTCGCCGAGCAGTTCGCCGCGCTCGCCGCCCTCGCGCCTGGGCGCGTCGACCTCGGCATCGGTCGCGCGCCTGGCAGCGACCCCGTCATCACCCAGCTGCTGCACCGCTCCGGCACGACGAGCGACGTCGATCGGTTCCCCGACCACATCACCGACATCCTCGCGCTCGCCTCCCCCGAGGGCGCGACCGTGCGCTTCACCTCTGGCGGCGAGTACACCGTGCACGCGACGCCATCGGCATCCGAGACGCCCGAAGTGTGGCTGCTCGGTTCGAGCGACTACTCGGCGCAGCTGGCGGCGCGGTTCGGTCTGCC
>JASGDS010000200.1:0-4237 GCA_047607025.1 Microbacterium sp.
ACTACCCGGGCTATCGGGTCTCCGGGGCGTCGCCCGCACTGCTCCACCGACTGCCGAGTGACCACTCGTTTGCCGAAAAGGCGTGCAATCACGTGGTCGCTCGGGCAAACGGGTGGTCACTCGGCGGTGAGGTGACGCCGCCTCGTCGCTCGCACGACGACCCAGGCCACGCCGACGAGTGCAGCGAGCGCGAACGAACCCAGCTCGATCCCCCAGCCGGGCGGGCGGAACGAGACCGTCACGGAGTCGCCTGCGGAGGCGCCTGACACGTCGACGGTCAGCAGCCATCCGCGCACGGGATCGGCGAGCGACGCCCCGGAGACCCGATAGCCCGGGTAGTCGAGGCGGCTGAGCGAGACGAGCCCGCTGGACCCCACCTCGTCCACCGTGAAGGTCACCGAGGTGTCGGTCTGCGACGTCACCGTCACCGCCGTTCCCTCGCTCGACCAGACGACGCCGCCCGCGTCGGGCAGCGGTTCGTCACGCTCGAGCAGCCAGGTGAACTCGCCCTCCGAGACGAGGTGCCAGCCATCCGGAATATCGGGAAGCGTCGGATACTCGTGCTTCATCGCGAGGATGGTCGACACATCCATGAGGTCGCTCACCCGCTCGCCCGTGGTCGGGTCGATCGACCACAGCGTCTGCAGCGCCTGGTCGCAGGTCTCGCCGCGCAGGTCGACGCAGAGGTCTTCGCTGAAGGTCGTGTAGGGCAGCACGGTGTAGAGGCTCGACATCTCCGTCGGGCTGAGGTACCAGAGGTTCGCCATCAGCCGCTCATCCCAGCTGGCGGCGTCGCTCGAACCGTACTTCGTCTGGCCGACCGTCAGGCCCTGGCCCTCGGCGCCTGCGAGCACCCCCTCCAGCTGCGAGAAGCTGTCGGGCGCATGGCGGTTCGGCAGCGGCGTCTGCGGGAAGAAGTACAGCTGCCCCGCCGTGATCACGGCGGTCACCGCGAACGCCCAGACGGCCGCCACCGGCACGCGTGAGATGCGGCCGAGCACCAGGATGGCGACGATGAGCACCACCGCGCTCGCACCGATCGCCTTCCACGCGTACGGACCGTTGCCCCAGGTGACCATCGAGGTGGCCACGACGAGCACGATGCTGATCTGCACCGTGCGGGGACGGATGGCGCCGGGGAAACGGCGCGAGATGCCGACTGCGAAGATCACCGCGAGCGCGATCGCGAGATACGGGATGAGGCGCAGCGGCCAGCGGATCGGCCCCATCTGGCTCGGGCCGATCGTGAACAGCAGCGCGACGCCGCCGAGCACGAACACCGGGATGAGGCGCTTCGCGGCCGACCGCGCCAGCGGCAGCGCGAACGGTGCGAGCAGCACCACCCAGCCGAGGGAGACGAGCGGACCGACGGTGATGTCGCCGTCCCACGCACGGATGGTCGCCGAGACCCAGCCGTTGCCCGCCGAGACGAGGTCGGTGAGGTCGGCGTTGAGGAAGAAGTCGTTCTCGACCGGCGCACTGCCTCGTGCCGTCACGGGCGCCGTGAGCACGCCCGGCAGGTAAATGGCGATCGTGAGCGCCGCTCCCCACACCGACGCGAGCAGCGTGCGCACCACGCGCGCACCATCCCGCCGCACGATGTGCCGCACGAGCGACTCGACGAGCACGACGACGAGCATGATCACGCCGAACACGTAGCCGAAGGTGATGAGCAGGTAGCTCGCCACGAGGTACCCGATCGGCAAGCGGCGATGCTCGACGGTGCGCCGCAGCGTCCACCACGCCCAGGTGAAGACCGCCACGTTGAACAGGTCGGTCGACCAGGACGCCGCATCCATGTAGACGAGGAAGCCGCACGTCGGCACGATCACGCCGGCGACCGCCGCCCACGGCCGGTGCGCGCCGAACTGGCGCGAGAGCAGGTAGGTGCCGAGCGACAGGATGGCCAGGAACACGATCTTCACGACGGTCGCGTGCAGCACGAGGCTGTCGGTGAGGTGCGTCGACAGCGCGATGATCCAGGTGAGCGGGTTGACGAGCCCCCACTGGCCCTCCGCCCAGTAGTTTCCCGCCTGCCAGGCGGCAGGGTCGAGCATCGGCAGATGCCCGTGCAGCAGCTGGTCGCCCAGCTCCCACCACTGCCCGGCCGAACCGCGCTCGGTGTCGTCGGCGAAGTAGAACCGGGGCGTGACGACCAGACGCGCAAGGGCGAGCACGAGGGTCATCAGAACGGTCGCAAGCGGCCATCCCCAGCGTGCGCGGGATGAGGAGTTGGTCGAGGATGCCATCAGTTCTCGATCGTAGACGTGGCACATGAAAGGATGGGTGCATGCGTGGCATCATCTTGGCCGGCGGCAGCGGCACCAGACTTCACCCGATCACCCTCGGCATCTCGAAGCAGCTCGTGCCCGTGTACGACAAGCCGATGATCTACTACCCGCTCTCCACGCTCATGCTGGCGGGCATCCGCGACATTCTGATCATCACGACCCCGCACGACGCGCCGGGGTTCGAGCGACTGCTGGGTGACGGCTCGCAGTTCGGCGTCAGCCTCACCTTCGCGCAGCAGCCCTCCCCTGATGGACTCGCGCAGGCGTTCACGATCGGCGAGGAGTTCATCGGCGACGACAAGGTCGCCCTCGTGCTCGGCGACAACCTGCTCTACGGCCCCGGCCTCGGCACGCAGCTGAAGCGCTACGCCGACGTGGATGGCGGTGCCATCTTCGCGTACTGGGTGGCGGAGCCCAGCGCCTACGGCGTCGTCGAGTTCGATGCGGAGGGCCGTGCCGTCTCCCTGGAGGAGAAGCCGGCTTCCCCTCGGAGCAACTACGCCATCCCCGGCCTGTACTTCTACGACAACGACGTCGTCGAGATCGCGAAGAACCTGAAGCCGTCGCCGCGTGGCGAGCTGGAGATCACCGACGTCAACGCCGCCTACCTCGCGCAGTCGAAGCTGCAGGTCGAGGTGCTGCCGCGCGGCACCGCCTGGCTCGACACGGGAACGTTCGACCAGATGACGGATGCCGCCGACTACGTGCGCACCATGGAGCGGCGCACCGGCCTCAAGATCGGCGTACCGGAGGAGATCGCCTGGCGGCAGGGGTTCCTCACGGATGACGAGCTGCGCGAGCGGGCGGACCGGCTCGTCAAAAGCGGCTACGGCTCCTACCTGCTCACCACCCTTGAACGCGGAAAGTAACGCGGAAAGTAACGAGGCACCAGAAACATGTCGACCCTTCTCGTCACCGGCGGCGCCGGCTTCATCGGCTCGAACTTCGTTCACCACGTCGTCCGGCACACCGACCACCGCGTGATCGTGCTGGACAAGCTCACCTATGCGGGCAACACGGCCTCCCTCGCCGGGCTCCCCGAGGATCGCGTCGAACTCGTCGTCGGCGACATCGCCGATGCCGCGCTCGTCGACGAGCTGTTCGCCAGGGTCGACGCGGTCGTGCACTATGCGGCCGAGAGCCACAACGACAACTCGCTCGACAACCCGCGTCCGTTCCTCGACACGAATATCATCGGCACGTACACGCTGCTCGAAGCCGCGCGCACGCACGGCAGGCGGCTGCACCACATCTCCACCGACGAGGTCTACGGCGACCTCCAACTGGATGACCCCGAGCGCTTCACCGAGCAGACGCCCTACAACCCCTCGTCGCCCTACTCGTCGACGAAGGCGGGCAGCGACCTGCTCGTGCGCGCCTGGGTGCGCTCCTTCGGAGTACAGGCGACCATCTCCAACTGCTCCAACAACTACGGTCCGTACCAGCACGTCGAGAAGTTCATCCCGCGCCAGATCACGAACGTGATCCGCGGCATCCGCCCCAAGCTGTACGGCGCGGGGCAGAACGTGCGCGACTGGATCCACGCCGACGACCACTCCTCGGCCGTGCTGACCATCCTCGAGAAGGGCGTCATCGGCGAGACCTACCTCATCGGGGCGGATGGCGAGAAGGACAACAAGACGGTCGTCGAGCTGATCCTGACGCTGATGGGGCAGGATGCCGATGCCTACGATCACGTCACCGATCGCGCAGGCCACGACCTGCGCTACGCGATCGACTCGACGAAGCTGCGCACCGAGCTCGGCTGGCAGCCTCGCTTCCAGAACTTCGAGCAGGGCCTGGCCGACACGATCGACTGGTACCGCGCCAACGAGGAGTGGTGGGCGACGTCGAAGGATGGCGTCGAAGCGTTCTACGCCTCGAAGGGCCAGTGACCGCGCGATGACCGAGTACAGCAAACGGCTCGCTCTCACCGAGACGACCAT
>JASGDS010000201.1:0-4791 GCA_047607025.1 Microbacterium sp.
TCGTCTCGATCGTGACGCTCGCGGCATCCTCCGGTCGGGATGCCCCACGAGGCACCGAATTCCTGCTGCTGCAGAACCGGCTCAACGTGGCGATCTCCCGTGCGAAGGTGGCGGCGTTCCTCATCCACTCGCCAGCGCTGCTCGACGACCTGCCACGCACGGCCGAGGGCGTGGCCCGTCTGTCGGCCTTCGCGCGCCTCGTCCGCTAGCGGCGGGTGGCGAAGAAGCGCTGCAGGATGGCGGCGCACTCGTGTTCGAGCACGCCGCCGATGACCTCGGCGCGCACCGGAAGGCGCCGGTCGCGCACCAGGTCGTAGACCGAGCCGGCCGCCCCCGCCTTGTCGTCCCACGCGCCGAAGACAAGCCGTGAGAGGCGCGCCTGCAGCACGGCCCCCGCGCACATGGCGCAGGGCTCGAGGGTCACCACGAGCGTGCAGCCTTCGAGGTTCCAGCCGCCCAGACGCTCGGCGGCGCGGCGAATGGCGAGAACCTCGGCGTGCGCGGAGGGATCGTGGGTCTGCTCACGCTCGTTTCGTCCTTCGCCCAGCACCTGGCCATCCGGCCCCAGTACGAGGGCCCCGACCGGAATCTCCTCGCAGGCGAGCGCCTCTTCGGCCAGGTGCAGCGCGCTGTGCATGGCCTCGCGGTCGGCGGCGGAGGGGTTCATGGCAACGGATTGTCCAGGTTCAATGCGGCCAGACGGTCGAGCCACGGATCGGCCGTTGCATCGTCGAATGGCGCCTCCTGGGCGCGCACGCGCGTCGCCAGGTCGGCGGCGAGCGCCTCAAGATGAGTCATGACATCGGCGGGGTAACCGAATTTCGCGCTGTGCTCTTCCCACTCGTCCTGGTCGACGATCTCGGTGATGTTCTCGGCGCTTTCGTGACGAATGACATCGAGGTCCATGTCGATGCCTTCGATGAGCGTTTCGCTCGTCCAACGGATGTCCCAGCCCAGGTCGATGTAGATGCGCAGCCACGTGGGGTGGTCGCGATTGACGATCAGTGCGTAATCGCCTGCCGGAACGATGAGGCGTACGCTGGGCGCCGAGGCGACGAACGACTTTCCCGGCCGCTCGCTGAGCCATCCAACCGGCTGCCCCGACCAGTCGCCGTGTTCATCCGAACCCAGATATACGCACTCTTCGTGCCAGTGCGGCGAGCCATCCCACTTTCGCCAGTGGAGCTGCACTTCGGTACCTGGCGTCGGGCGTGCGATCTCCATCCGCTCACTCTACGACGCGCGCTCGGGCTACCCTGGGAGCATGCGCCTGCACGTTGCCGACCACCCACTCGTCACTCACAAGCTCACCGTGCTGCGAGACGAGAACACGCCGTCGCCGATCTTCCGCCAGCTCACCCAGGAGCTCATGACCCTGCTCGCCTATGAGGCGACGCGGAACGTGCGCGTGGAGGAGGTCGACATCACCACGCCTGTCGCGCCGACGACGGGCGTGCGCATCGCCGACCCGAAGCCGCTCATCGTGCCGATTCTTCGCGCGGGGCTGGGTCTGCTCGAGGGCATGACCACGCTCATCCCCACCGCCGAGGTCGGCTTTCTCGGCCTCGTGCGCGATGAGGAGACGCTGCAGCCGACGACGTACGCGGAGCGTCTGCCGGATGACCTGAGCGACAGGCAGTGCTTCGCGCTCGACCCGATGCTCGCCACAGGCGGCTCACTCGCGGCCGCGATCACCTATCTCTTCGACCGCGGTGCGACCGATGTCACGGCCGTATGCCTGCTCGGCACGCCCGAGGGTGTCAAGGCCATCGAGGAGGTCTCCGAGGGCCGCGATGTGACGCTCGTGCTGGGCGCGCTCGACGAGCGTCTTAACGAGAAGGGGTACATCGTGCCCGGTCTCGGTGACGCCGGCGATCGCCTCTACGGCACCGTGTGACCCACCGCGCGGCTCGCTCGCGCGGTGGGCCCGCGCTCCGAGACTGCGTGATTGCTCCCGGACTGCACCGTTGCTCCGAGACTGCGCGTGGCACGCGCTGTTTGCGAGCGGACGCGCATCCTGCGAGTGGGCGTGCTGTTAGGCGCTCGTGGATGACGCGGTTTCTCGCAGACTGCGTGCTTGCTCTCGGGGTGCGTGGTTCCTCTTAGACTGCGCGTGGCACGCGCTGTCTCGGAGCGGGGATGCAGTTCAGCGGAAGTGCGAGACGACCTCGGACCCGAGTGCGGCGATGCGATCGAGGTCGCGCATATCCATGAGCTGGAAGTAGACGCGCTGTGCGCCGAGGTCGGCGAGCGCGCCGACCTGGTCGACGATCTGGGCGTCCGATCCGGTGAACTGGTTCGCGTCGCCGGATGCTCCCGCGAGCGTCGTGCGAGCGACCGAGAGCTTGAGCGTGGCCGGGTCGCGAACCTCTGCCTCGCAGGCCTCGCGCACGCGACCGAAGGCCGCAGCCACCCCGGCGTCATCGACGAACCCGATGTTGTACTCGGTCGCGAAGCGCGCGGCAAGGGCTGGCGTGCGCTTCGGCCCCCCTCCACCCACGATGACCGGCACGCGCTCCTGCACGGGCTTGGGAAGCGCGGGAGAATCGGTCAGTCGATAGTTCATGCCGTTGAAGGAATATGTCTCGCCCAGCGGCGTCGACCACAGCCCGTTCACGATCTCCAGCTGCTCCTCCAGCAGATCGAACCGCTTGGGAGGGAAGGGAATGCCATAGGCGCGGTGCTCGGCCTCGAACCATCCCGTGCCAAGACCCAGCTCAGCACGCCCTCCCGACATCTGGTCGACCTGTGCGACCTGGATGGCCAGGATTCCCGGTGCCCGGTACGTCACCGACGACACGAGAGTTCCCAACCGGATGGTCGTCGTCTCTCGCGCGAGCCCGGCGAGGGTCGTCCAGGCATCCGTCGGCCCTGGCAAGCCATCGTCGGCCATCGTGAGGTAGTGGTCTGACCGGAAGAAGGCGTCGAAGCCGCTCGCCTCCGCGGCACGCGCGGCCGCCAGCTGGTCGTTGTAGCTGGCGCCGTACTGTGGCTCGGTGAAGATGCAGAACTCCATGCCTCAAGTCAACCAGCTTCTGCCGGGTTGGAGGCGGGCTCTTGAATTTCTGTCGCGATGCGGGCAAAGATGGTCGAACGGACCAGCGTCGGTACGGAAGGAGAACGAATGACCCCCGATTCCCCATCCTCGGAGCCTGAGAAGGATCCTCTCGGCCAGCCACTCGGAGCGGTCTACACCACCGTCGTCGGCACGCAGAGCAGAACGCCGAAGATTCCGAAGGTGTTCGGGCGCATCGTCTTCGCCGTTGTCGCCGTGGCGTCCATCGGCACAGCGACCGCCTTCTCGTTCATCCAGGGCAACACGGGTTCCGACCCACGATCGTCGCTCACCCTCATCGCGCCGGCGGCCGTCGGCGGTGGCTGGGACAGCTTCGCCCGCGAGCAGCAGCAGGCCATGCGCGCGGAGGGCATTGCGCACAATGTGCAGGTCGTGAACATTCCCGGCGCGGGCGGCACGATCGGGCTGAGCTCGTTCACGAACATGGATGAGACGACAGGCACCCTGCTGGCGACGGGCGCGGCGATGACGGGCGGCATCGAGCTGAACGACTCCACCGTCAGCTTCGACGACGTGCGTCCGGTGGCACGTGTCGCCGAGGACTACTCGATCGTGATCGTCGCGGGGGACGCGCCGTGGGACTCGATCGATGACTTCGTCGCCGACTGGCAGGCCAACCCGAGCGGCATGCGCTTCACCGGTGGGTCGGCGGGGTCGATCGATCACCTGATCATCGCGCAGTTCGCGCTCGTCAGCGGCCTTGACGCCTCGGAGATCACCTACATCCCCAAGTCGGGCGGAGGTGAGGCGATGCAGACGCTGTTCAGCGGCACCGCCGATGTCGTCGTCACCGGGTACAACGAGGTGGCCGACCAGATCGAGGCGGGGCGCGTGAAGCCCATCGCGATCTCGGCGCCCGAGCGACTCGACGGCGTCGACATCCCGACGTTCGAAGAGCTCGGGTATGAGGTGAACCTCGTCAACTGGCGTGGTTTCGTCGCCTCGAAGAACCTCACCGACGAGGAGTTCGAAACGCTCAAGAGCATCGTCAAGGAGACCGTGCAATCCGACGCCTGGGCCGAAGCGCTCGTGCGCAACAAGTGGGTCGACTCGTACCTCGACGGGGATGAGTTCGACGCCTTCATCCAAGAGGACGTGGAGCGCACGTCGAAACTCGTTGAGGAGCTGGGACTGTGACCACGACCGTGAACGACCAGCGAGCCTCCTGGCTGACGGGCCGATCCGGCCTCATCGTGCCGCTGATCCTCGCCGCCTTCTCGACCTACCTGCTCATCGGCATCCTCACGATGGAGGTGCCGGAGGGAACGGCGAGCCCAGGCCCGAAGTTCTTCCCCGGCATCATCGTGGCGGCAGGCTACGTGCTCACCGTGCTGCTCGTCATCAAGTACATGCGCGACCCCGAGCCGGCCGAGGCGGCCACCTACAGCGAGTTCGACGATGTGTCGGATGCCGCGCGCGCGGAGGCGGAGGAAGCGGCGAGGGTGACCTACCGCTCGTTCTCCGACTGGCGCTGCGTCGCCTGGGCGGCGGGCGGATTCCTCGCCTTCGCCCTGACACTGAACCTCGCCGGATGGATCCTGTCCGGCGCCATCCTGTTCTGGTGCGTTGCGCGGGCGATCGGGTCGCGCAAACCGCTGATCGACCTCGTCGTGTCGCTCACGATGTCGAGCCTGACCTATCTCGCGTTCGACGTGCTGCTCGGACTGAATCTGCCCTCGGGGCTGCTGGGAGGACTGTGATGGATGCGCTCGCAA
>JASGDS010000202.1:0-9857 GCA_047607025.1 Microbacterium sp.
CTCACCGCCTGGCAGCAAGCGACCAACACCGACCAGCGGCAAGTCAACTGGCAATTCACGACCACCGACGCCCGAATCAAACTCCGACACCTATACCCACAATATTAGCCGCAACAATCCACTAGGCGGCACCCAGCGGCAGCCACGCCTGCACGACCCACGAGTCACCCTGCGGCCCGGCGCTGAAACGTCCGCCGATCAGTTCCGCTCGCTCGCGCATGCCGATGAGGCCGTGACCGGAGCTGGCCGGTCCGAGCGCCACACGCGACGGCTCCGGCATGCGGCGCCGCCTGCTGCGCACCGTCACCGACACCGCGTCCGGCATCCAGGCGAGTGCGACATCGACGGGGCCGGGGTCGCCGTGACGCATGGCGTTGGTCGTCGCCTCCTGCAGGATGCGGTAGATCGCCAGCTGCACCGCGGTCGGCGTGCTTCCGGGCGGTGTGGGATGCACGGCGACGCGCAGATCGACGCCTGCTGCGCGCACCCGCGCATAGAGCTCGTCGAGGTCGGCGAGCGTCGGCTGCGGCCCCTCACCCTGCTGATGGCGCAGCTGCGTGAGCAGCAGCCGCACATCGCCGAGCGCCGCCCGCGAGGTCTGCGCGATCGTCTGCAGCGCCTCATCCTTCGCCTCGGGGTCGGATGCGCCGGCATACCGCGCGCCATCCGCCTGCGCGATGACGACGGCGAGCGAGTGCGCGACGATGTCGTGCATGTCGCGGGCGATGCGGCCGCGCTCCTCTTCGGCCACGGCGCGCTGCTCGGCGAGCACCTGCGCCCTGCGAGACTCCCTGGCCCGGATGATGGCGCGGAACAGCGCGCCGAACGTCCAGGCGAGCACGAGCATCGTCAGCGCGAGACCGAGCACGAGCAGGAAGGAGGGGAGGAAGCCCTCGGATGACCCGTCGTGGCGCCACGTCGGCAGGCCGGCGTCCTGCGACACGCTCACCGGCGCGAAGCCGAGCAGGTAGAGCGGCACGAGCAGCGCGCCGACCACCGCCGAGGCGCCCGAGATCCAGAACAGTCGCCGGGAGCCGTACGCCGCACAGGCGAAGAGCACGACGAACACCGCCGTGTCCGCGGAGATGATGAACAGTCCGCACGCCATCTGCAGCACGGCCGCGATCCAGGCGACCACGAGCGCGAGCGGCGGACAGACCCGGCTGACGCCGAGCGCGATGACGAACAGCGCCGTGATGCCGCCCGTGACGAGAACGCCGCCGGGGTTGGTCGCAGAGGAGGCGGCGAAGCTCGCAAGCGCGAAGAGCACGATGATGACGCCGTCGAGCGCCCACTGCCAGGCGCTCACGGGTCGGAGCAGCCGACGCCACGGCGGCGGCTGCACGGCGTCTCGGGTGCTCACACCTGCCACGCTACGGCCATCCTGTCCGCGCCGTCGTCCATCCAGGGATGTATTGCCCGTCAGCGGGTTGCCCGTCAGAGCAGCGCCCGTCAGCGCAGTGCGCCGACCGAGGCGAGCGCCATCCGCACGAGCGAACCCCTTCCGCCCTCCATCTCAGAGGCGATCTCGTCGGATGCCGCCTCCTCGGGCGACAGCCAGGTCACCTCGAGCGCGTCCTGGCGCGGCTCGCAGGTGCCGGTGACGGGCACGACGAAGGCGAGCGAGACGGCGTGCTGCCTGTCGTCGTAGAAGGCGCTGACGCCGGGGATCGGGAAGTACTCGGCGACCGTGAACGGCACGGGGCTCGCCGGCAGCAGCGGGAAGGCCATGGGGCCGAGGTCGTTCTCGAGGTGGCGGAAGAGCGCGTCGCGCACCGTCTCGCCGTAGCGCACCCGGCCCGAGACGATCGTGCGGGTGATCTCACCGAAGCTCGTCGCGCGCAGCAGGATGCCCACCTCGGTGACCTGGCCCTGGCCATCCGTGATCACGGGAACCGCTTCGACGTAGAGCATCGGCAGGCGGCCGCGCGCGGCCTCGAGCTCGTACTCGCTGAGCCAGCCGGGGTTCGCCGAGCCGCCGGACAGCGCGCCGAGCCCGCTCAGGCCGAGGTCGCCCGGCCCGTCAGGCAGGTCGGAGGGGTCGGGGTCGGGGGTGCGCACGGCCATGAGTCATTTCTACCGTGCTCCGTCTGCCTCTTCCGCCCTGCCGCGCGGCGTCGGGCAGGATGGAGGCATGCCAGATCTCGAACTCGACGACGCCGCCGTCCGCTGGGGCGGCGAGCCGGATGGCCAGCGGGTCATCGTGCTGCTGCACGGGTACGGCTCGGATGAGAACGACCTGTTCTCGCTCGCGCGCCTGCTTCCCACCGATTACTGCTACGTCGCGGTGCGTGCACCGCTCGACCTGCCGTGGCCGCAACCCGGGGCCTCCTGGTACCCCATCGAGGGGCTCACCTCGCGCTCGGCCGAGGGCGTGAACCGCGGCACCGCCGCCCTGCTCGACTGGGTGGATCGCGCACTGCCGACCGCAACATCGATCGGTCTCGTCGGCTTCTCGCAGGGCGGCGCCATCGCGCTGCAGGCGCTGCGGACGCGGCCGGACGCGTTCGCATTCGTCGCGAACCTCTCCGGTTATTCGACACCGGGTGACCTGCCTGGCGACGAGGCGCTGGCCGAGACGAAGCCTCCCGTGTTCTGGGGTCGGGGCGAGCTCGACGAGGTCATCCCCTCAGCGCTCGTCGAGCACACCACGCAGTGGCTGCCCTCCCACGCGAACCTGGTCGGGCGGGTCTACCCGTTCATCGGCCATTCCGTCTCGCAGGAGGAGTTCGACGACCTCGGCGTGTTCCTCGCCAAGCAGCTCGGCTGATCAGCGGCGCGTCTTTCCGCTCCAGGCCGTGCCGAACGCGATGCCCCGCGCAACGGAGATCCGGTAGAGTGGTGTCCGTCCTATTCCCAAGGTCTGGAAAGAAATTGACGGGTTTCGCCGCTTCCGCGCTCACGCGCTGAACCGCAGGCGACCCTCTTTCTTCGTGGGCTCCTCTTCGTGAGGGTCGGCCATCCGGTGTCAGCGCATTCATCGCTCACATCTTTGGAGGCCATGCATGCCATCTCTCACCCTTGATCATCTCTGCTTCACCTGGCCGGATGGCCACGTCGCGCTCGACGACGTGTCGGGCGTCTTCGGCGACGGACGCACCGGCCTCATCGGGCGCAACGGCTCGGGCAAGTCGACGCTGCTGCGGCTGGCGGCGGGCGAGCTCGCACCCACCTCGGGAACTGTCGTCGCCGACGGCGATGTGGCGTACCTGCCGCAGAAGCTGACGCTCGATACGGCCAGGCCGGTCGCCTCCCTGCTCGGGGTGTCGGACGCTCTGGACGCCGTGCGTGCGATCGAAGCCGGCGACGTCTCGCCCGAGCGCTTCGATGCGGTCGGCGACAACTGGAATGTCGAGGCGCGTGCGACAGCCGCGCTCGCCGAGGCGGGCCTACCGGATGGCGCGCTCGATCGCACCGTCGGTTCGCTCTCGGGCGGCGAGGCCGTGCTCGCGGCGCTCGCGGGCATCCGGCTGCGGCGCGCGGCTGTCACGCTGCTCGACGAGCCGACGAACAACCTCGACGTGGACGCCCGACATCGGCTGTACGAGATGGTGCGCTCGTGGCGCGGCGCACTCATCGTCGTCTCGCACGACCTCGACCTGCTCGAGCTGATGGACGACACCGCCGAGCTGTACGACGGCTCGTTGAGCGTGTTCGGCGGGCCGTACTCCGAGTGGCGGGCGTGGCTGGATGGCGAGCAGGCGGCGGCCGTGCAGGCCGAGCGCGACGCGAAGAAGGCCGTCGCGAAGGAGAAGAGGCAGCGCATGGAGGCGGAGGTGAAGCTCGCGCGGCGTGCCCGCACGGGGCGCAAGGCGTTCATCGAGAAGCGGGTGCCGAAGGTCGTGGCGAACGGGCGCAAGATGGCCGCCGAGGTGTCGGCGGGCAAGCTGCGCGGCGAGATGGCGGGCAAGGAGGCGGACGCCCGCACGGCGCTGTCCGAGGCCGAGCTGCGCGTGCGCGACGACGACTCGGTGTCGATCGACCTGCCCGATCCGGGGGTGTCCGCCTCGCGGCGCATCCTGACGCTCACCTCGGGCGACCGGACATGGACGGTGCAGGGCCCGGAGCGCGTGGCGCTCGTCGGCCCGAACGGAGCAGGCAAGTCGACGCTGCTGCGCGAGCTGCTGGGTGACGACTCCCCGGGCACGCACCGGTCCCTGAGCCCGCACCGGTCCCTGAGCCCGCACCGGTCCCTGAGCGTGCACCGGTCCCTGAGCCCGCACCGGTCCCTGAGCCTGTCGAAGGGTCCGACCTTCGACATCCACGTGACCCTTCATGTCGAGCACGTGGGCTACCTGCCGCAGCGCGTGGATGGGCTGGACGCTCCGACACGCTCAGCGCACGTGGCAACGGTGCTCGACGTCGTGCACGAGGCGGCGCCATCCACCCCCGACCGCGAACTGCACAATCGGCTCGCGCGCTTCCTCATCCGAGGCGACACCGTGAACCGTGCGGTCTCGACGCTGTCGGGCGGCGAGAGGTTCCGGGTGGCGCTCGCCCGGCTGCTGCTGGCCGACCCGCCGCCGCAGCTGCTGGTGCTCGATGAGCCGACGAACAACCTCGACATCGACACCGCCGATCAGCTGCTCGAGGCGCTGCAGGCGTATCGGGGCGCCGTGCTCATCGTCAGCCATGACGAGTCCTTCCTGCGTCGCCTCTCCCCTGACCTGACCCTCCATCTGCAGGGCGGCACCCTCACCCAGGCCACTCCCTGACGCCATGGTTCCCGAGCCTGTCGAAGGGCCCGTCGCACTTTTTGTCGCCACCCCCGGTTCCTGTCGCACTTCTTGCGGCTTTTGGCCCGTTTTCTCGCAGAATCTGCGACGGGAAGGGGGCAGAACCAAAAAAGGTGCGACGGGAACGTCGTCAGGAACCAAGGGCGACGAGACTCCGGATGGTCGAAACCGCGAGGTAGACGGCGAACGCGAGCAGACAGAGCGCGCAGAGCGCCTCGACGACGGCGTTCGCACGCGGGCGGGTGAGGAAGCGGCGCGCCCATCCGGCGAGCACCGCGACGAGACCGAGATAGACGACGCCGAGCACGCCATGGATGGCCCCGAGAGCGGCACCGAGCCACGGCGTGACGTCGCTGGGAGGGAACAGCCCTGGCATCACCGCGAGGTAGAACGCACCGATCTTCGGGTTCAGCAGGTTGGTGACGAGCCCGGTGAGGAAGTGCGAGCGCGTGCGCTTCTCGGGAGGGGTCTCGATCGGTGCGGACTGGCGCCAGAGGCGCAGTGATGCGCGCAGGCTGCCGAAGGCGAGCCATCCGAGATACAGCGACCCCGCGAGCGCGATGATCGCGTACAGCACGGGTAGTCGCGCGAGCACGAGCGCGACGCCCGCTCCCGCGAGCGCTCCCCAGAGAACGGGCCCGCAGGACACGCCGAGCGCGGTGACGAAGGCGGCCCTGGCTCCGTCACGCAGGCTCGTGCGCAGCACGAGGATCGAGTCGGCGCCCGGCATGAGCGTGACGACGACCGCGATCGCCGTGAACGCCAGGATGCCCGACCCCATGCGCTCAGCCTGTCAGGCTCCGGCTGTTTTCGCGACCGGGAGAAGCGGGCAGGCTCTGTCCGAACTCGGACGTGTGTCCGCCCGCCATGTCGGCGTGCTCATGAAGGTGACCTGTCGGCCATCCGGCGTTGCGCCTACCACTCTGCGGAGGTGACCATCTGCCCTCGCCACGGACGATTCGCGCTCGCGCACATCGAGCACGAGAACACCACCGGGCACAAGGCTTGAGCGACTCGGCATGTCGACCGGTGCCGCACCCCGCATCGAGAAATCGTGCCGATTCAAACCCTGCTGCCCGAGCCGCTGAATCAACCGCATCCCACGGGGTCGAAGACCAGAGTGTCGTACACCTCGGCGTCGTCGGTGTAGAACGGTCGCTCACTCGCAGCTTCTGATGAATGAGTCAAGTCGACCGACTCACCAAACCGTTGACGCACCAAGTGCCGCGATCTGCGGATCCCTCGTGATCACTGGCGTCTTCTCCAGGATGCTCTGCGTGGCGATCATACGATCGAAGGGATCCTTATGCGCATGAGCGATCGACCCGGCATGCAGGGCCTGCGTCGGAGTGATGTCGAGCGCACGGAACCCGTTGCGAGAGACAAGCGACGCGTAGTCCCGAACAACATCTGGCACATGCGGGAGCTTGCCGATTCGAGACTTCGTGGAGATCTCCCACGCGCTGGCCACGCTCACCCACATCTCGTTGGCCTCATCCAAGATCAGCGCCCTCGCGCGTGCTGAGAGTTCGACGCTGTCGGTGAACCACCACAGCAGGGTGTGAGTGTCGAGCATGTAGCGACTCACGCTGGATCGCTCCAGGCATCGAGCTCGTCATCCGGCAGTGGCTCGAAGAAGGCGTCGTCAACATGACCGTCCAACCCACCCGGAGCGCGCTCAGATGCGAGAGGAAGCAGCCGGGCGTACGGCTTGCCTGCCTTCGCGAGCACGATTTCCTCGCCTGCGTGCGCCCGATCGAGCAGGCGCGAGAGGTGGGTCTTCGCCTCGTGTACGTTAACGGTGACCATGATGCCTCCTCATGGACTAAGTCATCGGACTAAGGGTAGCACCGATCGACACCCCGGCAGTCACGGCGACGCGGATGTCGGTGGGGCGCGAGAGGATGGACGGGTGGATGTGCTCGATCGGTTCTCGCCCGCGACCAGGGACTGGTTCCGTGGCGCGTTCGCCGAGCCGACGACCGCGCAGCAGGGCGCGTGGGGGGCGATCTCGAAGGGGCGGCACGCGCTCGTCGTCGCGCCGACGGGCTCGGGCAAGACGCTCTCGGCGTTCCTCTGGGCGATCGATCAGGTGTTCCGCGAGAAAGGCGAGACGGAGAAGACGCGCATCCTGTACATCTCGCCGCTGAAGGCGCTCGGCGTCGACGTCGAGCGCAACCTGCGCTCACCGCTCGTCGGCATCGCGCAGTCGGCGAAGCGACTCGGGATGGCCGTGCCGGAAGTGTCCGTCGGCGTGCGCTCGGGCGACACACCGGCATCCGACCGCCAGAAACTCGTGCGGCACCCGCCCGACATCCTCATCACGACGCCCGAATCGCTGTACCTCATGCTCACGAGCCAGGCCCGCGAGACCCTGCGCGGCGTGCACACCGTCATCATCGACGAGGTGCACGCGGTCGCGGCGACCAAGCGCGGCGCGCACCTCGCCGTGAGCCTGGAAAGGCTCGACGATCTCTTGGACGAACCGGCGCAGCGCATCGGACTGTCGGCCACCGTGCGCCCGATCGACGAGGTCGCGCGGTTCATCGGCGGCGCCGCCCCGGTCGAGATCGTCGCGCCGCCCGCGTCGAAGACCTTCGAACTGACCGTGCGCGTGCCGTTGGAGGACATGCAGCATCCGCCGCCGACGGCACCGGCGACGGACAGCAACGGCGAGTGGTTCGAGAGCACGGAGGTCGCCGGATCGGTCTGGCCGCACGTGGAGGAGGCGATCGTCGACCGCGTGCTCGAGAATCGCTCGACGATCGTGTTCGCCAACTCGCGTCGCCTCGCCGAGCGCCTGACGGGGCGCCTCAATGAGATCTATGCCGAGCGAATCGGCCTCGATCTGCCTGCGCCTGTCGTGGCAACCGCGATGCCCGCCCAGGCGGGTGCTCCCCCGGAGTTGGCGAAGGCGCACCACGGCTCCGTCTCGAAGGAGCAGCGCGCGATCGTCGAAGAGCAACTGAAGTCGGGCGAGCTGCGCTGTGTCGTCGCCACCAGCAGCCTCGAGCTCGGCATCGACATGGGTGCGGTCGACCTCGTCATCCAGGTCGAGGCCCCGCCGAGCGCAGCGAGCGGCCTCCAGCGCGTCGGCCGCGCAGGGCACCAGGTCGGCGAGATCAGCCGCGCCGACCTCTTCCCCAAGCATCGGGCTGATGTCCTCCACACCGCGATCGTCACCGAGCGCATGCTGCACGGTCAGATCGAGGCGATCGCCATCCCGCAGAACCCGCTCGACATCCTCGCCCAGCAGACGGTCGCCGCGTCGGCGATCGGGCCGGTGGATGTCGAGGGCTGGTTCGAGACGGTGCGCCGCAGCGCGCCGTTCCGCACCCTGCCCCGCAGCGCGTTCGAGGCAACGCTCGACCTGCTCGCAGGCCGATATCCGTCGGATGAGTTCGCGGAACTTCGGCCACGGGTGGTGTGGGATCGGGACGCCGGAACGCTGACCGGTCGCCCGGGTGCGCAGCGGCTCGCGGTGACCAGTGGCGGCACGATTCCCGACAGGGGCCTGTTCGGCGTGTTCGTCGCGGGCGAGACCCGCAACGCGCGCGTCGGCGAGCTCGACGAGGAGATGGTCTACGAGTCGCGTGTGAACGACGTGTTCACGCTTGGCACGACGAGCTGGCGCATCGTCGAGATCACGCACGACCGCGTCAACGTGCTGCCCGCGTTCGGGCAGCCGGGCAAGGTGCCGTTCTGGCACGGGGATGGTCTCGGTCGGCCGGCCGAACTCGGCGAGGCACTGGGCGCACTCACGCGAGAGCTGACATCCGCCGCCCCCGAGAAGGCGCAGCAGAGGCTGATGGACGCGGGGCTCGACGAGTTCGCGCGGGACAACCTCTTCGCCTATCTCGCCGAGCAGCGCGAGACGACGGGAACCCTGCCCACCGACCGCGCCCTCACCGTTGAACGCGGGCGCGACGAGGTGGGCGACTGGCGCATCATTCTGCATTCCCCATACGGAATGCACGTGCACGCGCCATGGGCGCTGGCGGTGAACGCACGCATCCGCGAGCGCCTCGGGGTGGAGGGATCGGCGGTCGCGAGCGACGATGGCATCATCGCTCGTCTTCCCGATGCGGAATCCGATCCGCCCGGCGCCGAGCTGTTCCTCTTCGACGCCGATGAGCTCGAGCAGATCGTGACCGACGAGGTGGGCGGATCAGCGCTGTTCGCCTCCCGGTTCCGCGAGTGCGCGGCCCGCGCGCTGCTCATGCCGCGGCTGAACCCCGGCAAGCGGATGCCGCTGTGGCAGCAGCGGCAGCGCTCCGCCGCGCTGCTGGAGGTCGCCCGCCGCCATCCGACGTTCCCCGTCATCCTCGAGACGCTGCGCGAGGTGCTGCAGGATGTCTACGACCTGCCCGCCCTGCTTCGGGTGACGCGCGCGATCGCCGAGCGGCGCATCCGGCTCATCGAATGCGAGCCATCCCAACCGTCACCGTACGCCCGCGACCTGCTGTTCGGGTACGTCGGCGCGTTCATGTACGAGGGCGACTCGCCGCTCGCCGAGCGGCGGGCTGCCGCGCTCTCGGTCGATCCCGCGCTGCTTTCCGAACTGCTCGGCAAGGTCGAGATGCGGGAGCTGCTCGACCCCGATGTCATCGCCCAGTATGAGGCCGAGGTGCAGCGCCTCGCGCCCGACCGCCAGGCCCGCGGTCTCGAGGGCGTCGCCGACCTGCTGCGCGTGCTCGGCCCCCTCACCCCCGCCGAGGTGGCCGCCCGCCTCGCAGACAACGCGAACGCTCCCGAACAGCGCGTGACACGCGCGGTCTCGGAGCAACCACGCAGTCCCGGGGCAGACCCGCCGCCCGAGCGCGCGGGTGCAGCCTCGGAGCAATCAGGCAGTGCGGGAGCGCAGGCGCACCTCGACGCGCTCGTGGCGGCACGACGCGCCATCCGGGTGCAGATCGCGGGCGCAGAACGGTTCGCGGCGATCGAGGATGCCGGACGGCTGCGGGATGGCCTCGGCACGGCACTGCCGGTCGGCATCCCTGTCGCCTTCACCGAGCCGGTCGCCGACCCGCTCGGCGACCTCGTGTCGCGGTATGCCCGCACGCACGGCCCCTTCACGACCGACGCGGTCGCCACGCGCTTCGGCATCGGGGCCGCCGTCGC
>JASGDS010000203.1:0-28053 GCA_047607025.1 Microbacterium sp.
CCGGTGGTGGGAACGCGCCGCGGGCCGGAGCGCATCGGCCCGCTGGAGCTGACGGAGACAGACGGACTCGGACTCGCCCGTCGCCGCCGCAGGGTCGGATCGCCGACCCCCGTCATGGTGACCCCGCGCATCGTTCCGCTCGCGCCCCTCGCCCACATGACTGCGGAGTCGGGGCTCTCTGTCGCCGATGCGCAGCGGTCGGGCCAGGGCAGCGACAACCTCATCCCCCGCCCGTATGCGCCGGGCGATTCGATGCGGCGCATCCACTGGCGCGCGTCGGCCAGGCTCGGCGACCTCATGGTGCGCGAAGAGGAGCAGGAGGCGTCGCCCGCCGCGGTCATCGTCTTCGACCGTGCGGCGGCGCGCTGGTCGCCGACGGCGGTCACCGTCGGCGGCGACGACGCGTTCGAGGCGGCGGTGACGCTGTGCGCATCGGCCGCGTGGCGGCTGTGGCTCGACGGCCACATCGTCGAGGTGGTGGATGCCGCCGGCGTGCGCATCGCGACCCTCGGTCAGCAGGCGGCGACGGCGCAGGATGACAGGGAGGAGCTGCTGCGAGCGTTCACCTCGATCGTCGCGCACGGCAACGACTCGCTCAGCGGGCTGGGCGAGCACCTCGGTCACAGCCCGACGGGAACGCTCATGATCGTGACGGGGCTGCTCACCACGGGCGACACGCAGACGCTCAGCGGCCTTGCGCGTCGCGGCAGGCTGCCGCTGCTGTTCGCCTCCCGCGTCGAGCAGGCGACCCTGCAGTCGGCGGCGAACAGCGGATGGCGCGCGGCCGCGCTGCAGGAGAGGGCCGATGTCGCCTGGATGAGCGCTCTCAGCGACCTCGTGGAGGTGTCGGAGCGCGCATGACCCTCACCGAGACTCCACGCCGCGCCCCACAGGTGCCCCCGCCGGCATCCGCCGACCCGCCGCCGCAGCGAACACCCCGGCGTCGGCAGCGAATCGGCGCGCTGACGGCGTGGACGGGGATCGCCATCGTGGCCTCGCTGATGCCGCTTTCCCGCATGCTCACGCCCGGGTGGATGTTGACCGCGCTCGTCGTGATCACACTGGTCATGCTCGCCGGGTTCTTCGTGCGGCGCACGAGGCTGCCAGGGGTGGCGACACTCGTCGAACTCGTCGTGTGGGCGGTGTGCGTCACCTTCCTGCTGCCGCCTGAGGTGCCGCGCACCGCACGCCTCCTCCCCACCACGCACACCCTCAGCGGCGTCTGGTCGGTGCTGAGCAGTGCATCGGTCGAACTGGCGACGGGCGTCGCACCGGTGGAGCCGCACGCCGCGCTCACCTGGGCGCTCATCGGCGCCGTGTCTCTGTTCACGATCGTGATCTCGTTCATCGCGCTCACCGTCCGGCTGCCGCTGCTCGCCGCAGCGGGGCTCATCCCCGTCGCCCTCATCCCGGCGCTCATCGTGCCGCAGCAGATCGAACCGGCGTACTTCCTCCCGCTCGCGCTCGCGCTGCTGATGATGCTGTGGGCGCAGACGCGGTCGCGCGCCAGCCGCCTCGGCGCGGCGGGAGGCGCGGTCGGCGTCGGCTTCGCGACCGCGGCGATCACCATCGTCGCTCTCGTCGCGGGGCTCGCCGTGCCATCCGTTCTGCCCGCCCCAGACGCGCGCAGCGTGTTCGGCCTTGGACGCACGGCCACGATCAACGCATCGCTCAACATGGGTGAGGATCTGCGTCAAACGATGAGCACCGAGGTGCTGCGGCTGACCACGACCGCCACCTCGGCGCCGTACCTGCGGGTGGCGACGCTCACCAGCTTCACCGGCACCACCTGGCGGCCGGACACCGGCTCGATGACGGATGTCTCCCTCGGCCTCGACGCACCGACCGATCCCGCGCAGGGCATCGCGACCACCCCGGGGTCGGGCACGGTGAGGATCACCGGCCTGAGCGGACAGATGGCGCCCGTGCCGTACGCGATCACGGGCATCGACGCACCGAACTCCTCGTGGAAGATGCTCAACGTCAACCGCACCGTCAACACCGGGTCGACATCGGTGCTGGGTGAGAGCTACGACCTCGAGTGGTTCACCGCCGACCCGACGCTGGAGCAGGCGGAGGCGGCCCCTGCGGGGGCAGGCACCACTCTGACGTCGGCGCTGGAGCTGCCGCGCAACCTCCCCTCCATCATCAGCGAGACCGCCCGCATCGCCACGATGGGCCAGAACACGCCCTACGACAAGCTGGCCGCAATGCAGTCCTGGTTCAGGGAAGGCGACTTCCAGTATTCGCTGGATGCGCCCGTCGCGGGTGACTTCGACGGCTCGGGCATGGACGCGATCGCCGCGTTCCTCGCCCTGAAGAAGGGCTACTGCGTGCACTTCGCCTCGGCGTTCGCCGTCATGGCGCGCACCCTCGGCATCCCGACCCGCATCGTCGTCGGCTACCTGCCTGGCGAGCGCATCTCGCGCGACGAGGAGGACCTGCTCGAGTACAGCTACGACAGCTCCCAGCTGCACGCCTGGCCCGAGGCGTACCTCACCGGCATCGGGTGGGTGCCGTTCGACCCGACCGTGTCGCTGGGCGAGCCGACCCGCTTCTCGTCAGACGTCGGCGATCCAGACGCGACGGATGACACGCCGACCGAGCCGACGCCGCGGGCGACGGCCTCCACCCCGCAGCGCGATCCAGGGCGCCCGGATGAGACGACCGCGGATGGCGGTGGTGCAGCGAGCGAGTCGCACGTCGATGTGCGGGCGATCGTGACGGGCGTGCTCATCGTTCTCGCGGTGCTGCTCGTGCTCGCGGCCCCCGCGATCGTGCGCAGGGCGCGGCGGTCACGCCGACTTCATGCGCCGCCCGGGGTTCTGCCGCGGGCCGTCTGGCGGGAGCTCGTGGACTCCGTCATCGACGCGGGGCTCGATGTGGGTGCGCACGAGTCGCCGCGCGCCCTCGGCACCCGGCTCGTGCAGTACAAGCGGGTGCACAAGGCCGACATGGATCTGCTCGTCGACGGGGTCGAGCGCAGCGCCTACGGCCGGTCGGCCGCGGCTGCATCCGCCGATGACCTCGTCGCGGCGCTGCACCGCGCCCGCCGCACGCTCCTGCCCGAGCGGCGCGATCGCATCCGCACGGCCATCCTGCCCCGCTCGCTGACGAGGCGGCCGACCCTGCGTCCAGCCGCCTCCGACGACTGACGCTCGCGTGGGTCCGCTCAGTCGGCCTCGACGACCTCGCCCTTGCTGACGAGGGTGATGCCGCTGGGGGTCACCGTGAAGCCGCGAGCCTCGTCGGCTGCGCGCGAGACGCCGACCGTGGCGCCCGACTGAACGACGACGCCCTTGTCGAGGACGGCGCGGCGCACGGTGGCGCCCGGCTTGATGCGTCCCTCGTCGAAGATGATCGCGTCAGACACGTGCGATCCCGACTCGAGGATGCTGCCTCGGCCGATGACGCTGCGCTCGACATGGGCGCCCGAGATGACGGAGCCGGGCGCGACGATCGAGTCGATCACGGTCGACAACGTGCCACGGGCATCCCTCGTGAACTTCGCCGGCGGCTGGTTCAGCTGCTGCGAGAAGATCGGCCAGTCGTGGTTGTAGAGGTTGAACACCGGCAGCACCGAGATGAGATCCTGGTGCGCCTCGAAGTAGCTGTCGATCGTTCCCACGTCGCGCCAGTAGTACTTGTCGCGCTCGCTCGAGCCGGGCACGACGTTGCGTTTCATGTCGTAGACGCCCGCCGTTCCCTTCTTGACGAACGCGGGAATGATGTCGCCGCCCATGTCGTGGCCGCTGTCTGCACGCTCGCCGTCTTCGAGCACGGCGTCGATGAGCGCCTGCGCGGTGAAGACGTAGTTGCCCATCGAGGCGAGCACCTCGTCTGGCGAATCGGGCAGCCCCTGTGGGCTCTCGGGCTTCTCGAGGAACTCGCGGATCTGCTCCGGGTTCTCCGGATCGATGTCGATGACACCGAACTGGTTGGCGAGGCTGATCGGCTGCCGGATGGCCGCGACTGTCGCCTCGGCGCCGCTGGCGATGTGCGCCTCGAGCATCTGACTGAAGTCCATGCGGTAGACGTGGTCGGCGCCGACGACCACGATGTAGTCGGGACTCTCGTCGTAGACCAGGTTGAGGCTCTGCAGAATCGCGTCGCCCGACCCCTGGAACCAGCGCTTGCCGAGCCGCTGCTGCGCGGGAACCGAGGCGATGTAGCTGCCGAGAAGGCCGTTCATGCGCCACACCTGCGAGATGTGGCGGTCGAGGCTGTGCGACTTGTACTGCGTGAGAACGACGATCTGCCGCAGGCCCGAGTTGACGAGGTTCGACAGGGCGAAATCGATGAGCCGATACTGCCCGCCAAAGGGGACCGCGGGTTTCGCCCTGTCCGCCGTGAGCGGCATCAGCCGCTTGCCTTCGCCGCCGGCCAGAACGATTCCGAGGTACTTCGCCATGACCTCACCCTAGTAAGCGCGGGAGGTCTTCGGAACGGTTGTGGCGAAAAATGTTTCGTGTCTGAATTTCCTCACCGCATGTCCTATGCCGGAAGGCGATCCGCGCGATAGGTTGAGGCGTATGCGAGTCGACCTCATCACCAAGGAGTACCCCCCGGAGATCTACGGCGGAGCCGGGGTGCACGTGGCCGAGCTCGTGCAGGCGCTGCGTCGAGACATCCAGGTGGTGGTGCGCTGCTTCGGCGGTCTGCGCGACGAGCGCGACACCTATGCCTATGGCGTGCCGGAGGAGCTCACGCGCGCCAATGCCGCGCTGCAGACGCTGGGTATCGACCTGACGATCGCGAAGGACGTGGCGGGCGCCGACCTCGTGCACTCGCACACCTGGTACGCGAATTTTGCTGGTCACGTTGCAAAACTTCTGCACGGCATCCCGCACGTGGCGACCGCGCACAGCCTCGAGCCGCTGCGCCCGTGGAAGGCCGAGCAGCTCGGAGGCGGCTACCGTCTGTCGAGCTGGATCGAGCGGGATGCGCTCACGAGCGCCGACGCCGTCGTCGCCGTCAGCGAGGGCATGCGGCGCGATCTGCTGCGGTGCTATCCCGACCTCGATCCCGAGCGCGTGCGGGTCATCTACAACGGCATCGACCTGGAGGGATGGCACCGGGTGGACGACGCAGACGCGGTGCGCGCGCTGGGCGTCGACCCCGACCGGCCATCCATCGTCTTCGTCGGACGCATCACGAGACAGAAGGGCTTGCCCTACCTGCTGCGCGCCGCGCGTCAGCTTCCGCCCGAGGTGCAGCTCGTGCTGTGCGCGGGCGCACCCGACACGGCCGAGATCATGGCCGAGGTCGAGGGCCTCGTGGCCGAGTTGCGCGCCGAGCGCGACGGCGTCGTCTGGATCGACAGGCACCTGCCCAGGCACGAGCTCTCCGCCCTGCTGTCGGTCGCGACGACGTTCGTGTGCCCGTCGGTGTACGAGCCACTCGGCATCGTGAATCTCGAGGCGATGGCGTGCGGCGCCCCCGTCGTCGGCACGGGCACGGGCGGCATTCCCGAGGTGGTGCATGATGGCACAACCGGCCTCATCGTGCCGATCGAGCAGGTGCAGGATGGCACGGGCACGCCGCTCGACCCCGACCGATTCGTCGCCGATCTGGCCGCCGCGCTGACCGACATGATCTCCGACCCCGAGCGTGCACGAGCGTGGGGCGAGGCAGGGCGCCAGCGTGCCGAGCGCGAGTTCTCGTGGGCCGCGATCGGCGACCGCACCCGCGAGCTCTACGCAGAGCTCGCGGGCTGATAGGCTTGCGGATGGCCTTCGGGTCTCCATCGGTCCCTGAGCCTGTCGAAGGGTCGCCTTGGGGCTTATGGTCATCTGGAGGATTCGCCTAGTGGCCTATGGCGCACGCTTGGAAAGCGTGTTGAGTGAAAGCTCTCAGGGGTTCGAATCCCCTATCCTCCGCCGAATCGCCGCGCCGATATGACTCTTGTGGCCGCTTCCACATTCAGCAGGCGACCACACGCGTCGTATAGACGGGAATGATGCGCGGGTGGCCGCGGTTGGCTCAGGGCATGAGCAGATTCCTTCAGCAGAGCGCGTTCGCAGACCCGATCCCCGCCGAGGTGATCGACCGACCGACGCCCGTGCCCAGACCGGGCGAGGTGCTCGTTCGTGTGCGTGCCGCCGGACTCAACCCCGTCGACTGGAAGCTCGCGATCTCGCCCGGAGCCGCGGAGGCGTTCGGCCTGACGCTTCCGACAGGGCTCGGCAACGACCTCGCGGGAGTCGTCGAGGCGATCGGGCCGGATGTCACGGGCTTCGCGGTCGGCGATCGCGTCTACGGCGGTGCGCGCGGCGCGGCGATCGCCGACCATGCGATCGTTCCGGCGTCATCCCTTCGCCTCACGCCGGATGGCCTGAGCGACGAGGTGGCGGGCAGCGTTCAGATCGCGGCGCGAACGGCGGAGGCGGCGGTCACGGCGGTCGCACTGGAGCCGGGCGAGACGGTGCTCATCGGTGGCGCCGCAGGCGGCGTCGGCGTCCTCGCGGTGCAGCTCGCCGTGCGCGCCGGGGCGACGGTGATCGCCACGGCCTCCGAGCGCAACCACGAGTTCCTGGCGTCGCTCGGCGCGGTCCCCACGACCTACGGCGAGGGCCTCGCCGACCGCGTTCGTGCACTCGCGCCCGATGGCGTCGATGCCGCGATCGACCTGCAGGGCGTCGAGACAGCCGAGGCGGCGGTGTCGCTTGGCGTCGACCCCGGGCGCATCTCAACGATCGCTGCCGGGGCATCCGGCCCTGAGGGAACCGTCGCGACGGGAGGCAACAACGCGAGCGCGGGCGCCCTGGAAGAGATCGCGCAGCAGCTGGCGGATGGCGAACTGCAGCTGCCCATCCAGCAGACGTTCCCGCTGGATGAGGCCCTCGACGCGCTCGCCCTGCTGCGTGAGGGTCACGTGCGCGGCAAGCTCGTCGTCACGCCGTGAGCGTGGCCCTGGTGTAGCCGGCGATCGCGTTGGCATGGCCGTGGCCGTGCTCGATCTTGAGCAGCGCGACGACGGCGAGGTGTGAGTGCCCGGAGTGCAGGCGCTCGGCGGCGATGTCGAGCCAGTGCTGCATCGGCCGACCGCAGGTGTTCTCGATGCTCGGGAAGGAGCGCCGGCGGGTCCCTGGGGCTTGTCGCCGGTGAGGGGCCCGTCCTGAGCTTGTCGAAGGGCTTCGGCGCGCCGCCGATCATGCGTCCAGTGTTCCCGGCTGAGAGAATGAGCGGATGTTCGACCTCGAGCGCATCGGTGCAGGGCTGCCCGTTGCGGGGGCGGCCGACGCGCTGCGGGAGGCGGCCCGCTCGGGCGCCATGGTCGTCACCGCCCCGCCCGGCACGGGCAAGACGACGTTCGTGCCGCCGCTCGCGGCGAACCTCGTGGCCGGTTCGGTGCTCGTCACGCAGCCTCGCCGGGTCGCCGTGCGGGCGGCCGCCAGGCGCATTGCGCAACTGGATGGCACGCCCCTCGGCGAGCGAGTCGGCTTCACGGTGCGCGGCGAGCGCACGCTCGGGCCATCCGCGCGCATCGAGATGCTGACGCCGGGCGTGCTGCTGCGGCGCCTCATCGACGACCCCGGGCTGACGGGGATCGGCGCGGTCATTCTCGACGAGGTGCACGAGCGGTCGCTCGATGGCGACCTGCTGCTGGGCATGCTGGCCGAGGTGCGCGCGCTGCGCCCCGATCTGCTCGTGGTGGCCATGTCGGCGACGCTCGACGCCGGTGCGGTGTCGGCGCTGCTCGGTGACGCGCCGGTGGTGGATGTGCCGTCGCCGCTGCATCCTCTTTCGGTCGACTACGCTCCGCCGCCCTCCGCACGCCTCGACGAACGAGGTTTGACCAGGGATTTCCTCACGCATCTCGCCACGCTGACCTCCGGTGCGGAGGGCGCGCTCGTGTTCGTGCCATCGGCTCGCGACGTGGATCAGCTGGTCTCGCTGCTGCGCGCGCGGGGCGATGATGTGCTGCCGCTTCACGGGCGGCTGCCCGCGCGCGAGCAGGATCGGGCGACCGGCGGCGGAGCTGCGATCGTGGTGTCGACGGCGCTCGCCGAGAGCTCGCTCACGGTGCCCGGCGTGCGGCTCGTCGTGGACGCGGGGCTCTCGCGCGAGGTGCGGCGCGACCAGGCACGCGACATGACCGGGCTCGTCACCGTGAGCGCCTCGCGTGCTTCCGCCGAGCAGCGCGCGGGACGGGCGGCGCGCGTCGGTCCGGGGAGGGCGATCCGCGCCTACACCGAAGCGGACTTCGCGCGGATGCCCGCGGCGTCACCGCCCGAGATCGCCTCCGCCGATCTCGTGGATGCCGCGCTGATGCTGGGTGCGTGGGGCACGACCGCCGGTTGCGGTCTCGCGCTGCTCACCGCTCCCCCGCGCGAGGCGATGGCGCGGGCCATCCAGGTGCTGCATGAACTGCAGCTGACCGATGCCGAGGGCCGACCGACCGACCTGGGTCGACGCGTGGCGACGCTGCCGGTCGGCGCGCGCCAGGCACGGGCGCTGCTGGATGGCGCGGCGCGCGTGGGGTCCGCGCTCGCGGCCGAGGTGGTCGCGGCGATGTCTGGCGGCGAACACGCTGAGGGCGCCGATCTGCGTCGACTGCTGCGGGATGGCGGAGCCTGGCGTCGGGAGGTCAGGCGGCTGCGGCAGATCGCCGACGCCAACCAAGGAGATCCCGCATCCGAAGGCCGGATTCGGGCCGATTCATCCTTGGTTGGCGAGATCTCCTTGACTGGCGTCGTCGCGGCGCTCGCGCGGCCGGACTGGGTCGCGAAACACGCGGGTTCGCGCGCGTACCTGTTGGCCAGTGGCACACGAGCAGCGCTGCCCGAGGGCAGCGACCTCGCCGGTCACGAGTGGCTCGCGGTCTGCGAGGTGCAGCGGGCCGCGGGCAGGGCGGCGGACGGCACCGGCGCGGTCATCCGACTCGCCGCACCCCTCGATGAGGAGTGCGCACTCGAGGTCGCCGCAGACCTGCTGACCGAGGAGCGCGTCGCACGCGTGGTCTCGGGCGAGGTGCGCATGCGGCTGGAGCGCCGCCTCGGTGCCATCACGCTCGCCTCCACACCCACGGCGGCACGGCCATCCGACATCGCACCAGCCCTCGCCGCGCACCTCGGCGAGGTCGGCCTCGACGCACTGCCCTGGTCTGATGGCGCGCGCTCGCTGCGGGCGCGGATGACGCTGCTGCACCGCGTACTCGGCGAGCCATGGCCATCCGTCGACGATGACGCGCTGCTCGCCCACCTCGACCTGTCGCGCGGACTCAGCCGCGTCGACATCACGAGCGCGCTGCGGGCGCTGCTGCCCTGGCCCGAGGCGTCACGTCTCGACGATCTCACGCCCGAGCGGCTCGCCGTACCATCCGGTCACACGGCCGCGATCGACTACACGGGCGACCGGCCCCTCGTCGCCGTGAAGCTGCAGGAGATGTTCGGCCAGCAGCAGACGCCGCGACTCGTGGATGGCCGCGTGCCTGTGCTCTTTCACCTGCTGTCGCCTGCGCGGCGGCCGCTCGCTGTCACCGACGACCTCGCGTCGTTCTGGGCGGGGCCGTATCAGGATGCGCGCAAGCAGATGCGCGGCCGCTACCCCAAGCATCCCTGGCCCGAGGATCCGCTCACCGCCATCCCCACCGCCCACACGAAGCGCTGACGCCGCAGTGCCTTGCGCACCTCCCGCGCCCCATTTCGGTGCTTAACCCACTGCACCCCGCGCCGCGCCTCGAGGCGCAGTGCCCTGCGCACCCCTCAGCGCCGAAGACGGTGCCTTTCGCACTGCACCGCGACCCAGGCACCCCCTTCGTCATCAGCCCACCCAAAACCCACGCCCTCGAGGTCACGCCAGGCGCAGTGCCCCGTGCACCTCCAGGCCGCCATTTCGGTGCTTGACCCGCTGCACCCGCGGTGCAGCTCTGAAGCGCCGTGCCCTTCGCATCCGATCGCTGCACCTTCGCGGCGACCCTGCCCGTCTGGTTGGTGATCAGTCCCGCAAGGCGTGCGGCGTCGAGCAGTTCGGTGATCGTGTCAGCCATCCGGCGACCCTTTCACGCACCGGCGAGCGGATCGATGAGCGTCATGCCGGCCACGGGCAGGGTGTCGAAGACCGGCAGCAGGCGCGCGGCCTCGTCGAGGCTCACGACCCGCTCGATGAGCTCGGCGGGGCGCAGCGCACCGCTCTCGATCAGGGCGAGCATCGGCGGGTAGTCGCGCGCGGCCATCCCGTGGCTGCCGAGCAGGGTCAGCTCCCACGCGATCACCCGCACCATCGGCAGCCGAGGGTCACTCGCGAGCAGACCGACCTGCGCGTGCCGACCGAGTCGACGCAGACTGCGAATGGCGGTGGCCGCCGTCTGCTCGCTGCCCACCGCATCGATCGAGACGTGTGCGCCGCCGGTGAGATCCTGGATGGCCGCCGCCGCATCCCCGTCGGCCGACAGCACGTGCTCGGCCCCGAGCCTCGATGCAACCGCGAGCGCCTCGCGGTTGCGGTCGACGCAGACGACCCGGGCGCCGAGGGCGAGGGCGATCATGGTCGCGCTGAGTCCCACGCCTCCCGCCCCGACGATCGTCACCCATTCCCCCTCCTTCACGGCGGCGCGGCCGACGAGCGCGCGGTACGCGGTCGCGAAGCGGCACCCGAGGCTCGCCGCCGCCTCGAAGCTCACGCCGGCCGGCAGCCGAACCAGGTTGGTGTCGGCCGCGTGGATCACGACCTGCTCGGCGAAGGAACCCGCGTGCGTGAACCCCGGCTGCTGCTGCGACGGGCACACCTGCGCGTGGCCATCCAGGCACCATTCGCACGCCCCACACCCCTCGACGAACGGCGCCGTCACGCGGTCGCCGACCCGCCAGCGCGTCACGCCCCGCCCGAGCGCGCGGACGGTGCCGGCGAACTCGTGCCCAGGCACGTGCGGCAGCGCGATGTCGTCGTGCCCGACCCACGCATGCCAGTCGCTGCGGCACAGACCCGTGGCGCGCACGTCGATGACGACACCGCCATCCGGCGCCCGAGCAGCGGGAACGTCGCGCACCTCGGGCTCACCGCCGATCCGGTCGTACACCACCGCGCGCATGCTCACCCTGCCATTCTCGCGCGCCCCACCCGGCTGGTAGCGTGACCCCAAAAGGAAGGCGTCGCCATGCTCGTCCTCGGTCTGATTCTCGCCGCCATCGCCGCGGCCATCCACGTCTACATCTTCGTGCTCGAGTCACTCGCCTGGACGACGAGAGCGCGAGCGGTGTTCAAGCTGACGCCCGCTGAGGCGGAGGCGACGAAGGAACTCGCCTTCAACCAGGGCTTCTACAACCTGTTCCTCGCGGTCGCGACCGTGATCGGCATCGTGCTCGTCGCGGCGGGGCAGGATGGCCCTGGCTTCGCGCTCGTCTTCGTCGGCACCGGGTCGATGCTGGCGGCGGCGCTCGTGCTGCTGCGGTCGAGCCCGGCGAAGGCGAAGTCTGCCATCACACAGGGCGTCACGCCGCTGCTCGCCGTCATCTTACTGATCACCGCGCTCGTGCTCTGACACCCGTCGCGGGCGGTCCCTCAGGACTTCTGATTGCCGATCGCCCAGACGTACGGCACCGGTGTGCCGTTGATGGCCCAGTCGCCGACGATGCGCTGCTTGAAGATGACCGGGTTGTGGCTCGACACCGCGCGGGCGTTGCGCCAGAAGCGGTCGAGCCGCTTCGCCTGAGACACGGCGGATGCCCCGAGAGCGTTCAGCAGCCTGCTCGTCGCGTCGAGCGCGAGGTCGATCGCGACGATCTGACCCTGCGCCGAGTCGAGTTCGGCCTTCTGATTCGCGGCCTCCTCGGCCGCATCATCCTGCCCGAACCGGGCGACATAGGCGGCCTGAGACGCCTCGGCGGCACGGACGGCGATGGCACGCGCCGCGAAGCCCTGCGAGGTCGCGACGCCTACCACCTGCTGCACCAGCGGATCCTCGTTCCAGCGCTCGGCCGAGCCGTGGCTGAACACGCGCGTGCGTTTTTGCGCCTCGGCGCCCACGGTCGCCGCCGCCCCCTCGGTGATGCCCGCGAGCGTCGCCAGGTGCACGAGCTGATAGAACGCCGTCTGGTAGCGGAAACGGTCGGTGAACACGGTGATGTTCTCGGGCTCCACGCGCGCGTTGTCGAGCACCGCCGTCCCTGATCCGGTCGTGCGCTGGCCGAAGCCATCCCAGTCGTCGAAGACCGTGACGCCATCCTGGTGGCGGTCGACGATCGCGATGACCGCTTCGCCGTCGCTGTCACGGCCGGCATAGACATCCAGCCAGTCGGCGAAGATCGACCCGGTCGAGTAGTACTTCTCGCCGTTCACGACGAGGCCGTCCGGCGTCTCCTGCACTCGCGTCTTCACGTCGCCGACGGTCACCTCGCCCACCTCCGTCCAGGCGTTGCCGGCGATCTGGCCATCCACGAAACGCGCGAACCAGGCCGACTGGTCGCTCGTCGCATGCTGGTTGATGCGGTCTTCGACCAGGGCGAAGTGCCCGCGCAGCGCCTGCGTAATGTTCGAGTCGGCAGCGGCGAGCTCGGTCAGCAGCTCGATCAACTGCGGCAGCGAGGCGCCGGCCCCGCCGTACTTCTTCGGCACGCGCACCGCGCCGAAGCCCGCGGCCGCGAGCCTCTTGATCTCCTCCACCGGCAGCGTCCGATCCGCCTCGCGCTGGATGGCCGTGGCGGCGATCTCGTCGAACAGCGGACGGAAGCGGGCGGCGAGCTCGTCGCCGTCGGTGCCGAGCGACAGCTCTTCTGCGAGCGCGGTGGTCTGTACAGTCATGCCGCCGACTCTGCCATCGCATCCTGTGTTCCGCGCCGCACGCGTCACACAACGACATGAATCGAATCACAGTTCAACTACCTGTGGGCGTGGGCGGTGCGCCCGGTCGGCACCGACGGCCAGGTCGCGGCGGTCGAAGAGCTCTACACCGCGAACAACGTCTTCTTCGGCGGCGCCGTGAACCCGCGCCACCGCGAACAGCGTCGGCCTCGACATCTTCTGGCGCAACCTTCGCACCCACTCGCTGCACGACCCGGTGGCGTACAAGGCGCACGAGGTCGGGAAGTTCGCGCTGCTGGGCGAAGTGCCTGAGCCGACCTGGCACTCCTGAGTTCATCCGCGTTGATTGCCGCCCTCGCTCCGGGGCGCGAAAGCGGGGGCCCCGATCCTCCTCGCTGCGCTCGGTGGTTCACCCCGAAGCGCCCCTCCGCGAGCGCGCCAATCAACGCTGGGCTCTGGTCGACCGCTCGCGCTCACGGAGGGGAAGGGCTGGCGCCGGTTGAAGCTCTTACGGGGCGAGGGGTGGTCGATAGGCTCGGGGATGGTTGCACTGGTTCGGATGGATGCGGCGGGCGACGATCGGTCGGACCTGGTGGCGTTTCTTACCTCGAACGAGGTCCCGTTTCACATGAGGCCCCGGCTGACGGCGACGCAGGTCGAGGAGAACATCACCGAGGGGCGCTACCGCGATGACGAGCATGACTCGTTCTGGCTCGTCGACAGCGAGCACGGCCGCATCGGCTTCACGACCTTCGAAGACCTCGAAGACCCCACTCCCCCTGTTCGACCTGCGCATCGCGGAGCAGCACCGCGGACACGGGCACGGCCTCGCCGCACTGACCGCCATCACCGCACACGTCTTCGAGACGATGCCGAAGGTCACGCGGTTCGAGGGTCAGACGCGCGAAGACAACATCACCTGCCTCGTCATCGCAGCCCTCGCCGTGGCGAGCACCTTCCGCACCGCCACGCGCCACACCGGCCAGGCCGCCACCCGCTTCGAGTGACCTCCCCTCTGGTTCCTGAGCCTGTCGAAGGGCTGAGCCTGTCGAAGGGCCCGTCGCACTTCTTCCGGCCAAGACACGGCTCTGACCGCAAAGAGTGCGACGGGAATAGGATGGAGGGCGTGTCCGACACCCAGGAGTTCCGCCGCATCACCGGCGTCGACGTGCTGCGGTTCCTCACCGAGATCGCCGCGTTCGCGCTGCTGGCGGTGTGGGGGTTCATCGCCTGGGCGTTCCCGTGGAACGTCGTGGTCGGCATCGCCGCGCCGGCCATCGCCATCCTGCTCTGGGCGCTCTTCGTCGCCCCGAAGGCCGTCTTCCACGTGCACCCCTTCGTGCGGATGTTCGTGGAGCTCGTCATCTTCCTCTCGGCCACGATCGCCCTCTGGCAGCTCGGCTTCGGCATCACCGGCATCGTGTTCGGTGTGATCGCCGTCGCCACCGGCGCCGTCGTCAACGCCCGCGCGCTGCGCTGAGCGCCGCCGCGAGGTCCATCCGGCCGAATGCACACTTGAGTATTTCCTGAGAGTCGCTTAGGTTTTGAGTGAACCTATCCGTCACTTCGGAGGACCCTGTGAAGACGCGCCTGCTCGCTTGCACTGCTGCCACCATCCTGTTCGTCGGCGCCGGTGCCCTTGGCGCGTCGGCCTCCGAGGGCCAGGATGTGCAAGACCTGAACACGGTCGCTGTCGAAGACCTCGTCACCGCGCTGATCGGTGACAGCACAGAGGTCAGCAACATCTCCTTCTCCGGCGCGAAGGAGTCGACAGGCATCACGAGCGGGTTCTCCGACACGCTCGGCATCGACGGTGTCGCCCTCTCCTCGGGCTCGGTCAGCGGAGACTCCTCCTCGATCCTCGGCCCCAACGACTCAACAGCGATGTCCAGCGACATCGGCACAGATGGCGATCCGGACCTCGACGCCATCGTCGACCCGCTGCAGACATACGATGCCTCGGTGCTCGAATTCGACTTCGTTGCGCAGACTGACACGGTCGGCTTCACCTACGTCTTCGGCTCCGATGAGTACAACGAGTTCGTCGACAGCGACTTCAACGACGTCTTCGGCTTCTTCGTCAACGGCGAGAACTCTGCCCTGATCGACGACGAGGCGGGTGAAAAGGCACCGATCACGATCCACACGATCAACAACGACGTGAACTCGTCGCTCTTCGTCGACAACGAGGACGGGTCGCACGACACCGAGTTCGACGGCTACACCACCCCGCTCACCTTCTCGGCGCCCGTCACCGCTGGCGAGGTCAACCACATCAAGCTCGTGATCGCCGATGCCAGCGATACAAACCTCGACAGCACGGTGATCATCGGTCAGAACTCGTTCATCACTGATCCTTCACCGGTCGCTGACCCGCAGGAGCTGACCGCTGACATCAACACGAAGCTGGAGATCACGCTCACCGCGACCGACCCCGACACCGACGTCGACGACCTGAGCTACGAGATCGTCGACGACCTCGATGCGGACACGGGTGAGCTCAGCGACATCGATGGCGCTGGCCTCACCTACAAGCCCGCGAAGGACTTCGTCGGTGACACGAGCTTTACCTTCCGCGCCTACGATGGCGAGCACTACTCGGAGCCGGCGACGGTGACCATCGAGGTCGTCGACCCCGATGCCACCCCGACGGCGACACCGACCGCGACCGCCACGGCCACCGCGACCGCCACGGCCACCGCGACCGCCACACCCACCGCAACGGCGACGCCCACCGCGACCGCCACGGCCACCGCGACGCCGTCGCCGACGAATGGCCCGCTGGTCCCGACGGGCGCCGACTCGGGCTGGTCCGCCGCACCACTGCTGCTGGGCGCCTTCGGCCTCCTCGTTGTGGGAGCCGCGACACTCGCCATCCGACGCCGCGCCTGACGCCAGCACCACGCTGAACGCGATTCGCGCCCTGGGTGGATGAGGTCATACGACCTCATCCACCCAGGGCGCGAACCGCGCCTCGGCGCGCTACAGCACCTGCCAGGCGGGCTTGTTGTCGTAGACGTAGCGATAGTAGTCGGCGCGCTCGAGCTTCGACGCCGCCGCTTCGTCGACGACGACCGACACATGAGGATGCAGCTGGATGGCCGACCCAGGCACCGACGCCGTCACCGAGCCCTCGACGGCGTCGGCGACGGCCTGCGCCTTGCCCTCACCGAACGCGAGCAGCACGAGATGCCTCGCCCGCAGTATCGTGCCAAGCCCCTGGGTGATGCAGTGCATCGGCACATCGTCGATGGAGTCGAAGAACCGCGCATTGTCCTCACGCGTGCGCTGCGCGAGCGTCTTGATGCGCGTCGACGACGCGAAGGACGATCCAGGCTCGTTGAAGCCGATGTGCCCATTCGAGCCGATGCCGAGAATCTGCAGGTCGACGCCACCGGCCTCATCGATCGCCGCCTCGTAGTCGCCGCCCGCGTGCTCGATGCCACCCACCCCGCCATTGGGCGTATGAATGCGCGCGGGGTCGAGGCCGAGCGGTGTCACCACTTCGTTCGTGATGACCGAGCGATACGACTGGGGATGACCCGGGTCGATGCCGACGTACTCATCCAGCGCGAACCCACGCACCTGCGACACATCGACATCCGTCAGTCGCGGCACGAGCGCCTCGTACACCGGAAGCGGAGTCGATCCCGTCGCAAGTCCGAGCACGGCATCCGGGCGACGCCGGATGAGTCCGACGATCGCATCGGCGACGAGTGCACCGGCGGAGCAGGCGTCGGGAACAATGATTACTTCAGCCATGAGTTCATCCTTTCAGACAAGCGGACGTCGCTTTGAGTGACCCCCGGGGCGCAGTGAGTTGAGCACCCTCCCGCACCCGCGGCCGTGCACAGCCCACTGCACCTCGCCGCGCAGCACCGACGTGCAGTGCATTGCGCACCTGTGAGCGTCGACAGCGGTGCCTTTCGCACTGCACCTGGGAGTGCCGCCACTCTTTCATCATCAGCCCCACCTCGAGCGTCGCTACTCGGAGACGCGCCCCCTCCAGCACTTTCGGCGACGCGAAGGCGCCCACCCCGGTTCATGTCGCCCAAGGGGCTCGAAAACGCGCTCAATCGAGCACTTCGGGCGACTCGAGGGCGGGGGCGAGCAGCGCGGCGCCCGCGAGCGCGAGCGCGTCGATCTTCGTGCCGCCCACATCCAATCCGATGCGCGCGTCGAGCGTCATCCCTTGACCGCCCCTGCGACCATCCCCTGGGTCATCCGCCCCTGCACGATGAGGAAGAACACGATGACGGGGATGGCGCAGAGCGTCGAGCCCGCCATGATCGCCGCCCAGTCGGTCTCCTTGGTCGCCTGTACGAAGGCGCGCAGCCAGACGGGAAGCGTGCGGGTCTCGGGTCTCGTCATGATGATGAGCGCGTAGATGAACTCGTTCCACGCCTGGATGAAGGCGAACACCCCCGTGGCGGCGAGGCCCGGCCCGAGAAGCGGGAACGTCACCCGCCAGAATGCGCCCATGCGTGTGCAGCCGTCGACCTGAGCCGCCTCCTCCAGCTCGGCGGGGATGCCGTTCACAAAACCGCGAAGCGTCCAGATCGTGAAGGGAAGCACCGCCGCGACGTAGACGCAGATGAGGCCGACAGCGCTGTTGATGAGGTGCCATCCGTCGAGCACGCGGAAGGTCGAGATGATGAGCGCCTCGGCGGGAATCATCTGGACGACGAGCACCGCGATGATGAGCGCGCGGCGGCCGAGGAACATGAATCTCGTCAGCGCGAGCGAGGCGAGGAACGCGAACAGCAGCGCGAACACGACCGCGCACACGGTCACCAGAACGCTCATTCCGAGAGCGGGTCCGAAGGCGATCGATCCGGATGGCTCCGTGACGACGTTCACGACGTTCGACAGCGTGAACTCGTCTGGGAACCAGTGCGGCGTGGACGAGCGCACGGCGCTGGATGGCAGCAGCGACGACGAGACCATCCAGTACACGGGGAAGGCGCTGAAGAGGAAGACGATCACCGCGATCACGTTGAGAATGCCGCGGGAGGCGGCACGGCGTGGCCTGTTCATGCGTTCGCCTCTTCCTCGCGCAGTGTCGCGATGACGTAGTAGCCGGCCGCCGCCATCATGAGGATGACGAGGATGACGGCGATCGCGCCCGCCGCGCCCTGGTCGCCGCCGCTGGTGGCCGTGGCGTAGATGTAGACGCCGATGGTGTTGGTCTCATCGCGCAGCCCGCCGATCGTCTGCAGCGCGTAGATCTGCGTGAACACCCGGATGTCCCAGATGATCTGCAGCACGAACAGCACGACGAGCACGCTGCGGATGTACGGCACCGTCACCAGGCGGAAGCGCGCCATCCCCGTCGCGCCGTCGAGCGATGCCGCCTCGAGCACCTCGCCAGGCACCTGGTTCAGCCCCGCGTACGAGGTGAAGGCGACGAACGGCACCGACATCCAGGTGACGATGATCGTGGCGACGAAGAAGAAGCTGAGGGGGTGGATGAGCCAGGAATGGCCCGTGAAATCAGCGGGGGTGAGCGCCGTGATGAGGTAGTTGACGATGCCCGAGTCGGTGTCGTACATCCATCCCCACACGGTCGTCGCCGACAGGGGCGGCATCGCCCAGGCCAGCAGCAGGCCGACCGAGACGAGACCGCGCATGACGCGGCCGAGTTTCGTCATGAGAACGGCGATCGCGATGCCGAGCCCCATGGTGAGCGCGACGTTGACCGCGCAGAACGCGACGCTGCGACCGAGCACCGCCCAGAAGTTCGAGTCGGTCAGCACGTCGATGTAGTTGTCGAATCCGACGAAGGCGGGCGGCGCACCGAAGATCTGCGCGCGGCCGTACTCCTGGAACGACATCACCACCAGCCGGATGAGCGGCCAGAGGGTGAACACCCCGACGACCGCGCCTGCGGGAATGAGCAGCAGCGCCGGTGTCAGTGAGAATCTTCGACTCCTGCGCGGCGCGGATGTCGCCTGCCGCAGGCGTGCCGTCGGCCGAGCCCTCATCGTCGTCGCTCGCAGACGAGCATCCGGCGAGGGCGAGACCGGCGACGCCGAGTACGGCGGCGGCCGTCACGATCTTTCGATACATGGTGTGTCCTTCTGTTGGGGTGGATGGGGAGAGGTTCTGGTCAGCGGATGCCGAGGGTCGCGTCGAGCACGAGGGCGAAGGCGCCGCGCAGCACGACGTCTTCGCCGTGGACGGACATCCGCACGGTCGGCTGCACGCCGCCCGGGGTGAGGGTGCGCTGAGCGAGCGCGTCGATCGTCGCCTGACGGAAGACGCCGTCGAGCAGGTCGGCCGGCCCGGAGAGCACGATCTCGTCCGGGTCGAGGGTGCCGATGACGGGGGCGATCGCGATGCCGAGCCGTTCGCCCGCGTCGCGCAGCACCGTGTCGGCGTCCGCGCCGCGGCGCGCCAGACGCGCCTGCAGCTCGGGCACGCCGATCCAGGCTTCGAGGCATCCGTCGCGTCCGCAGCCGCAGCGCGGGCCGCCATCCGTGCCGACGGTGACGTGGCCGATCTCGCCCGCCGCGTCGCGGCTGCCTCGGGTCAGCTCGCCGCGCACGAGCACGCCGGATCCGACGCCTCGTCCGATCTTGATGAGCATGAGGTCGCCGGATGCCCCGCCGAGCGTGTACTCGGCGAGCACGGCCGCGTTGGCGTCGTTGGCGATGACGACGGGCAGGTCGAGTGCTTCCGACAGCCGGGCGCGCAGCGGCGCGTCGCGCCATCCGATGTTGGGGGCCGAGACGACGACGCCATCGGCCGAGATGACGCCGGGCGCGCCGACGCCGACGCCGAGAATGCGAGCGGCGGATGGCGCGGCGAGGTCGGTCGCGAGCTCGCGCACGCGGCGGCTCGCGACACCGCTCTCGCCATCGGACGGCCGGGCGACGGTGAGGCGCTCGAGGATGTCACCCGCGAGGTTCATCAGGGCGCCGACGTACTCGTTGGCACCCGAGAGGTCGAGCGCGATGACGTTCAGGCCCTCGCGGTCGAGATCGACGAGGATGGCCGGCTTGCCGGGGCGGGCCTGGGCGCGAACACCCTGCTCGATGACGATCCCCTCGGAGATGAGGTCGCCGATCAGATCGGAGGTCGTCACGCGGGTGAGACCGGTTGCCCGGGCGAGGTCGGCACGGCTCATCGCGCCGTCGTGGAACAGCGTCTGCAGCACGAGTGAACGGTTGTGCGCCCTGGCGTGCTCGGGCAGCACCTTCGTCAGCACCTGTCGCGTTCGTCTCTGATCCATGTTTGTAAGTTTCTTTAACAAACCCTCTCGGCGCAACCATCCGGCACCTTTTAGAAAGACTCTTTACAAACTTTTGATCTTTCGGGTTCACCGCCACTGGGACGCGGGCGGCGACTCTTGGATGACTCAGGGGCGATCGTTTCTGCATCGTGACGGTATCCCGGCGTTCATCAGGTTCGGCCCCGTATCATGGAAGGGCACGCATGCCGAATCGCGGCGCATTCCAGGGGGCATAGCTCATGACCGATCTCGCGACCAAGCCGATGGACACATCGGGCGACGGCCCCGAGCCTCCCGTCGAATGGGCGCCAGCGGAACCCGAGAAGAAGAAGCGTCACCTCGGCTGGTGGATCGGCGTGCCCAGTGCCCTCGTGGTCGCGGGAGCCGCGGTCTGCTCGCTCATTCTCATCGCGCCAGGCACGGTTGTCGCCGGCGCGAACGTCGGACTGCACACCGCGGGCAGCGCTGCCGAGAAGATCGCGACCGGTTTCGACGCGACGGAGGTCACCATCAAGGGCGAAGACGGCGACGTGACGCTGTCCGCCGCTGACCTCGGCCTTCACGCCGACGCGCAGGCGGCGGCGAATGACGCGTTCACGGACTACCCGCTGTGGAAGGTCGGCGAGTGGAATCCAGGCGATCTTCCGGTGCAGGTGACGATCGACCCCGAGATCGCGCAGGACGCGCTCGTCGCTGCGGCACCCGAGATGTTCACCGATCCCGTCGATGCCCAGGTCACCTACTCCGAAGACGACGGCAAGTTCACCGTCGTCGAGGCGACACCCGGCACCGGAATCGACTTCGATCAGCTCGTCACCGACATCACCGCCGCCGTGAGTACGGGCTCTGGGGGCAACGTGACGGTGACCGCCGAGCCGAGCAGCGTCGACGCCGCCATCACGACAGAAGACGCACAGGCCGAGGCTGACTCCCTCAACACGCTGGTGAGCGACGTCGGCTTCTACATCGGCGACGACGAGGCCGTCGACGTCGACGCGAAGACAGCGGCATCCTGGCTCGATGTGACGGTCGAAGACGGCGCCTTCCACGTGACCGTCGACAAGGACGCGGTGCAGAAGGTCGTCGATACGCTGCCGGACCAGGTCAACCGCGATGTCGTCGACAAGGAGGTCGTCACGAACTCCTCCGGCGACGAGCTGCGGGTGCTGCAGGAGGGGCAGGACGGCTGGGGTCTGAACTCGACCGACGGCATCGCCGATGAGGTCGCGAGCCAGCTGACGGATGGCAGCGGCCACTTCGAGCTGAACGTGGAGGACGTCGCGTACGAGACGACGACCTACTACCGCCACGTCGATGCGAACCTGACGACGGGCACCGTCACGCTGTACGAGCAGAAGAACGATGGAGAAGACGCGGTTGTCGCGACCATGCCGTTCGCCTCCGGGCTGCCCGGACACGACACTCAGACGGGCCACTTCACCGTGTACGCGCAGTTGGCCAGCCAGAACATGGGCGACTGCACCGCGGATGGCGAGTATGCGGCGACACCGGGTTCCAGCTTCGACTACTGCACCGCCGACGTGAAGTGGATCAGCTACTTCAACGGCGACCAGGGGTTCCACGGAACCTACTGGCACAGCGACTTCGGCATCGACCCGTCGACGGGCGTCGGCTGGCGCAAGAGCCATGGCTGCATCAACCTGTCCGAGGCCGACGCACTGACGATGTACAAGTTCCTACAGGTCGGCAGCGAAGTTTATGTGCACTCGTGATGAGCCCCCTGGAGCGGGTTAGGCTGGGAGCATGAGCGAACTGCACCTCGTTGAGTTGTCGGCCGACACGATCGTCCAGGTCAACTCTCTGAGCCTCAAGCCGGGTCAGGAGCAGTTCCTCGCCCCCGTGTCGTACGGCATCGCGGCATCCGTGCTGAACCCCTCCACCACCTGGCAGCGCGTCGTGCTCGACGGCGATGACACCGTCGTCGGCTTCATCAGCGCGAACTTCGACAAGGACGCCGTCCCCGACTACTTCCAGTCGGTGCTGTGGCGCATCAACGTCGGCGGCTCCGAGCAGCGGCGCGGCATCGGCAGCTTCGCCGTCGAGAAGCTCATCGACGAGGCCAAGAGCCGCGGCTTCGACCACCTCAACGCCGTCTACGAGGCCGGTGAGCTGGGTCCGGAGCAGTTCTTCACGCATGTCGGTTTCACTCCCGTGGGCGAGACCGAGTACGGTGAGACTATCGCCGAGATCCGTTTCTGAGACCCATCCCGCACACCTGAAGATTTCCGACGTCACGCCCTGCGTGCATGTCGGCACCTGACCGGCGGCGGGGCCTCGAATACCCCTCCCCCATCGAGACCCCGTCGCCTTTCTCTCTGCCCGCCCGCGGGCGGTCTCTCTGACGCTCGTGGCCGCCTCGCGCATCGCGCGCAGGTCGGCGGCGATGCTGCGGCGCCTCGGTTCTCCGGACACCATCGAGCTGCCCGGCGTGGCGCCCGATGACCGGCGGTCGGCCGCGGATGGTCTCGCCCGGGTCGTCGAGCGCGTGCGCGAGCGGGCGCCCGGCGCGCACATCATGCTCGTGGACGACCTGCCGATCATCGGTGCGGCATCCACCCACTTCGACGGCGCTGACGAGCTGCGACAGCGTCAGGCGACGCTCGCCGCGGCCTTCGCCTCGGCCGCGGATCGCACCGGCGCGCCGCATGTGGCGGCGTCACAGCTGACGGGACACGAGACGGGCACCGCAGACCCGTGGGTGTTCGGCGTGATCGATGACCCGCAGCTGTTCGGCGCGTCGCTCCACCCCAACGCCTCCGGCAGCACCGCCGTCGCCCTCACCGTCTTCGACGCGCTCCGCTCGCCGCGCTGACGACCCAGACCGTCAGACGAGGGACTCGCGCCAGGCCCTGTGCAGCTGCGCGAACTTGCCCGTGCCCGCGATCAGGGCGGATGGCGTGTCATCCTCGATGATCTCGCCGTGCTCCATCACCAGCACCCTGTCGGCGATCTCGACCGTCGACAGGCGGTGCGCGATGATGATCGCGGTGCGGTCGACCAGCAGCGTCTGCAGGGCGTCCTGGATGGCCCGCTCGCTCGGGATGTCGAGCGACGCCGTCGCCTCGTCGAGGATGAGCACCGCGGGGTCGGCGAGGAACGCGCGCGCGAACGAGATCAGCTGCCGCTGCCCGGCCGAGACGCGTCCTCCTCGCTTGTTCACCTCGGTGTCGTAGCCGTCTGGCAGGTGCTGGATGAACTCCTCCGCACCCACCGCGCGCGCCGCCCGGACGATGTCCTCGAAGGGGGCGTCCGGCCGGCCGAGCGCGATGTTGTCCGCGACGGTTCCGCTGAAGAGGTACGCCTCCTGCGTGACCATGACGATCGCGCGACGCAGATCCCTGCCCGCGATCTCGCGCAGGTCGACGTCGTCGAGCCGCACGCTGCCATCCACCGGGTCGTAGAACCGGGCGAGCAGCTTTGCGAGCGTCGACTTGCCGGCACCCGTCGTGCCGACGAGCGCAACGGTCTGGCCGGCGGGAATGTCGAGGTCGAACTCGGGCAGCACGAGCTTGCCGGTGCGGTAGGCGAAGCGCACGTGGTCGAAGCGCAGATGCCCTGTCGCGTGCTCGACGGCAACCGGCGCGGCGGGCTCGGCGACCGTGAGCTCCTGCTCCAGCACGCCAGAGACCTTCTCGAGCGCGGCGGATGCCGACTGGAACGAGTTCACGAACATCGCGACATCCTGCAGCGGTCTGAAGAAGTTGCGCACGTACAGCACGCTCGCCAGCAGCAGACCGGCGGTGAACGTGCCATCCATCACGCGCAGCCCGCCCCACAGCACGACGCCCGCGGTCGCGCAGGCGGCGATCGCCTGCAAGCCGGGCTCGAACACGCCGAACAGGCGGACCGACTTCATACTCACGTCGCGGTAATCCTTCGCGAGACCACCGAACTCCACCTCGTTACGCGGCTCGGCGCGGAACGACTTGCCCGCGCGGATGCCCGTCATCGTCTCGACGAACTTCACGATGAGCTTCGCCGAAACGACGCGCGACTGCCGGTACACCCGCTGCGAATTGCCGTAGAACCAGCGCATCAGGAAGGCGAGCGGGACGAGCGCGATGAGCACGACGAGCGCGCTGCGCACGTCGGCGATCGCGAGCGCGCCGAGTGTGAACCCGGCGTAGAGCACGCCGAAGATCAGCTGGTTCATGCCGCCGTTGAGCAGCTCACGGATGGTGTCGAGGTCGCTCGTCTGACGCGAGATGACGCGGCCGGAGGTGTAGGTCTCGTGGAACTCCAGGCTGAGGCGCTGCGTATGGCGGAACAGTCGCGTGCGCAGCTCGAGCATGACGCTCTGGGTGAGGCGCACCGCGAGCGTGTCGTACCAGGCGAGCAGCCCGGCACCGCCCAGCGCGGTGACGATGTAGCCGCCGCCGATGAGCCACGCCGGGCCCCAGTCGCCGTGCTTCAGCACGGCGGGAAGACCCCGGTCGATGCCGAGGCCGACGAGCAGCGGCCCCGCCACCCGCACCACCGTCTGCGCGAGCACGACGACGCCGAGCAGCACGACCTGCCACTTCAGCGGCTTCAGCAGCGAGCCGAGCAAGCGCAGCGAACGGCGCTGGATGACCTTGGACTCGGACTTCGTGTAATCGTCGCGGTCTTCGCCCGCGGTGCCGTGAACCGAGCTCATCGTGCCACCTCCGTCTCGTCGTGGTGTGCGGCGTCGGCGCTTCCGCCCGACTCCTCGAAGTCAGCCTCGATCGACGAGATCACCCTGCGGTAGTCGAGCGAGCTCGCCATCAGCTCCGAGTGGGTGCCGACGGCCGACACTCGGCCATCCTGCAGCAGCGCCACGCGGTCGGCGAGCGCCACGGTGGACGGCCGGTGCGCGACGACGAGCGCGGTGGTCGAATCGAGCACGCGCTTGAGGCCCGCCTGCACGCTCTCCTCCGTCTCGACGTCGAGGGCGCTCAGCGGGTCATCCATCACGATGACAGTCGGATGGGCGGCGACTGCGCGGGCAAGGGCGAGGCGCTGACGCTGCCCGCCCGACAGGCTCAGGCCCTCCTCGCCGATCTGCGTGTCGACGCCATCCGGCAGATCGTGCACGAAGCTCGCCTGTGCGACATCGAGTGCCTCGGCGAGCACGGCGTCGGCCTCGGGCGAGGTGATGACGAGGTCGTCGCGACCGAGCAGCACGTTCTCGCGCACCGTGGCCGAGAACAGCGTCGCGTCTTCGAACGCCATCGCGATATGCGTGCGCAGCTCGACGAGCGACAGCTCGCGCACGTCGACGCCGTCGAGCGTCACACGGCCATCCGTCACGTCATACAGGCGCGCGGGCAGGGTCGTGAGCGTCGTCTTGCCGCTTCCTGTCAGGCCGACGAGCGCCATCGTCTCACCGGGAACGAGGGCGAGGTCGATGCCGTTCAGCAGATCGGGCTCCGTCTCCTTCGCGTCCTGGTAGCGGAAGTGCACGCCCTCGAAGGCGAGCGCGCCGCGCGGATGGTCGAGGTGACGCGGCTCGTCGGGGTCGGTGATCGTGTTGGTCGCCTCGAACACCTCGAACACGCGGTCGGTGGCCGTTCGCGCGTCGATGAGGAAGGAGAAGAGGAAGCCGATCGACTCCATCGGCCAGCGCAGCACGGTGGCCATGGAGAAGAAGGCGAACAGCTGCGGCACGGTGATGCCGCCCGTCGAGGCGAGCCAGATGCCGAGCAGCAGGCTGATCGCGAACGCCAGCTCGGGCATCGCCACGAGCCAGAAGTCGATGCCGGCCAGCGCGAAGCCCTTGCGCATCTCGGTGTCGCGCAGACTCTCGGCCTGCGTGCGGAACCGGCGCAGCGCGTGCGGCCCGCGGCCGAAAGCCTTGAGCACGCGGATGCCGTGCACGCTCTCCTCGACGCTGGTGGCGAGGTCGCCCTGCTGATCCTGGCTGAGACGGCTGAGCGTGCCGTACTTCTGCTCGAAGCGGTAGCCGGCCAGCCACAGCGGGATGCCCGTGAGCAGGAAGACGAGGGCCAGCGCCCAGTGCCAGCGGAACAGGAGAGCTGCGCCGACGATGATCGTGATCAGGTTGATGAGCAGCATGATCAGGCCGAAGGCCATCCATCTGCGGATGACGTTGAAGTCCTGCATCATGCGGCTGAGCAGCTGGCCTCCCGCCCACCGGTCGTGGAACTCGACGGGAAGCCGCTGCAGCCGGTTGAAGAAGGTGCTGCGCAGGTCGTACTCGACGAGCGTGGCCGGGCCGAGAACGAACCAGCGGCGCGCGTACGACATCGCCGCCTCGCTGAGGCCGAGCAGCAGCACGACGAACGCGCCCCACATCACGGCGCGCACAAGATGGGAGGAGATGAGGTCGCCCACGATCCACTCCATGGCGATCGGGATGGCGAGGGCGAGACCCGAGCCGACGAGCGCCGAGACGCCGCCGAGGGCGAGCTTGGGCATGGCGGGGCGGGCGAAGGGGATGAGGCGAGCGAGGGAGGCAAGGATGGACCGGGAGGATTCTGTATGAGGCATGCTGGAATGTCGCAGTCGTTCGTGGAGAGGACCCGTTCGCGCAACGGGCAGAGCCTGCCAGCTTAACCCCGATTCGCCCCGACGTTATTCCCCGAACGGTTTCGAACCGACAACAACCGGTCGGCCGGGTGTGCTGCTCCAGGCACTCCACGAACCGGGGTAGAGCCGCGGCGCGAATCCGGCTTCGCGCAGGGCTGCGGCTCCGAGCGAGGCCGTGACACCCGAACCGCAGTAGACGCCGACCTGTTCATCTGGGGTTGCGCCGACCTCGGTGAAGATCTGGCGCAGCTGCTCAGGGTTCTTCAGCCGCCGTCGCTCGTCGAGCAGTTCCGCGAACGGCACGTTGCGGGCGCCGGGGATGTGCCCGGCGACGGGGTCGATCGACTCTGTCTCACCTCGGTAGCGCTCGGCTGCGCGCACGTCGATCAGGATGCCCGTCGCGGCGAGCTGCGCGGCGCCATCCGTCGTCAGCTGCGGCAGACGCCCCGCACTGAGCGTCACGGTGCCCGGCACCGGAGTCGTCTCGCCCTGTTCCAGCGCATGGCCCGCGCTCACCCATCCGCGCAGCGCCCCATCGAGGATGCGCGCGTCGACACCCGCGTCGGTCAGCAGCCACCAGGCGCGGGAAGCGGCGACCGAGTTGTAGTCGTCATAGACCACGACCGTGTCGCCGTCGTTCACACCCCAGCGGCGCGCGGCCTGCTGCAGATCGGGTGTGCCAGGCAGCGGGTGGCGGCCATCGGCGGCGACACCGCGTGCGGCGAGCTCCGCATCGAGATCGACATATACCGCTCCGGGAATATGTCCGCTTCGGTGGTCTTCACGGCCATCCGGCTTGTCGAGCCGGTAGCGCACGTCGAGGATGCGCACGTGCTCATCGCGCGCCGTGAGCTCGGCGAGCTCGTCGGGGGTGATGAGGATGTCGCTCATGTCAGTGCTGGTGGCCGGCCTCTTCGGCGAACTTGAAGGCGAGGCGACCGTGAGCGAATCCGCCACCCGCGCGCAGCGCCGTGGCGACCCACGCCGTCTCGGCGAGCTCGCCATCCGTAGCCCCCGACGCCACCGCCGCGTTCGTGTGCGCCTCGATGCAGTAGGCGCACTGCGTCGTGAGCGCCACCGCGACCGCGATCAGCTCGCGGAACTTCTTCGGGATCTCGCGCGCGCCATCCTCGGCGAACACAGCGGTGTTGAAGTCGCCCCAGGTCTTCAGAATGTCGGCGGTCTGCTCCTTGTAGACGCGCGTGTAGGCCTTGTCGTGCTGACGGTCGTAGAAATCACTCATGGCATCAACGGTAGCCGCGCCCCGTGCCGCGTGGGCCGTCGGTTACGTTCGGAGTCGCGGGGGTGCGGTGCCTTGCGCACCTTCGAGGCCCCGTCGCCGTGCCGAAGCCACTGCACCTCAGCGACGTCCACAGCGGCGCAGTGCCTTGCGCACCCCCACACACCTATCGTGGTGCGCAAGCCACTGCACCTCACACAACCACGACCGGCGCCAGCCCCGCACCCAGCCACGACGACATGCGCTCGCACCCACAGAGCCGAGCGGCGCGCGGGATGGTTCCGTGCCAGTAGGGGGTGCCGAGGAA